>CAZRLR010000245.1:0-7088 GCA_964600395.1 uncultured Conexibacter sp.
CGTGAGCGGGTCGTGGCCGAAGTCGCCGAACTCGTTCTTGATCAGGACCGGGAAGGCGGCCGCCAACGGCTTGGGGCGCCCGTCGGTGAAGAGCAGGCCCGACTGCCAGCCCGCGTACCGGTCGAGCGTCCGCGAGGCCGTCTTGACCGGCTCGTCCTTGTACTCGTACTGCGTGAGGACCTTCACCCGCGGGTGGCGCCAGGCGACGTACGCCGCCCACTGCACGTACGCAGCCTGCTTGGCGAGGGAGATGCCGACGGTCGGGTCCGGCGGGTTGGTCTGGTACCCGAACTCGGTGAAGTAGAGGTCCAGCCGCTTGCCCGAGGCCGGCTTGAGGAGCCCGGCGGCCGTCGTGCGGTCCACCGCGCGCTCCAGGCGGTCGACGTCCCCGACCGACGCGTTGTCGGCCTCGGCGTCGTGCTGGTCGGGACGCAGGCCGACGGGGTGGGGGTGGTAGGCGAAGCCGTCGGCCGTCACCGGCTTGGCCGACGCGCACGGTCCGGTGCGGTCACGCCGGTAGCCGTCGGTCACACAGCCCAGGGCGCGCAGGAACTGCAGTGGGCGCATGGTCCGGTTGCGCGCGGTCGGCGCCTTGCCGCGCGGGGCCAGGGCACCGATCAACACCTGCGCGGCCGGGTCGGCGGCGCGGATCGCCGCCGAGGACGCGCGGTAGAGCTCGCGGTACAGGTGTGGGGCCAGCGGCGTGCAGCGCCGGCCGGTGCAGTTGAACTGGGGCTGCAGGAACGCCGGCTGGTTGGGCTCGTTCCAGATGATGTACTGCGCGACGCGACCCTTGTAGCGCGCGGCGACGGCGTGGGCGAAGGCCCCGAACATCGCCGGGTCGGGCTTGTAGAGGCCGTTGTCCTGCTTGGGGTCGGCGCTGGACCACACCGGCCCACCGCCGGTGATGGCGACCATCGGGGCGATCCCCTGGGCCCGCAGCAGCTGCACCGCCCGGTCCAGGCTGCCGAAGTCGTACTGCGGGTCGTTCGGATCGCGCGGGTCGAAGCCCGCCGGGGGCGTCCGGTCCTGCGGCCGGGGGGCGATGAACCCCCACCGCGCGTGCAGGCGCACGCTGTCGACGCCGAGCGCCTTGAACGCCGCCGCGGTCCGCGCGGCCGTCTCGGGCCCCTGGTAGAGCATCTGCGCGTCGTCGGCGATGCCCACCTGGGCGCCCGCGGCCGCCGCCGGCGACGGGACCAGCGCGGCGCCGGCCCAGGCCAGCGCCGCCACGACGGCGCCGGTCACGACACGCGCGTGGCGGCGCGGGCGCTGCATCAGCCGGCGACGTTCTGGGGCAGGGAGTTCAGCGAGAAGCCGTTCAGGCCCCGCCACTGGGCGCGCAGCTGGCCGGCACCCGGCAGGGTCACCAGGCCCGTGTAGTAGCCCACGGCGCTCGTGACCGGCAGCGGGTCACCGAGGTCGGTGAAGACCCCGGGGGCCTCGGCCGAGGCGAACTGCAGCTGGACGGAGGTCGGGTTCGCCGCCGACGTCGTGTTCGGCAGGAAGCGCAGCTGCCCGAAGACCGACACGACCGGCTGGCCGATCTCGTTGCGCCCGGCGGCGTTCGCGAGGAAGGGCATCCGGTAGGCGACGGCCGCCGGCTTGTCCGTCCCGCCCGCGGTCTGCAACCCGGACTGGTAGGTCGCCCAGTACTGCTTGGAGTCCTTCTTGTGCGTCCGGTCGGGCTTGACGTCGCGCAGGAGGAACTGGGTGTTGCCGACGATGCGCGGGTTGAGGTACGTGATGAGGTCGCCGAGCTGGTTGAACTGCGCCTGCTGCTCGAGGCTCGTGGCGGCGAACGGGTCCGGCGGGTTGGTCTCGTAGCCGAACTCGGTGGAGATGAGGGGCATCCCGGCGCGGACGTTGCCCGTCGCCGAGAGCTGGTCCAGCTGCGTCCCGAGCTCGTCGAAGTTCGCCAGCGTGATGGCCTCGGGGTCCGGATCGCGCTGCAGCGGCGAGAGCTTCTTCGTGTAGGGGTGATGGGCCCAGGCCGTGGCGACGATCGGGCCCTCCTTCTTGAAGATGGAGCAGCCCAGGCCGTTGGAGCCCGGTCCGCAGAGCAGCTCGTTGTTGAAGATCTTCGGCCCCATCGCCGACGTCGTCGTCCTGCGCGTGACGTTGATCGGCGCGGTCTCGCCGGCGAGGATGTAGTCGCCGCCGTGGCCGGTGCTGACCAGCGCGCGGCGGGCGAAGAGGAAGAGCTCGCGGTACAGCGAGGGGGAGACGGCCTTGCCGTTGAGCCACTGCGGACGCAGCCAGCCACCCTGGTTGGGCTCGTTCCACAGCGACCACAGCGAGACGCGCGGCAGGACGTTCGGTGTGTTCTCGTCGCGGTACTTGCCGCTGTAGCGCTTGCCGAGGGCCTGGACGAACTTGTAGTACTCGCGCGCCTTGGGCTTCCACCACTTGGCGTCCTTCTTGTACCGCGCCGGCGGCTTGGCGTGCGCCCACGCCGGGCCGGGGCCCGTGACGTTGAAGTAGCACGTCATCTTCAGCGTCACGCAGGCACGCACGAGGTTGTCGAAGCGGTCCCAGTTCGTCTTCGGGTAGGCCTTCGGGTTCGCGGCCCCCAGGGTCTTGAAGCGCTTCTTCTGGGCCTTGGTGGCCTTGCCGTCGCGCGCGTTCTCGGCCACGACGTTCCACAGGACCGTGACGCGCACGGCGTCCACGCCGGCCTTCTTCATCGTCTGCATGGTCGTGTCGCGGATGTGGTCGCCGCGGTACAGCAGCAGGTCGTCGTCCATCATGATCGACAGCTGCCCGTCGCTGGCGGACGCCGCGGCGGGGCCGACGAGCATGAGCGCGGCGAGGGAGAGCAGGACGGCTCGGGTCAGGCGAGACAACGGCGGCATGGGGGAAGACGACTCCTTCGGGAGGGGCGGGCGACGCTGGGAGGGCGCCGCGCGGTCCCTGCCGGCACGCCCGTCCCTGCAAACGCGAAGGGGGAGGGAAAGTTGTGCCCGTCCCGGTCCGCGCGCGCCGCGCCGGACGGATGTCCGGGGGCGCGCACGGCAGGACGGTTCGGGTGCTACTTGGCGGCGGCGTACCGCTCGGCGACGACGTCCCAGTTCACGACGTTCCACCAGGCCTTGAGGTAGTCCGGGCGGCGGTTGCGGTAGGTCACGTAGTAGGCGTGCTCCCACACGTCGTTGCCGACGAGGGGGGTCTGGCCGCTGGAGACCGGGTTGTCCTGGTTGGCCGTGGAGGTGATCTTCAGCTCCCCGCCGTCGAGGACGAGCCACGCCCAGCCCGAGCCGAACTGGCCGACGCCGGCCGCCTCGAACTGCTCCTTGAAGCTCTCGAACGAGCCGAAGGCCGCCGTGATGGCCTCGCCGAGCTCGCCGGACGGCTCGCCGCCGCCGTCGGGGCTCATGGACTCCCAGAACATCGTGTGGTTCAGGTGGCCGCCGCCGTTGTTGCGGACGGGGCCCCGCTTGTCGGCGGGGACCGAGTCCAGGTCGCGGATGACCTCCTCGATCGGCTTGTCGGCCAGGTCGGTGCCCTCGAGCGCGGCGTTGACCTTGTCGACGTACGCCTGGTGGTGCTTGTCGTGGTGCAGCGTCATCGTCTCGGCGTCGATGTGCGGCTCGAGTGCGTCGTACGCGTAGGGCAGCGCGGGGACCTCATAGGCCATGTCGGATGCTCTCCTCTGTCGTGAAAAAGGGTGTTCGGTTGTTCGCCTTCGAGCATATCCCTCGCCGCGCCGCGCCTAACGCCCGCATCCCGGCGGCCCGGCCACAACCTCCGTAGGCTGTCCTGTCGATGCGTCGCTCCGTCCTGTTCCTGCCCACCGAACGCCAGCCGCCCGCCGACGCGGAGGCCCTCTCCCACAAGCTCATGGTCCGGGCCGGCCTCGTCCGCCAGCTCGGCGCCGGGCTGTGGAGCTGGCTGCCGGCGGGGTGGCGCGCGCACGAGAAGGCGGTGCAGATCATCCGCGAGGAGATGGACGCGATCGGCGGCCAGGAGCTGCTGCTGCCCGTCATGCACCCGCGGGAGCTGTGGCGCCGGACCGGCCGCGACCAGATCGACGAGCTGTTCAAGCTCGAGGACCGCAAGGGCACCCCGATGGTCCTGGCGATGACCCACGAGGAGGCGGTGACCTTCCACGTCGGGGCGGCCGTCAAGTCCTACCGCGACCTGCCCAAGACGCTCTACCACTTCCAGGTCAAGGAGCGGGACGAGGCGCGCCCGCGCGCGGGGATCCTGCGCACCCGCGAGTTCATCATGAAGGACTCCTACTCCTTCGACCGCGACGAGGCCGGCCTGGACGTCCAGTACGAGGCCCACCGCCGGGCCTACCGGGCGATCTACGACCGCACGGGCCTGGAGTGGTTCGAGTGCCAGTCGGACGTCGGGATGATGGGCGGCACCAGCGCGCACGAGTACATGGCGCCCTGCCCGGCGGGGGAGGACGACGTCGTGCTGGCCCCCGGGTACGCCGCGAACCTCGAGGTCGCCTCCGCCGACCCCCAGCCCGTCGCGCTCCCGGACGACGCGGAGCTCACCGAAGTCCACACCCCGGGCGCCACGACGGTCGAGGCCGTCACCGCGGCGCTCGGCGTCCCCGCGGGCGCGCTGCTGAAGGCCTTCCCGGTGATCGCCGCGCCCGACACGGACGGAGCACGGCTCGTCCTCGTCATGGTCCGTGGCGACCACCAGGTCAACCCCGTCAAGCTCCAGAACGCCCTGCGCGCGCCGTTCCGCCCCGCGGGGGAGCCGGAGTTCTCCGACGCGATCGGCCCCGCCGGCTACCTCGGACCCCACGGCACGGAGGTCGAGACGATCTACGACGCGGCCGTCGCCGACGGCTCGTACGTCGTGGGCGCCAACGCCCCGGACACGCACCTGCGCGGCTTCCGCCCGCCCGCCGGACGCACCGTCGCCGACGTGCGCACCGTCGCGGAAGGCGACACGATCGGCGGGGAGACCGTCCGGATCGTCACCGCGATCGAGATCGGCAACATCTTCAAGCTCGGCACCCGCTACAGCGTGCCACTGGACGCGACCTACCTCGACGTCGACGGGCGCCCGCAGCCCATCGTCATGGGCTCCTACGGCATCGGCCCGGCGCGCATCTGCGCCGCCGCGGTGGAGCAGTTCGCCGACGAGAAGGGCATCTCGTGGCCGCTGGCCCTCGCGCCGTGGGCGGTCAACCTCGTCTCGCTCGGCAAGGCCGGGACCCCCGAGCGCGCCGCCGCCGACGCGCTCTACGACGAGCTGCGCGCCGCCGGCATCGAGGTGCTCTACGACGACCGCGACACGGGCAACGGCGAGAAGTTCGCCGAGGCCGAGCTGCTCGGGTGCCCCCTGCGCCTGACGCTCGGCAAGCGGTCGCTGGACTCCGGGCGCGTGGAGGCGCAGATCCGCCGGGGCCTGCAGGACGTCGAGGACGGTGTGCCGCTGGAGGGTGCAGCCGAGGCCGTGCGGGGCATCCTCGCCTCACTGCCATGACCGACACCCCCGTCCCCGACCCCGCCGCGACGTCCCCGGACGAGGCTCCGGCCTGGCGCAACCCGCGCCTGACGCTGCGCCGCTTCAGCGGCCTGGACCGCAGCGGGCCGCCGCCGCCGGCGACGCTCGCCGGGGCGCCCCTGAACCCGTGGACGATCCCGAACGCGATCGGCTACGTCCGTGCGCTGGGGATCCCGCTCTTCCTCTACCTCGCGTTCACCTCCGACGCGGGCACCGACCTGCTGCCGGCCGTCATCTTCGCCCTCGTCGCGTGGGGCGACCAGCTCGACGGGATGGCCGCGCGCATCACGGGCCAGTACAGCCGCATGGGCGCGCTGCTGGACCCCGTCCTGGACCGCCTGCTCGTCGTCAGCGGCGTCGTCGTCTGCTGGCACTTCGACCTCCTGTGGCGCGAGGCGCTGGCCGTCCTGGTCGCGCGTGAGGTGTTCATGCTCGCCGTCGGCCCGTTCGCGGTCCGCCGCGGGGTGGACCTGAAGATCAACTGGCCCGGGCGCTGGTCGGTGTGGCCGCTGATGGCGGGCATCGGCTTCGGCCTCATCGACCTGCGGACGCTCGGCTCGATCAGCGTGACGATCGGCGTGTTCCTCTCCCTCTGGGCCACCGTCCTCTACGGGACGGACGCGCGGCGGCAGCTCGCCGCGCGCCGCGCGGACCCCGACGCTCACGTCGGCGCGTCCGCTGACCGATAGTGCACGGATCCGACCGTCCCCACGCAGGGGACGGTGTACCCTCAAGCTCAGCTTGAACCTGGGGCGAGCGCCGCTGGTATGCTCGCGCCCCCGCGCCACCTAGAGGAGATCGTCGCGCACATGGACACGTTCCCGGACCTCGGCTCGCTCACCGATCAAGAGCTGAAGGACCTCATCCAGAATCTGACGGAGGAGGAGATCGACATCTCCTACAAGCGTCGGATCCTGCACGGCAAGATCGACATCCTCCGGGCCGAGCTCGTCAACCGCCTGCGCAAGAAGCACGAGGGTGGCGAGGACGTCATCACCGGCGCGGACGTGCAGCGCCTGACGGACATCCTGTCCGGTCGGGCCGGCAGCGCCGACGACCCCGTCGCGGACTGACGCGGACGACGCGGAGGCGGGAAGAGCCGTGGCCATCCACTGCCCCGAGTGCGGGTTCACCAACGTCGAAGGCGCGAACTACTGCCAGAAGTGCGGCGGGTTCCTCGGCGACCGCGCCCCCGAGGACCCGGCCGGCGAGCCGCAGACGGCGACCTACCGCGTCGGCGAGACCGGGGAGTTCATCCCGGTCGACGTCACCGACGTCGTCGAGTCCGAGGGTGCGGCGCTCGTCATCCGCGCGGGCGGCGGCCGCGTGGGGGAGTCCTTCCCCCTGCACGCCGACCGCCTGGCGATCGGCCGGCGCCCGGACTCCGACGTCTTCCTCGACGACGTGACCGTCTCGCGTGACCACGCGCTGCTCGTGCGCCGCGGCGACGCGTACTACCTCGACGACCTCGGCTCGCTCAACGGGACGTACGTCAACCGCAAGCGGATCGAGTCCGAGCAGCTGCGCGACGGCGACGAGCTGCAGGTCGGCAAGTACAAGCTGACGTTCCTCTCCCGCTGATGGCGCTGGCGGATCCCCACCGGCCCGTGTCC
>CAZRLR010000246.1:0-7069 GCA_964600395.1 uncultured Conexibacter sp.
GGCGCGCACCTCGCTGTCGTCCGCCTCCTCGGTGGCGGTGCAGAGATCCCCGAGGTCATCGTCGTCGCCTGCGTCGTCGGCGCTCTCGTCGGCCGGGTCGTCGGCCTGATCGTCAGCGGACGCGTCGTCGGCGGCGGCCACCGCGACGGCCTTCACGCCGCCGAACGGGCTCGTGCGGGCGGCGCCGGCCGGGGCGGCCACGACGGCGGAGGCCAGCAGGCCGCTGAGGAGGAGGACCAGCAGGGACAGTCGTGTACGAGGCACAGCGTCTCCGATCTGAAACGAATTACGACCTTGTTTCGTCCGGATCGCCGCGCGGCTTGAGCCGTGGCCAGCCCCGTCGGCGGCCACATCCCCACTTCTGGGAACGCGCGTTCAGGCTCTCGTCCAGTGTGTCCAGAACGGCCCGTCGGCGGCTCATGCCAGGCGCCGCAGCGACCCGAAGCTGAGAGCACCGCGGCCCGCAGGATGCGAGCCGAGCTTCATCAAGGCAAGGAGCCAGCATCGCCATGGACGGCACCATCACCCGCGCAGCACGCGTCGCCCGACGCCTGACCGTCGCCCTCATCGCCGGCCTCACGCTCGCACCCGGCGCGGTGGCGGCGCCGACGCCCGGCCTGCCCCCGCAGGGCCTCTACGACCAGTGCTCGCCCGCTGCGGCGCTCACCGACTGCGTCGCGCACCTGGACCGCTTCCAGGCCGCCGGCTTCACCCTCGTCCTGAACTACACCGCCTGGGACGCGACCCCCGACCAGCTCGCGGCCTACGCCGACGCGGCCGCCGCCCGCGGCATCTCGGTCATCTGGCCGCTGAACCACCCGGTCTGGCGGCAGAACGGCGACGTCACGAAGGTCTACCCGAAGCTCGCCCGCGCCTGTGGGTGCACCCAGGCCGCCGACCTGCTGGCCTACGTCATGGGCCTCGTCGGCCGCCACGCGGGCACCTGGGGGTGGTACGTCGGGGACGAGGTCGTCGCCGCCGAGGCGCCGCTCGTGACGGCCCTGACCGCACGCGTCAAGGCCCTGAACCCCGCCGCGCGCACCCTGTACGTCGCCTACGAGCACACCGGCAGCCAGGGCGCGAACCTCGAGCCGTTCGCCGGCGCGGCGGACGTCGTCGGCACCGACAGCTACCCGTACGGCACCGGTGTGGAGGAGGTGCCGCAGGTCCAGTACGTCGCGGACCTCACGGCGCAGATCACGCGGACCGCGCGGCGCTCGAGCGCGATGGTGCTGCAGGCCTTCGACTGGGGCCGTCACCAGGACGAGTACCCCGGGGCCCACGGCTTCCCCGACCGCGCGTTCATGACGGCCGCGCGCAACGCCGCCCTGTCCGCCTCGCCCTCGCTGCTGCTCTGGTACTCCTACGCCGAGATCCTCGCATCCGGCGCGCCCGACGCACACTGGAGCGACCTCGTCGCGGCGGCGCAGTCCCCGCTCCCGGCGACGGGCGGGATCGGCAAGGCGCTCGTCGTGCGCGGCAAGGGCCGGGCCACCGGCGCCTCCCGCTCCCGCTCCCGTGCCCGCGTTCAGGTCAGGGCCAAGGCCAGCCGGGCCGGCAGGACCCGCGGCGTCGTGCGCAAGGCCGCGCGGGCGACGCGTCGCGGGCGCGTCACTTCGCGGTGAGCAGCAGCGTGCCGGTGCGGCGGGTGACCTTGCCGCGGGAGGTCCGCGTCGTCGTCTTCACCGAGGCGGTGACGCTGCCACCGGCCGACTTGAGGAACCGGCGGCCGGCGGCGGAGATCGGCGCCACGATGGCCACGACGGTCTCCTCCTCGGGCTTGACGGTCACCTTGCCGAGCACGACCTCGCCGACGCTCACGACCTGCGTGATCTTCGCCGGGCCGTCCGTCTCCACCCCGCCGGTGAGCAGCTTGCCGACCTTCAGCGCGTGCGCGAGCTTGGTCCGCGTCGTGCGGCCCGCGGCGGCGCCGCTGGAGCTGTTCTTGCCCGCGACGCACAGCACCGCCAGGTCGTCCCCGTCGTCGGCGATCTTGCCCTTGGCCACCAGACGGCACAGCGCGGCGAACTCGGCGTCGGCCGCCTTGACGTCCGCCGCGGTCTCCGCGTCGCCGGAGCCCTGACGCGGCTGCGCGGCGCGCGGCGCGGACATCGCGAGGGCGCTCGTCCCCAGGAGGGACGACAGGCAGACGGTGGCGACGATCAGGGGGCGGCGGTGCAGCACGGGGGTGACTCCTTGGCCGGGGGGTGGGTTCGGGCATCGGCCGGCCGGACCGAAACTTGAGCCCGCGTCCGCCGAGGCGGACGGATGCGCGGAAGGTTTCCCACGAGAGTGGCACATCCAGGCGCCCGCGCCGCCGTCTGGCGCATTCGTGCGCAGCTTCCAGGCCATAGGCTGCAGCCCTTGCGAGGGAACAGGCGATGAGCTCCGACGGAACCGACGCCCTGCCGGGGCGCGCGATCATCCTCGCGGGAGGGCGCGGGACCAGGCTGCGGCCCTACACCACGACGATC
Source organism: uncultured Conexibacter sp. (assembly GCA_964600395.1). GTDB lineage: Bacteria > Actinomycetota > Thermoleophilia > Solirubrobacterales > Solirubrobacteraceae > Paraconexibacter. Next base: position 2,475 of record CAZRLR010000246.1, read on the forward strand.
CCCAAGCCGTTGATGCCCGTCGGCGACCGCCCGGTGCTGGACGTCCTGCTGCGTCAGCTGCGGCACTTCGGCTTCCGCCGGGTCACGATCGTCACGGGCCACCTGGCCGAGCTCATCGAGGCCTACACCGGCGACGGGTCGCGCTACGGCCTGGAGGTCGACTTCTTCCGCGAGGACACCCCGCTCGGGACGGTCGGGGCGCTGGCCCTGCTCGGCGGGCTCGACGCCCCGTTCCTCGTGCTCAACGGCGACGTCCTGACCGACCTGGACTTCCGGCGCCTGCTCGACCAGCACCGGCGCTCGGACGCCGCGGCGACGATCGCGACGACGACGCAGGACATCACGATCCCGCTCGGGGTCATGCGCTTCGCGGACTCGGAGGACCCGGGGCTCGTGACCGGGTACGACGAGAAGCCCAAGCTTCGCTATCGCGCGTCGATGGGCATCTACTGCTTCGACCCGTCCGTCGTGGCCCACATCGAGCCCGGCATCCACCTGGACTTCCCCGACCTCGTCCTGCGCCTCGTCGAGGCCGGCGTCGTCGTCCGCGCGGAGGCGTCCTCGGCGTACTGGGTCGACATCGGCCGGATGGACGACTACGAGCGCGCGCAGGACAACACCGAGGAGCTCTACAAGCGGCTGCTCCCCGACTCGACGGCCTGACGGACGGCTGCGACGACGCGGTCCACGTCGGCCTCGTCCATCGCCGCGCTGAGCGGCAGGCGCAGCCCGCGGGCCGCGAAGGCCGCGGCCAGGGGCGCCCGGCTCGCGGTGACGGCGTCCGGCCCCGTGACGACGGCGCAGGCGATCCCGTCCACCGCCAGGGCGGCGGCGACCACGTCACGGGTCGCGGAGTCCGCCAGCAGGATCCCGAAGGCACCGTGACCGCCGATCTCGACGTCCGCCTCGTCGAAGACGAGCCGGACGCCGGCGACCGCCCCGAACTGCCGGCGGTAGTCGCCGACGAGCGCGCGCCGGTGCCCGACGTCCGCCCGAACCCCCGGCAGGCGGCTGAGGGCGAGCGCCGCGCGTGGCTCGTCGAGGCGGAAGTTGTGGCCGAGGGCGACGACGTCGTAGGACTCGGCGTGCCCGCGGTGGCGGTCCCACGTGACCGAGGTCATCGCGTGCGAGCGGCGCAGGCGCGCCGCCGCGACGAGCGCCTCGTCCTGGCCGGTGACGCAGCCCCCGTCGCCGACCCCCAGCGGCTGGGTGGCCTCCAGCGAGTAGCACGTGAGGTCCCCGGCACCGACCCCGTCGGCCAGCAGCGCGTGCGCGGCGTCCTCGACGAGGACGAGCCCCGCCGCGTCGCAGACCGCGCGCAGCGCCGCCAGATCGCACGGGTGACCCCAGTGGTGGGCCGCAAGGACGGCCCGGCTGCGCGAGGTCACGGCCGCCGCCACGCGCGCGGGGTCGACGTTGGGCCGCAGGACGTCCTCCACGTCGCAGCCGACGGGCGTCGCACCGAGCTCACGGATCGCGGCGAGCGCCGGCGCCTCGGCCAGCGCCGAGACGAGGACCTCGTCCCCGGCGCCGACCCCTGCCGCCGTGAGCGCGAGCTGGACGCCGGCCGCCGCCGAGGAGACGGCGACCGCGTGCGCCGCGCCGGTCGCGGCCGCGAGCTCCTGCTCGAAGCGCTGGGTGCGCGGGCCCATGGTCAGCCACCCCGAGCGCAGGCAGTCCAGCACCGCCTGCACGTCGGCCTCGGCAAGGACGAGGCGCCCGAGCGGGAGGGCGGTGCTCACGGCCGGTCGAGCTCCTGCAGCAGCGCCGCGACGACGCGGTCCTGCTCGTCGGAGCGCAGCTCGGGGTACAGCGGCAGCGAGATCTCGCCGTCGGCGCAGCGCTCCGTCTGCGGCAGGTGGGCGCCCGCGGCGTCGTCGCGGTAGGCGGTGAAGGCGTGGATCGCCGGGTAGAGCACGGAGGTCTGGATCGCGTGCTCCGTGCGCAGGCGCAGGCGGACCGTGTCGCGCCGCGCCGGGTCGCCGAGGACGACGGGCATCGTGTAGCAGGCGGACGTCGCGACGGCGTCGTCGGCGAACGGCAGCACGAGGTCCTCGCGCCCGCCCAGGGCGGCGCGGTAGCGACGCGTGAGCGCCCGGCGCGCGGTGACGTCGGCGTCCAGGTGCTCCAGGCGTGCGAGCGCCAGGGTCGCCCGCAGCTCGTCGAAGCGATGGCGCGGGTCCGCAGCTGCGGCCCGGGCGCGGGCGGCGATCGCCGGGTCGTCGGTGTACAGCAGCCCGCCCTCGCCCGCCGAGAGCACCTTGTTGGCGAAGAAGCTGAAGCAGCCGACGTGCCCGATCGTCCCCAGCGGCCGGCCGTCGAGCGTGCCGGCCGGGGCGTGCGCGGCATCCTCGACCAGCGCCAGGCCCGCGGCGTCGCAGAGGCGGCGCAGCTCGTGGGCGCGCGCGGCGTAGCCGCCGAAGTGCATGCAGGCGACCGCGCGGGTCCGTGGCGTGATGAGGCCTGCGACGTGCTCGAGGTCGAGCGTCGGCTCGCCGGGGCCGAGCACGTCGGCGAAGACGGGCCGGGCGCCGAGATGCGCGACCGCGGCGGCCGTCGCGACGAACGACAGCGACGGCACGACGACCTCGTCCCCCGGGCCGACGCCGACGGCCGCGTACGCCAGCAGGAGCGCGGCGCTGCACGAGTTCGTCGCGATCGCCGCGCCGTCCCCGAGGCGGGCGCCGAAGGCCGTCTCGAAGGCGGCGACCCGCGCGCCGCCGGTCAGCTCGCCGGTGCGCAGCAGGGCTTCGACCGCCGCCAGCTCCGCCTCGCGCAGCGTGAGGTCGAAGAGCGGGATGGTGGCGACGGGCGGCACCGAGGTCAGGTCGAGTTGCGGTGGCGCGGGTGCCACGGGTCGGCGAAGCGCCCGGCGTCCAGGGCGGCGACGACCTCGCGGATCCCGTCGGCGACCGACCGCTCCGGGCGCAGGCCCAGGACGTCGGCTGCCTTCTGGAAGTCGACCTTGTAGTCGCGGGGGTCCTCCTGACGGGCGACGAAGGTGACCGTCCCGCGGTCCACGACGCGCCGGATCTCGTCGACGAGGTCGAGCTTGCGGAAGTTCTCGGCGGTGCGCCCGACGTTGAACGTCTCGCCGTCGACCCGCTCCGGCGGGCTCTCGAGCACCTGCCGGACGGCGCGGGCGGCGTCGGCGACGTGCACGTACGGCCGCCAGAACTGCTCGCCGAAGACCTCGAGCGTGCGCCCGGCCCACAGGTCGCGCGTGAACTCGTTGACGGTGAGGTCGAAGCGCATCCGCGGGGCGACGCCGTAGATCGTCGCGAAGCGCAGGCAGGTCGCTCCGGGCAGGCCGGCCAGCAGCCGCTCCATCTGCACCTTCTGCTCGGCGTAGAGCGACACGGGGGCCAGCTCGCCCGTCTCCTTCACCGGGATTGTCGGGTCCGCCATCCGCCCGTAGTTCGAGCAGGTCGAGGCGAAGACGAAACGCCCGACGCCGGCGGAGCGGGCGGCCTCGACGAGGGCCGTCGTCCCGCCGACGTTCACGGCCTCGGCGCCGGCGGGGTCCTGGGCGCACGCGGGGTCGCCGACGATCGCGGCGAGGTGGACGACGGCGTCGACGCCGGCGATCGCGGCCGCACGCGCCTCGGCGTCGCGGACGTCCCCGACGTGCACGTCGGCGCCGGCCCCGCGCACGAGGTCGGCGATCTCCGTCTGTCCGTGCAGGAGGTTGTCGAGCACGCGGACGCGGTGCCCGCCGCCGACGAGCTCCAGCGCGGTCGTGGCGCCGATGTACCCGGCGCCGCCGGTGACGAGGACCGTGAGCGGCGCCATCGCGTGGTCGCTCAGCCGCTCGTCGCGGCGGCGTCCAGGCGGCTGCGCAGCCACTGCGTCGTCTGGGCGACGCCTTCCTCGACGCCGATCCGCGCCTCCCAGCCCAGCAGCCGGCGGGCCTTCTCGACCGACGGCCAGCGCCGCACGACGTCGACCTCGAAGGTCGGCAGGTGCTCGAGGCGGAAGGCGTCGTCGTCGAGACCCACGGCGTTCCAGATGACGCGGGCGATCTGGGCGACGGTCATCTCCTCGCCGGCGGAGACGTTGAAGTCCTCGTTGAGGCCGGCGGGGGACGACATGGCGGCGACGATGCCGTCGGCGATGTCGTCGATGTGGGTGATGGTCCGCGTCTGCGTGCCGTCACCGAAGATCGGCAGCACCGGGTGCGGGTCGCCCGCGGCCTGCAGCGCGAGGCACTTCTTGATGACGTCGGGGACCATGTGGGCGATGCCGACCTCGTCCTCGGGCATCTCGCCGGGGCCGTAGGCGTTGAACGGGCGGCAGATCGTGTAGGGCAGGCCGTGCTCGTCGTGGGCCGCCTTGACGTAGACCTCGCCCGTGAGCTTCGAGAAGCCGTAGGCCGACTGAGGGATCGGCGTGTCGAGGATGTGGGCCTCGGTCGTGGGGTACTCCGTCGCGCGTTCGAAGACCATCGAGGAGGAGACGTAGACGAAGCGCTCGACCGAGGTCTCCAGCGCGGCGCGGACGACGGCGTTGTAGAGCGCGTTGTTCACCTCCGTCAGCGTGTGCGGCAGCTTGTGGAAGTTCGCGATGCCGCCGACGATCGCCGCCAGGTGGATGAC
>CAZRLR010000247.1:0-7065 GCA_964600395.1 uncultured Conexibacter sp.
GAGGGCGCGCGGGCGCGGTGGACCGCGACGGCCGAGGGCCGCGGCGATCTGCGCGCCGGTGCCGGCGGACGGCGTCCGCGCGATGCGCCGCAGCTGCGGCACGAGGCGCCGGGCGGCCCGGCGACGCCGGGGCGTGAAGGCCGCGCGCCAGCGCGTCAGGTGCTCCTCGCCGACGTACCGGCCGGCGAGCAGCGGGACGAGCAGGACGAGCGCGGGCGCGAGCAGCATGAGCCCGACGTCCAGGCCGTCGACGATGCAGGAGGCGCCCACGAGCAGGGCCAGGACGCCGAGGCCGGCGAGCAGGCGCAGGTGAGGGCGGCGCTCCATCGAGCCAGGAGTGTAAGCACGCCGGGCTGGCGGCGGCGCACCGGCGGCGTCATCGGGTGCCGCGCCGCCGCCGTACCGCAGGCATGAGCACCGCCCCGGTCAGCGTGTGGGACTACCCGCGTCCCCCGGCCCTCGTGCCGTGCGACCGCCGGGTGCGCATCGAGATCGGCGGCGTCCTCATCGTCGACTCGGTCGGCGCCTTCAAGGTGCTGGAGACGAGCCACCCGCCGACGATCTACATCCCGCCGGCGGACGTCGACTTCACCTACGTCATCCCCTCGGCGCGCCGCTCCACGGTCTGCGAGTGGAAGGGTGCGGCGAGGTACTTCGACGTCGTCGCCCCCGGTCGTGAGGAGCCCGCCGCGGCGTGGGCCTACCCGGACCCGACGCCGCGCTTCGCCCCGCTGCGCGACCACCTCGCCTTCTACCCCGGACGCATGGACCGCTGCCTCCTGGACGACGAGGTCGTCCGCTCGCAGGACGGCGACTTCTACGGCGGCTGGATCACCGACGACGTCGCGGGGCCGTTCAAGGGCGGGCCCGGCACCTGGGGCTGGTAGGGCCCGCCGCCAGAGGCGCTGGCGGCGCCTCGCCGGTCCTGGCAGGATCGCGCGATGCACGAGGCACCACGGACGGCGATCACCCGCAGGCGACTGCTCGGCACGGGGACGGCGGCCGCCGCGGCCACGCTCATCCCGGGCGCTCCTGCGAGCGCGGCGGCGGCGAGGAGGCCCGCCGCGGCGCGGACCCGCAGGGCCGATGTCGTCATCGTCGGCGCCGGCCTGAGCGGGCTGCAGGCCGCGCTCGACGTCGTCGCCGCGGGCAAGTCGGTCCTCGTGCTCGAGGCGCGCACCCGCGTCGGCGGCCGCACGCTGAACCACGGTCTGGGCGCGGCCTACCCCGGCAAGGTCGTCGAGATCGGCGGGCAGTGGGTCGGCCCGACGCAGGACCGCCTGCTCGCGCTGGCCAAGTCCCTCGGCGTCGACACCTTCAAGACCTACAACGCCGGCGAGTACGTCTACCACCGCAACGGCTCCAACCAGCGCTACACGACCGACGGCCCGCTCGGCGCCGTCCCGCCGGACAGGACCGGCGTCCTGGACGCGTTCACCGCGATCCAGAAGCTGGACCAGATGGCGGCGACGCTGCCGCTCGACGCGCCGTGGACCGCCCCGGACGCCGAGGCGTGGGACGGGCAGACGTTCGAGACGTGGAAGCAGGCCAACGCGACGACGCCGTCCGGGCGCTTCCTGCTGGACCTGGCGATCCAGGCGGTGTGGGCGGCCGAGCCGCGCGACGTCTCGCTGCTGCACGTCCTCATGTACATCCGCGGGGCGGGCAATGAGTCGACGCCCGGGACGCTCGAGCGCCTCATCAACACCGCCGGCGGCGCGCAGGAGTCGCGCTTCGTCGGCGGCTCGCAGACGCTGTCGATCCGCATGGCCAAGCAGCTCGGCGCGCGCCGCGTCCTCCTCGGCCACCCGGTCCGGCGGATCGTCCAGAAGGGCGGCCGCGTGACGGTCGAGGCCGACGGCGTCACGGTCAGCGCCCGCTCGGTCATCGTCACCGGGCCGCCGGCGGTCACCGGCCTGATCGACTACCACCCACCGCTGCCCGCCGACCGCGCCCAGCTGCTGCAGCGGTTCCCGCAGGGCAACGCGATCAAGTGCGTGGCGGTCTACGACAAGCCGTTCTGGCGCGACGCCGGCCTGGCCGGCCAGGTCACCTCGGACGCCGAGCCGTGCCGCATCACCTACGACAACTCCCCGCCGGACGGCTCGCCGGGGATCATGCTCGGCTTCATCGAGGGGCACTTCGCGCGCGTGTGGGCGCGCAAGAGCGCGGCCGAGCGGCGCGCCGGGGTCCTGGCCAACTTCCAGACGTACTTCGGGGCGCAGGCGGCCACGCCGAAGCAGTACGTCGAGATGAACTGGTCCGGCGAGCCGTGGACGCGCGGGTGCTACGTCGGCTTCACGCCGCCCGGCGTCCTGCTGGACTACGGCCCGGCCATCCGCGCCGCCGTCGGGCGCGTGCACTGGGCCGGCGCCGAGACCGCGACGTACTGGAACGGCTACATGGACGGCGCGGTGCGCTCGGGCTCCCGCGCGGCGAAGGAGGCGGTCGGCGACCTGTCCTGACGTCCCCGCGGCGCCGGTGTCCGCCATCATGCGGGGCATGGACGCCGCCGAGACGATCAAGCAGCTGGACCGCATCCGCCTCCTGGCGCTCGTCGACTTCCTCATCCTCATCCCGCTCGTCGTCTGCTTCGCGATCGGCAGCGACGCGGTCAAGGGCATCCTCGGGCCGATCCACGGGGTCGGCTACCTCGGGCTGCTCTACCTTTGCGCCAAGGGTGCCGGTGAGGGCCGCTGGGGCTGGTGGTTCCCGGCGATCGTCGTCGTGACGCTCGGCCCGCCCGGCTCGCTGATCGGCGACGTGAAGATCCGCCGCGAGCTGGCGGCGACGAGCGCGGCCTAGTACCGGTACTAGCCGGCGGCGGCGGCGCTCATCGCCTCGGCCTCGGCGACCTGCAGTTCCCGGTCGCGCTTCATCGCGAGCCCGAGCGGGCGCACCCGGGCGAAGCCGACGACGAGCAGCATCCCGACCGCCGTCCAGCCGAGGAGGACGAGGACCGGACGGGCGGTGGCGTGGGAGTCGAAGTAGGCGATGTTGCGCAGCAGGTCGACCCCCGCCCCCGTCGGCAGCCACGGGCCGATGCCGCGCCAGAAGCCGGGCAGCAGCTCGGTCGAGAACGGCCCGCCCGACGACGGGTTGCCCAGGACGACGAACAGCAGGATCGACACCCCGGTGCCGAGGACCCCGAAGGCCGACTGCAGGCCGACGGCGAGGTTCCCGACCGCGAAGCACAGGAGGAAGCCGGCCAGCGCGAGGGAGAGGTAGGCGCCCTGCATCGGCCCGAGCGCGTGGACGATCGCGGTCGAGCAGAACCCCATGAGCACGGCGAGGCTGCCGACCGCCAGCAGGCGCCACCAGACGCGGCGGCCCAGCGGCTTGGTCCCGAACACGAGGCCGAGGAAGGCGGCCCCGAGGTACCCCGCGACGACGAGCCCCACGGCGAGGTAGAAGGGCGAGATGCCGCGGCTGTCGACGCGCGGCAGCGGGCGCGCGTCGGTGACCGTGACCCGGGCGCCGGCCCCGCCCGCGGCCCGCAGCACCTCGGGCAGGTCGGCGGCCAGGCCCGTCGCCACCGCGATGCCGGCCGCCGACGCCGTCACGAGCTCGAAGCCGTCCGGCCGCGCGACGACGGCGCCGAAGGCCTCGCGATCGGCGATGCGCCGGATCGCCGCGGCGCGGTCGGGCACGGTCTGCACGTCGAACGCCTCGCCGGCGTCCAGGCGCTCGGCCAGCTCCGGCGGGCCGACGACGGCGAGCGACACGCCGTGGAAGCGCGGCTCGTGCAGCGCCCCGACGTAGGACCAGACGAACGCCAGCCCGATGAGGAGGACGACGACCGTCGCCACCGCCGCCCGCTTGACCGTCACGGCGTCGATGCCCGGATCGACCGGGCCGCCCGGGCCGCCCGGGCCGGCCGGCGGGACGGTCGCCGCGGACGGCGGGGTGGACTGCGCGGGGTCCGTGGTCATGGCGCGCACCGTACCCGCCGGTGTCGGCGTTCAGACACTCGGCGCCGACGGCGCCGTGCCCGCCGTCGGGAACGAACCGGATGCCGGGCTATCGCCGCGGGCGGACGACGAGCGGGACGACGGCGTCCTTGGACTGGTTGTTGTCCACGTCCGCCGCCCGGAGGTAGACCTTGTAGCGCCCCGGAGTCAGGCCGCCCGGGAAGAGGGCCTCGTTGAAGCCGACGTGCCCCCTGTAGACCTTCGTCTTCACGAGCACCGCGCGGCCGCGCGTCTGCTTGACGATGTCCACGGTGACCGTCGCGCGCTCGTCGAGCGTGTACTTCAGCGTCCGCCCGCGGATCGTGACCGCGTCGATCTCCGGCGCGGTGAGGTCGCCGAGGATCGGCGGGTCCGGGTCCGGCGACGGCGCGCCGTCCCCCGGCACCGGGTCCACGACGACCGACCCGCGGACGATGCCGTGCAGGACGCAGTGGAACTCGTAGGTCCCCGGGACGCTGAACTTCACCTGAAAGCGGTCGCCGGGCTTGTGGTCGGGCGTGCGCCCGCCCGGGTCCGAGTCGTACTGCGTCGCGTTGGCCGAGAGCCCCGTGACCGAGTGCTGGGTGTCCGGCCCGACCCACACCCAGGTGACCGTGTCGCCGAGGTTCACGTTCACCGTCGGCGACGACCAGCGGAAGTCGCCGATCGCGACCTTGCGCGAGGTCGCGGACGCCGACCCGGGGCCCGCCGCCGCCGTGACGGCCACCGCGACGCCTGCGGCGGCCAGCAGGACGCGGCACCTAGGCATCGACGATGTACCAGCCGTTCATGCCTTCGTGCAGGTGCGAGAAGACGTGGCAGTGGTAGAACCAGCGGCCAGGGTTGTCCTCGACGAAGCTCAGCGAGTAGCTGTCGGCCGGGCCCAGCGTGACGTTGTCGACGACGCGCCCGTCCGGCCCCGTCCAGCGGTGCCCGTGCAGGTGGTAGGTGTGGAAGTCGTTCGAGATCGCGATGACGTGCTGCGTCACCCGCTGGCCGACCTTCGCGCGCAGCTCGGGCGTGTTGCCCGCGTACGAGCGCCCGTTGATGCACTGGTAGGGCTTGGACAGGCCCGTCGCCCCGGGCAGCAGCGAGTTGAAGAAGATGTAGTGCTCGGCGTCGGGCTTGGCCTCGCCCTTCTTGCGGACGTTGATCGCGCCGAAGAGGCCCTTGTAGAGCGGGGCCGGGTCCATCGGGCCGTGGTCGTGGTAGGGCCACACGCCCTCGGTGCCGGCGCGGCAGTCCCACGAGTACTGGAACGTCTTGCCGGGTTTGACGAAGCCACCCGGGTCGGTGAACTTGCCCTTGTAGGCGCCATCCATCTGCGGGGAGTACAGGACCCCGTGCGGGTGCATCGTCACCGGGACGGTCAGCGTGTTCTTGAAGTTGACGACGAGCGTGTCGCCGACCTCGGCCTCCAGCACGGGGCCGGGCATGCTCGCCGGGCCCTTGGGCTTGGCGAAGTCCTTCTCGTACTCGCGGTAGCACCAGGCGGTGAAGGTCGTCTTCTCCTTGATGCGCCGGTCCATCATCTCGTCGCGCTTGGTCGGGACGATCGTCCACTTCACCGCCTCGGCGGTGATCCAGTACTCGCGGCGCACGCCGGGGGCCGCCGGCGCCGGGGTCGCCCCGGGCACCGTCGGCAGCTGGCGCAGCTCCGCGGCGCGGACCTTCGGCGGCGTGGCGATCTTCGCCGCGAGCTTGTCCCAGTCCGGCTCGGGGCCGTCGGCCGCGATCTTCTGACCGGCGATGGTGCACAGGAAGATGCCGGCACCCCCAGAGAGGAAGTGCCGGCGGTCGACGGGCCCGTTCATCGGAGCTGCTCCTGCCTACTTGCGGACGGTGATGTCCATCGTCATCTCCGTCTCGTGGAACGTGCAGATGAGGTGGTACTTGCCGGGCTTGGTGAAGCCGGTGACCTTGAAGGACGCCGGGCCCGCGGCGAACGGCGGGGACTGGAAGGACGTCTTGGTGACCTTCTGCCCGTCGTCGTTCGTGTAGGTGAACTTCGCCCCGGAGGGCTTCTTCGTGAGCTTCACGTCGTGGCTGTCACCGACGTCGGCCGGCCACTTCCACGTCACGGTCGAGCCGCGGTTGATCGTGAGCTTGGCCGGCGAGTAGTAGTTGTCCTTCATCTGGACGGTCTTCTTCTCGGGCTTCCGGCTGGTGGCCCCGTCCGCGACGACGGGGACCAGGACGCCGGCGGCCACGGTGGCCGCCAGCGCTGCTGCGAGCTTGGGGTGGGTCATGCGTGTGTGTGCCTTACTGCCCGTCGACGGGCTTGCGGTCCGGACGCGGCGGGTGCGGATGCTTGATCCACGAGTCCTCCTGCGCCTCCGACTTGGTCAGGTAGTTCGCGACCTCGCCGAGCTGCACGGGGTCGAGGGTGTTCGTCGGCGTCCCGCCGCACTTGGGATAGAGCAGCAGCTCGGGCTCTGACCCCGGGTCGTAGGTCGTGCCGACGGAGTTGTTCTCCCAGCAGTTCCCCGAGCCCGAGCCCTCGGTCCACACGTCGGCGCCGTTGGCGTCGTCGAACGCGGCGCCCATCGTGTTGAACTTCACGACGTTGTTGCGGTTCGTCGCGACGTCGTACGTGGGGTCGGAGATGCTCATGATCCCCCACTTGAAGTTGCCGAAGACCGAGTTGTTCTTCACGACCCAGTTCGTCGTGCCGAAGAGCACGATGCCGACGCCCATCGGGTAGTTGAAGCCACCCGTCGCGGCCGGGAGGGCCTTCACGGGCGAGTCCTTCTTGAAGTAGTTGAAGTTGTTCCAGTAGGAGAGGTTCTCCTGGATGACGCCGTCCGCCGCCGGGCCGAACTTCTCGGACTTCAGCGTGTTCGGCACGATGCCCGCACCGTTGTTGTAGAACTCGGAGTTGCGGATGTCGATGTACTTCGAGTTCGTGCCGGAGTAGCCGAGGACGTTCTCGTAGGCCTCCAGGTGCGACAGCAGCGTCTTCACCGGCTTGTCCTGCGGCGGGGTCTGCCCGACGTAGAAGGCGCTGTCGCCGGAGCCGTAGCCCACGGAGTACGTCATGCGGCCGCCGATGCAGTTGAAGGCGTAGAGGCCGTACGCGCGGTTGAAGCCGGCGATGACGTGGTCCATGACGTAG
>CAZRLR010000248.1:0-7059 GCA_964600395.1 uncultured Conexibacter sp.
CCGCAGCTGGGGGAAGTCCTCGCCCTCGGCCTCGGCGAGCTCGACGAGCGCAAGCGCCGCATCGACCATCGACGCGGCGTCCGTGCTGACGAGCAGCACCGCGTCCCCGATCGTCTTCACGACCCGGACCGGTGGGTGCACGACGCTCTCGGCCAGGTCCTCCAGCCGGCCGGCGACGGCGCCGAGCGCCTCCGGGGAGACCTCCTGGCCCATCCGCGTGAAGCCGACGAGGTCGGCGAACGCGACGACGACCTCCCGGGCCCCGGGCAGGGCCCCGAGGCTGCGCTCCTGGGCCGTGACGATCTCGGTCGCGACAGCACGGCGCAGGTGCAGGCGCAGGACGGTCTCCAGCAGCGGTCCGAGCGAGGGCGCCAGCAGCTGCGCGGCGGACTCGTAGTTGCGCGCGAGCTCGAGCTCCGTGGACCCGGGGCGCAGGACGAGCTCGAAGGCGACCTGGCGCATCATCTCGGCGATCTGGCCGAACGAGCGGCTCAGCACGCGCGAGACGTTGAGGACCTGCTCCTCCGTCAGCCCGGCCTCGACGAAGGTGCGCGCCATCCGCGCGGCGTCCACGTCGATGTCGGTGTAGTACGCGGTCCCGCTGCCGTCGACGTCCGCCGCCACGCCGTTGGCGCGCTCGAGCTGCTTGAGGAAGTCGAGCTCCACGCCGGCCGCCTCGGCGACCTCGGCCTCGGTGTAGCGCGTGCGCCCGCCGATCGCGCGCTCGGAGGGGATGAGCACGAGCGTCTGCGTCGCCGAGGCCCGCACGAGCTCCTCCAGCGGATAGCCCTCGTCCCGCAGCCAGCGCAGCAGCTCCAGGCGCTCGTGGCGGGCGGCGCCCTCGAGGCCCTCCAGCAGCCCGGCGTCCTCGAACGCCCGGTCGTCCGCGGCGTCATGCATCCCTGCACCAGCGTCGTCGGTCACGGCACGACCCTATTTCACCGCTCCGTCCTCGGCCGACCGCGAATCCGGACCGCTCGGGGGTCGTGACGGGAAGGCATCCGCCGCTGGGGCCAGAATCACGAACACATGATCGTGCTCGGCATCGACCCCGGCATCGCGAACACCGGCTTCGGCGTGGTCTGCCGGCGGCGCGGGCGCCTCGTCGCGCTCGACGGCGGGGTCATCACGACGCAGGCGCACACCGCACCCGAGCTGCGCCTGGCCCAGCTGCACCGCGACCTCTGCGAGCTGCTGACCGCCCACCAGCCGGACGCGGTCGCCCTCGAGGACCTGTACTTCGGCGCGAACGTCGGCAGCGCGATGGCCGTCGGCCAGGCCCGCGGGGTCGTCCTCCTGGCGGCCGGTCAGCGCGGCCTGGGCTGCCACGGCTACACGCCCCAGCAGGTCAAGGCCGCCGTCTGCGGCAGCGGCCGCGCCGACAAGGACCAGGTGACGAAGATGGTCCAGGCCGTCCTGTCGCTGCCCGAGCCGCCGCGCCCGGACCACGCCGCCGACGCCCTCGCCGTCGCGCTCTGCCACGTCAACCACGCGCCGATGCTCACCGCGGCGGCGCTGGCGGGGGCGCAGGCGTGATCGCGCGCATCGCCGGGGACGTCGCCGTCCGCCGCGGGGACCATGTCGTCGTGGAGACGGCCTCGGGCGTCGGCTACCGCGTCGCCGTCTCGGCCCACACGATGGAGAAGGTCCCGGCCGTCGGGCACCCGGTCAGCCTCCACACCGAGCTCATCGTCCGCGAGGACAGCATGTCGCTCTACGGCTTCGCGACCGAGGAGGAGCAGGACCTCTTCACCATGCTGCTCGGCGTGCAGTCCGTCGGGCCGAAGATGGCGCTCGCCGTCCTCTCGGGCGGCTCGCCGCGCGAGCTGGTGGCTGCCCTGGCGGCGGGGGACGTCAAGCGCCTGCAGGCCGTCCCGGGCATCGGCAAACGGACGGCCGAGCGGATCGTCGTCGAGCTGCGCGAGAAGGTCGGGGTGCCGAACGACCTCGTCCCGGCGATCGGCGACGTGAGCGCCTCGCGCGGGGACGACCCGCGGCTGCTGGCCCGCGACGGCCTGGTCGAGCTCGGCTACGACCTCGTCGAGGCCGACCGGCTGCTGGCCGGGGCCGAGCCGGGCCTGACCGCCGAGCAGCTCATCGGCCACGCCCTCAAGGCCGCGGCGCGCGGGTGACCTCATGACCGACTTCCCGCGCATCCAGACCCCGGACGTCCTGGACGAGGACCTCGCGGTCGAAGTCTCCCTGCGGCCGCGGCGCCTGGCGGACTTCGTCGGCCAGCAGGGCCTCAAGGACCAGCTCGCCGTCTCGATCCAGGCCGCCCGCGCCCGCGGGGAGGCGATGGACCACGTCCTCTTCGCCGGCCCGCCCGGCCTGGGCAAGACGTCGCTGGCGCAGATCCTCGCCGAGGAGCTCGGCGTGCCGTGCGTGTCCACCGCCGCGCCGGCGCTCGAGCGCAAGGGCGACGTCGCCGCGTTCCTCACCGCCCTTGAGCCGCGCAGCGTGTTCTTCGTCGACGAGATCCACCGGCTGCCGCGCGCGCTGGAGGAGACGTTCTACCCCGCGATGGAGGACGGCCAGCTGCCGATCACCGTCGGGCAGGGCGCCGGGGCGCGCGTCATGACGCTCGACCTGCCGCCGTTCACGCTCGTCGGCGCCACGACGCGGGCGGGGCGGCTGACGACGCCGCTGCGCGACCGCTTCGGCATCCAGCACCGCCTGGAGCCCTACGGCACGACCGACCTCGGGCAGATCGTCCACCGCAGCGCGACGATCCTCGGCGTCGACCTCGCCGAGGACGGGGCGCGCGCGATCGCCGGGCGCTCCCGCGGCACCCCGCGCATCGCCAACCGGCTGCTCAAGCGCGTGCGCGACTTCGCGGAGGTCAAGGCCGGCGGCGTCATCACCGCCGCCGTCGCGGACGCGGCGCTCGAGCTCATGGAGGTCGACCGCATGGGCCTGGACCGCCTGGATCGCGAGATCCTGTCGGTCATCTGCGAGAAGTTCGAGGGCGGGCCCGTCGGGCTGTCGACCCTCGCCGTCGCGGTGCAGGAGGAGACCGACACCCTCGAGGACGTCTACGAGCCCTACCTCCTGCAGTGCGGCTTCATCAAGCGCACGCCGCGCGGGCGCGTCGCGACCTTCCGCGCCTTCGCGCACCTCGGGCTCGAGGCCCCGGCGACGGACCCGTCGCTCTTCTGAGCGCCCGCGCGCGCCGTCAGCAGGACGGCCGCGCGCCGAGCGGCAGGTACTGCGGGGCCTTGCCCTTCTGCAGCAGGTAGCCCGACGGGCTGCCCGTGAGGACCAGGCGCTTGCCGTCCACGGACACCCGCACCGTGTTGAGGCCGATGTTCAGGCGCATCTTCTTCGCCTTGAGCGTCAGGCGCTGGGAGAGCGTCCCCCCGAAGAGCTGCTTGCCGGCGCCGTCGTCGATGCACGCGTAGGACGGCTCGGTCGGGACGAGGCGGACGGTGAGCTTGCGCTTGGCGGCCGCCCTGCGCTCCGCCGCCGCCTTGTCGGCCGCCTTGCGGGCCTTCGCCTTGCGCTCGCGCTCGGCCTTCGCCTTGGCGTCGGCGGCCTCCTGCGCCTTGCGCTTGCGCTCGGCGGCCGCCTTCTCGGCCTCGGTCGGGCCGGTGGCGGTGGGGGTCGTCGTCGCGGTGGGCGTCGTCGTCGCGGCGGCGGGCGTCGTCGTGGTGGCGGTCGTGGTCGTGGTCGTGGTCGTCCCGGCCGGCAGGGACGACGCGCGATCGTCGCCGTCGTCCGACCCCCCGAGCGCCCCCGCGGCGAGGGCCACGCCGACGATCACGACGAGCAGCGCCAGGGCCCCGACCGCGAGCGGCAGGGCGCGCCGGCCGCCACCGGCCCCGGCGCCGCGGCCGGGGGAGAGGGACACCCGCGACCCGGGCGGCGCCTGGTCCAGGGGTGGGCTGACGCCGACGCCCGCGAGCGTCAGCGCCCGCTGCACCCGGGCGATCGCCGCCGGGCCGCCGGTCTCGTCCTCGCCGAAGGCCGCCAGCAGCTGCGCCACGGTGGGCGTGCGCTCGGCCGGCCCGCCGTCGCGGGCTGCCGCGGCGATGCGCTGGGCGACCTCGACGTCGGCCAGGGGGACGGCAGGTTCTCGGGACGCGTCTGGCATGCCGGTGATGGTCTACCAGAACCACGGCGGCGCCCCGTCGCCGCGCCACCGCGTACCCTGTGCCCTGGTGAGGATGGCGCGTGGAGCGCCCCCCGAGCCCCGACCACCCGAATGGCCCACTTCTTCATCTGTCCCAACTGCGGCAACCGCTCTGCCGCCAACGATCGCACCGCCGGCTTCCGTGCGCAGCCCAAGAGCTGCGCCAAGTGCGGCTTCGGCTTCCTGTTCGAGCTGCTGGACGACTACTACCCGGCCCCGAACGCCGCGTTCTTCGCCTGCAACCAGGAGGGGAACGTCATCGCGTGCGGTCGCGGCTCGTTCGAGCTGACCGGCTTGGCCGACAAGGCCGTCATCGGCCGTCCCGTCTCCACCGTCCTGGGCCTGCGCTTCGACGCCGGCGACGACCCGGTGAAGACCGCCCTGGAGTGGGGGGTGCGCCAGCTGGCCAAGCCCGTGCAGGTCAACGCCGAAGGCGACCTGCCCGCCCGGGCGAGCGCCGACATCTTCCCCGCCTACGACGACGACGGCGGGCTGCTGCTCGTGCTGACGCCGACGTCCTAGCGCGCCTCCTTCCCCCGAAGACCCCAGGTTTCCCTTGACCGACCGCCGCCGCAACCTCTTCATCCTCGGACTGGTGCTCGTGCTCCTCGTGAGCTCGCTCGCCGTCATCGCGACGAAGCCGACGCGCCTGGGCCTGGACCTCAAGGGCGGCGTCGAGCTGACCTACCAGGCCAAGCCGACGAAGTTCGCCAAGCTCAACGGCGAGTCGATCGACCGGGCGATCGACATCATGCGCAAGCGCGTCGACGCGCTCGGCGTCTCCGAGCCGGAGATCCAGCGCTCGGGGGCCGACCAGATCACGGTGTCGCTGCCGGACGTCAAGAACGCCGAGGACGCCCAGGCGCAGGTCGGCACGACCGCGCAGCTGTTCTTCTACGACTGGGAGAAGAACGTCGTCGGCAAGGACGGCAAGCCCGCGCCGACGGACTTCTCGGTGACCGGCGGGCCGTCGGCGGGGCAGGCCGGCTGCATCCCGCACTACGACGCGGTCGCTCGCGCGCGCCGGCGCCCGACGCAGAACCTCCAGACGTCCTCGACCGGCCCGACGTTCTACCTCGTCAACGACAAGACCCGCAAGGTCCTGGCCGGTCCAGCCGCCAGCGAGAAGGAGCTGCGGACCGGGGACGCCGCGGCGAAGCTGCTGGCCAAGGACGAGACGCTGCGCGTCGTGCGGGTGAACGAGGGCACGACGATCGTGCAGGCCGAGTCCGCGACGGACAACAAGGAGAACGACGGCAAGGGGCCGGACTGCTACTTCGTCCTGAACGACTCCTTCGCGCTGCGCGGGACGGACATCAAGAACCCCGAGCAGAACTTCGACAACAACACCCAGGCGCCGAACGTCACCTTCGACTTCACGAGCGCCGGGCGCAAGAAGTGGAAGGAGGTCACGCGCGAGATCGCCCAGCGCGGCTCGAGCTTCATCGCGACCTCCGACGGCCAGCCGATCACCGATCCGCAGCAGCGCTTCCAGCACTTCGCCATCGTGCTCGACAACCAGCTCGTGTCGGTGCCGTACATCGACTACCAGCAGAACGGCGACGGCATCGATGGCGCCAACGGCTCGGAGATCTCCGGCGGCTTCACGATCGACAGCGCCCAGCGGCTGGCGAACGAGCTGAAGTACGGCGCGCTGCCGGTCCGCCTGGACCTCATCTCCCAGGCGCAGGTCTCCGCGACGCTCGGCAAGGCGGCGCTGAACCAGGGCCTGGTCGCCGGCGCGGCGGGGTTCCTCATCGTCGCGCTCTTCCTGCTGGCGTTCTACCGCGTGCTCGGCGCGATCGCCGTCGTGGCGCTCGTCGTCTACTCGATCTACTTCTTCGCGCTGATCAAGATCATCCCGATCACGCTGACGCTGCCCGGCATCGCCGGCCTGATCCTCACGATCGGGGTGGCCGCCGACGCGAACATCGTCATCTTCGAACGCGTCAAAGAGGAGATCCGCGGGGGCAGATCGATCCCGGCGGGCGTCGCGGCGGGGTACAAGAAGGGCCTGGCGGCGATCATCGACGCCAACGCCGTGACGTTCATGACGGCGTTCATCCTCTTCGTCCTGGCGACGGCCGGGGTCAAGGGCTTCGCGCTCGTCCTGGGCATCGGCACGCTCGTCTCGCTCTTCACGGCGATCCTCCTGACGCAGGCGATCCTGGCGCTGCTGTCCAAGACGCGCCTGCTGAACCGCCCGAGCGCGCTGGGCGCCTCCGACAAGCCGAAGGACAAGCTGCCCTGGCGCGGCTTCGACTTCACCGGCGCGGCGCGGTACTTCTTCAGCGCCTCCGGCGTGATCCTGCTCATCGGCGCCCTGGCGATCGGTGGCAAGGGCCTGAAGTTCGGCATCGACTTCGAGTCGGGCTCCCGGATCAAGGCGGCGTTCGTCAACCCGGCCACGGAGGACGGCATCCGTGACGTCCTGACCTCCTCCGGGGTGGACGCCGGCGCGAAGATCCAGCGCGTCACCGACAAGGAGCTCGGCAAGAACGCCTTCCAGATCTCCACGTCCGAGCTGACGCAGCCCGAGGCGCAGAAGGCGATCGACGCCTTGGACAGCAAGTTCCAGATCAAGGGCCAGCCCGACACGACGTTCATCGGCCCGACGTTCGGGAACACGGTCGCGAAGGGCGCGATCATCGCGGTGATCGTGTCCCTGCTGGTCATCAGCGCCTACATCGCGCTGCGGTTCGAGTGGAAGTACGCGGTGCCCGTGCTCATCGCGTTGATGCACGACATCCTCATCGTCACCGGCGTGTACTCGCTGACCGGCCGGGAGGTGACCACGTCGACCGTCGCGGCGCTCCTGACCATCCTGGGCTATTCGCTGTACGACACGATCATCGTGTTCGACCGCATCCGGGAGAACGTGCCGCGCATGCCGCGCGCGGCGTTCTCGCAGATCGTCAACCGCTCGA
>CAZRLR010000249.1:0-7014 GCA_964600395.1 uncultured Conexibacter sp.
TGCGGGCGACCGCGGCGCGCAGCTCCGCCTCGGACCCGGCGTGCCGCTCGGCGAGCTCGAGCTCGGCCTTCAGCGCCGCCAGCGGCGTCCGCAGCTCGTGGCTGGCGTCGGCCACGAAGCGGCGCTCGTGCTCGGCGGAGCGGGCGATGCGCCGCAGCATCGCGTTGATGGTCAGGCTCAGGCGGCGCAGCTCGTCGTCGACCTCCGGCTCGGGTAGCAGCGCCGTCGGGTCGGCGGTGCTGATCGTCGCCGCCCGCCGGCGCATCGCCTCCACCGGGCCGAGCGCCCCGGCCGCGGTGAGGTAGGCGACCCCGGCGGCCAGCAGGAGCGCGAGCGGCCCGCCGACGAGCAGTGCGCCCCCGAGGCCCTCCAGCGCCTTCTCGTGGTCGCGCAGCGACGCGCCGACGACCACGACGACGCGGCGGCCACGGACGGTCGCGGGCCCGGCGAGGTAGCGGTCGCGCTCGCTGAGCTCGAAGCCGTGGAGCTCCCGGGCCGCGAGCGCGCTCTGGGCCGGGCTCAGGAGCGGGGCCGCCCCCGCCGGCCGGCTGGCGAGCACGGTCCCGGACGGGGACAGCAGCTGGGCGAAACGCTCACCGGGCGGGATCCGCAGGGCGCCCCCGCCGTCCTGCGCGAACACCCGTGCCGCGCCCTGCCGGGCGCGCAGCGACTGGGCGATCGACGCGTCGATCGAATGCTTGGTCCGGTAGAAGAGGAACGTCCCGGTCACGACGAGGACGGCCGCCATGACGACGACGAAGACGACCGTCACGCGGGCGCGGATCGGCAGGCGGCTCACGGGCGCCCGCCGTCCCGCCGCAGCCGGTAGCCGGCCCCGCGGACGTTCTCCAGCGACTCCACGCCGAAGGGCCGGTCGACCTTCTCGCGCAGGTAGCGGACGTAGACCTCGACGACGTTCGAGCGCTGGTCGGTCCCGGCGGGCCACGCCTGGTCCAGCAGCGTGTCACGGGAGAGCACCTGCCCGGGGTGGCGCATGAACGCTTCCAGCAGCGCGAACTCACGCAGCGACAGGTCGACCGCGACGTCCCCCCGCCAGACCTCGTGCGTGGCGGGGTCGAGCCGCAGGTCACCGGCCTGCAGCACCGTCGGCCGCACCGCCGGGCCGCGCCGCGCGAGCGCCCGCAGCCGCGCCAGCAGCTCTTCCAGCGCGAACGGCTTGGCGAGGTAGTCGTCGGCGCCGGCGTCAAGCCCGTCCACCCGGTCGGCGACCGCGGTGCGCGCGGTGAGCATGAGGGCCGGGGTGTGGACGCCACGCTCGCGCAGGATGCGGCAGAGCGTGAAACCGTCCGTGTCGGGCAGGCCGACGTCGAGGATGAGGACGTCGTAGGTGACCTGCGCGACGGCGTCCAGCCCGCGGGCGCCGGTCGGTGCGAGGTCGACGAGCAGGCCTTCGGCGCCCAGCCCGCGGGCGAGCAGCTCGGCGAGGCGCGGGTCATCTTCGACGACAAGGATGCGGATCACCACACCGTAACGGCGTCCGGCGGGTCCGGCGCGCCGTGCGGCCGCGCCCTCATTTTCGTCTCACGGGGGCGGCTTAGCGTGGGCGGCGTGCACCACCAACCTGTCCTGGTCCATGCCTGAGGTGCTCGCCGTCGACGCCGTCGGCGTGACGAAGCGCTACGGCGACCTGGCCGCGGTCGACGGCGTCAGCCTCCGCGTCGCGCCGGGCGAGGTCTACGGCGTCCTGGGCCCCAACGGCGCCGGGAAGACGACCTTCCTGCGCATGCTCTTCGGGCTCATCCGGCCCGACGCCGGGTCGATCGCGCTCTTCGGCCGGGACGTGCACGCCGACGGCATCCGGAGCCTGGACGGTGTCGCCGGGTTCATCGAGAGCCCGCGCTTCTACCCCTACCTCTCCGGCCGCCAGAACCTGGACGGCCTGGTCCGCCTCGACGGCGGCGCGCGGCCCGGGCGGGTCGACGAGGTGCTGGAGATCGTCGACCTCGCCGACCGCGCCGAGGAGAAGGTCGGCGGCTACTCGTTCGGCATGCGCCAGCGCCTGGGCGTCGCTGCCAGCCTCGTCCGCGACCCGCGGCTGCTCGTCCTGGACGAGCCGGCCAACGGCCTGGACCCGGCGGGCATGCGCGACATGCGCGCGCTCGTCAGGCGTTTGGCCGCCGGCGGCCTGACCGTGCTGCTCAGCTCGCACGACATGCTCGAGGTCGAGGAGATCTGCGACAACGTCACGATCATGCGGACCGGCTCGGTCGTGTTCCACGGGCCGATCGCGGCCCTCCGCGAGCGGGCGCCCGAGCAGGGCCACCGGATCCACACCGCCGATGACGCCGCGACGTTCGCCCTCGCCGCGCACCACCCGGAGCTGACGGTCACGACGGCGCCGGCGGACGGCGGGCTGCTCGTGCACGGGCCGCAGGTCCACGTCGACGCCTACGTCCGGGCGGTCGTCGCCGCGGGCATCGCGCTCCGCGGCCTCACGCTTGACGAGGCGCCGCTGGAGTCCCTGTTCTTCCTGCTCACCGAGAGCTCGCCCGCGGGTGTGCCGGTCGAACTGGCCGGAGCGGCGCGATGAGCACCACGACCGAGGCCACGACCCTCGACGACGGACCGGCCCTCGACCCGCCGGCGGCCCGCCGCCCCGGCATCCGCGACGCGCTGCGCTGGGAGCTCACGAAGCTCGCCGCCCAGGCCCGCGCCCGCCTGGCGCTGCTCTTCTGCCTCCTGGCGCCCGTCGTCATCGTCGCGGTGATCGACGGCCAGGGCCGCCCGCCGAAGGACAGCCTCTTCGGGCGCTACGTCCACGACTCCGGCTACGCCGTGCCGCTGCTCGTGCTCGGCTTCGCCGGGCAGTGGGTCCTGCCGCTGCTCACCGCCCTGGTCGCCGGGGACATCTTCGCCGGGGAGGACCAGCACGGCACCTGGAAGACGGTCCTGACGCGCTCGGTCAGCCGCGGGCAGCTCTTCTGGGCCAAGACGTTGACGGCGCTGCTGTTCGCGATCACCGTCACCGTCGTGCTGGCCGCGAGCACGATCGTCGCGAGCCTGCTCATCGTCGGCCGCCAGCCCCTCACCGGCCTGACGGGACAGGTCATCGACCCCGCCACCGCCGGCCGGCTCGTCGTCCTGAGCTGGGCGAGCGCGCTGGCACCGATGATCGGCTTCACCTGCCTGGCGATCCTCCTGTCGATCCGGGCGCGCAGCACCGCCTTCGGCATCGCCGCCCCGGTCGTCATCGCCATGGTCATGCAGCTGGTCGGCAGCCTCGGCGGCGTCGAGCGCGTCCGGCCGCTGCTGCTCACCACCCCGTTCGAGTCCTGGCACGGCCTCTTCGCCGAGCCCGCCTTCCACTCGCCGCTCACCTCCGGGCTGCTCGTCTGCGCCGGCTGGTCCATCGTCACCCTCGCCGCCGGGTACCTCACCCTGCAGCGCCGCGACATCACCGGAGGCTGACCCGTGTCCCGCCACCTCACCCGCAGGACGCTCGGCGCCGCCGTCGCACTCGTCGCGCTCCTGGCGGCGTTCGCCGCCGTCGCCGGCGGCGGCCAGAGCGTCGTCACGAAGGCGCGCCTGGAGCGCAGCCTCCCGGCGACGTTCTCGAACATCTACCTCCAGCAGGCGGCGATCCTCGGACACCGCGGGCTGACGGTGCGATCCCTGCACGCGCGGGCCTCGTGCGACAAGGGCGGCCCGAACGTCGCCGACCACGGACCGGGGGCCGACTGGATCTGCCTCATGGCGTGGTCGGACCCCAACGTGCCGCTGCCCGACGGCACCGCGAAGTTCGAGCTCAACGTCCACTCCAACGCCTGCTACACCGCCGGTGGCCCGTCGAAGTACGTCGGCCAGCTCACGATCACCGACAAGCACGGCAAGGACGTGCCCAACCCGGCCTTCGAGTTCGACGCGTGCTTCGATCCGAAGGGGTCGGACGCGCCGACGGGCGTGAGCTTCGACAAGCCCGCGTCCGCCTCGCTCACCCCGAGCCAGGCGGCCGCGGCGTCGGCGTCGCTGACGCTGCCCAGCGGCACGATGGCCGCCGCCGACGACGGGATGATCGCGCCGACGCTCACCTGCTCGACCGGCCGCGACGGGTGCGCCGGCACGCTGACCGCGACCGCCGGCGGACGGACGGTCAAGGTCACCTACGCCGTCGCCAAGGACGACCACCAGCCGATCACGCTGCCGCTGCCGCGCGGCACGACCGGAGCCGTGCGGCTCAGCGCCGAGCCGGTCATCGGGACGGTCCCGCGGCCGACGTCGACGATCAGTCTTCGGCCAGCACGACGAGACGATCCCCGTCGGCCGCGTCGAACACGTCGGACTTCGGCGGGTTGACGATGATCCCGTAGCCGTTGTCGCTGTCGCGCGCGTGGGCGCCGGAGCGGTAGCCGAGCGCCGTCTCGCCCCGCTGCGCGGCGGCCTCCACGAGCGTCGCGAAGCTCACCGGCCCCGGCGTGACGTACCGCTCGACGGGCCGCAGGTAGATCTCGGCGCCGTCGGCCTGGAAGAGCTCGGCGAAGACGTCGGCCAGGTGACGGTTCTCCGACAGCTGGGCGAGCATGAGGCTCAGGATCTGGTCGCTGACGACGATGTCGTCGACGTTCGCGACCTTCGCGAGCTCCGTGTCCTCCTCGTCGAGGATCTCGCTGACGATCGTGAAGTCGCCGCCGGTGCGCTGGGCGATGTCGCGCAGGTGCAGCAGCGTCATGAGCGACCGGGCGTCGGCGTGGGCGCTCTCGAGGTCGTCGCTGTAGCCGAGGACGATGACCCGGTCGTACTGGGTGATCTGCAGCTCGTCGAGGATGTCGCGGTCGGTCGTGTCGGCCTGGCGGACGGTGACGCCCATCGGGCCGCCGACGCGCGTGAGGACCGACTCGTCGACGGGGACGTCGCAGACGACGTCCACCCGCGAGCCCTCCGGCGCGTAGTCCGACAGCTCGCTGATGACGAGCGGCGCGCGGTGGTTGTACCCGAGGATGAGCGTGACGTCCGGCGTCGGCGGGTCGTCGGGCGTCAGGACGATGCGCGCGTGCTCGACGGTGCCGGCCGACGGGGGCGCGACCTCGAGGATCGAGTCGTCCTCGGCGACGGCGATGACCTGGTCGCCGTCGGCCAGCACCGTGTCGGCGGGGACGTTGAGCTTCAGGGAGCCGTCGGCGTGCAGCAGGCCGATGACCGAGCAGTCCTCGTAGGCGTGCAGGGCGTCGCGGAAGGTCCGCCCGACAAGGCTCGCGTCGGCGCGCATGTACACCTCGTCGCCCTCGAAGGCGAGCAGCTCGCGGTAGACGGCGGCGGCACCGGACTGGCGCGAGGTCTGCACGATGAGGCGGCTGACGGTCTCGGGCTTGTCGATGAGGACGACCTGGTCGCCGCCGGCCAGGCGGGCGACGTCGAGGTTCCGCGCCCGCTGCAGCTCGGCGACGATGTGGCGGCCGGCGGCGTGCTCGTCGCTCGTGGTGAGCGCGAGGATCGCCTTGATGACGTTCGCGTCCGGGTCCCCCACGTCGTCCTGGCCGAGGACGATGACCGAGCGGGCCTCGTGGTGGTTGACGAGCTCCAGGTCGCCGACGCTGATCGGCTTGCCGGTCCGACAGACGACGCGGGTGTTGCGCGTGTCGCCGACGCGCTCACGGATCGCGTCGTCCATCTCGACCTTGTCGCGCTCGGCGAGGATGACGATCGACGGCTTCGTCTCGCTCTCGTTCGCGACGCACAGCTCGCTGACGATCGTGAAGACGCGCTCGGACCAGCCGAGGATGAGCGTGTGATCGGTCTCCAGGACCGCGGACCGGCCCTTGCGCAGGTCGGCCAGGCGGTCGTCGAGCGTCGTGGCCAGGACACCGATGAACGCGCTGAAGACGATGATCCCGCCGAAGGTCAGGAGGATGTTCACGGCGATGTTGCCGTTCCCGGTGTCCCCCGCGACCGTGCCCGAGTCGATCGAGTGCAGCAGCGCCTGGTAGAGCGCGGTGATCGGGTTCCCGTTGCCCGAGAGGCCGAAGATGAGGTGGATCGCCGCGAACAGGACGATCATCAGGACGGTCGCCAGGCCGAGGTAGCCCAGCAGCGCCGAGGGCCCGCGGGACATCGACGTGTCGAAGGCGTAGCGCAGCTTCGCGGTCGGGCTGGCGCGGTTGCCGGCGGCCTTGACGGACTTGGACCCCGACGATCGCTGGGTCATGCGCTCTCGGCGGATACGGCTGGCGGTGCTCACCGTCGGAGGGTACCCGGCACCATGTCCATTACGACGGAATTCGACAAATATCCCGACGGCCTACCCTGCGGCGACGAGCTCGGGCGGCGTCTGGTCACGCCGGGTGACCGAGAGGTAGGCCACGAGGCCGAGGATGAGCGCGAGGAACAGGTAGCTCGTCCCCGTCGTGCCGAGGCCGAGGCCGCCGTACTTGTCGTCGCGCTGCGAGAACTCGTCGCCGATGGAGGCGCCGAGCGGCCGCGTGAGGATGTAGGCCAGCCAGAACGTCAGGACCGCCCCGGCGCCCAGCAGGCGGTGCGAGGCCCAGACGAGCGCGATCGCCGCGCCGAAGATCGCGATCGACACCGCGTAGCCGAGGTCGGCCTTCTCGGCGACGAGGTCGCCGGCCGCGGTCCCGAGCGCGAAGGTGAAGAGGATCGCCAGCCAGTAGAAGGCCTCGCGGCGCACCGTGACGATCGAGTGGATCGACAGCGTCCCCTCGACGCGGTACCAGACGGCGAACACGACGGCGAGGACGACGGCGAACACCGGTGTCGTCGTCGTCAGGGCGACGCCGCGCGCGTCCGTCAGGTTGTCGGTGATGAGCGTCCCGAAGACGCTGATGACGACGACGACCGCCCAGTAGGCGGCGGGCACGTACCGCGGCAGGCGGAACTGGACGAGCAGGAGCACGGCCAGCAGCGCCCCGGCGACGTAGGTCGTGTTCGTCAGGCCGAAGCCGAGGGTGTCGTTGACGTAGTCGGCGGCGGTCTCGCCGACGGTCGTGCAGAGGATCTTGATGATCCAGAAGAACGCCGTGACCTCGGGGACCTGGTTGACCA
>CAZRLR010000250.1:0-6982 GCA_964600395.1 uncultured Conexibacter sp.
GTTCGAGGTCGCGTCCGCGCCACGCCCGACGATCTCACCACCGCGCCCCTGGAGAGGCGCAGGGCCGTCCCCGCCGCGCCCCATGAGCGGCTCGTCGGAGCCGCCCGCGCGCCGTCGCTGGCGCTCTTCTGCACGCCCGAAGTCCTCACGCTCAGCGGGTGGGGGCATTGGTCGCTCCCAGGAGCTGCATCGACTCGAAAAGGTCGTGCAGCCGCTCCATCATCATGTCCACGAGTTCGGTGTCCGAGCGCCCGCGGCCGTCGATCGAGATGTTCGGTGCGAACACGAAGCCGCCCGCGCCCGTCGCGGGTGCCGCCACCTCGCGCGGGGCCACGAGCTGGGCCACGGCCGCACGAGCGCCCGACGCGCCCCCGGCGATGCCGAGCTCGAAGCCCGCGGCCACGCTGGCCCCGGCCTCTTTGAAGACGCCGCTCGGGCTGTGCCAGTCGAGCACCGTGCGCGCGGTCGTCACCGCGTCGGTGAAAGCCCCTTCGACCGCGCCGCTGATCGTGGTGGGGCTCTGGAGTAGCCCCTCGGTGAAGCCCGTCAGGATCGACGCCGCGGCGTCGCGGCCGACCGTCATCACCCGGTCGGGGAGCCCGGCGAGCTCCTCGACCATGCGCTCGGCGAGGTTGAAGTCGGCGATGAGGGTATCGAGCCACGTCCCGAACCCTCGCCCGACGTAGCCGACGACGTCCGCGGCGATGACGCCCATCTGGTAGAGCTGGCGAATGGCCATCGCCGCGCCGCGCCCGACGTACATCGCGCCACGCAGGAGCGGGATCATCGCGCGGATGTCGCGCACGAGCGCGTCTTTGGTGATGCCGCCGAAGAGCTCGGTGCCGATCATGTTGGCGCCCTCGACGATGACCGCGCGCAGCTCGCGCCCGCTCTCCGAGCCCGCATCGAGCGCCCCGGTGATGGCGAGCACGGAGTCACGCAGGGCCTTCACGCCGGGCGTGTTCCCGAGGTCGAGACCGGCCATCAGCGTGAACATCGCCCCGCGCAGGTTCGAGAGCGCGCCCGTGAGCGTGTTCGAGCTGTTGCGCGCGAACGTCCCGAGGTTTGCGCCGCGGTCGTAGCGCTTCCGCACGCTTTCGAGGAACGCCTGAATCGCGACCCGGTCGTTGACGCGCCCGTGCGAGACCGCGGCCTCCGCCGCCTTGATGCCCGCACGCCCGCTCCCGAGGTTCATCTGTCGTGCGATCGACTCGAAGATGTCACCCGCGTTGAGACCCGCAGAGATGCCCTGCATGGTGATGTCCCCGCGCATCACCCGCCCGAGCCCACGAATCTGCGTGAGCACGCGCGTGAGGGAGTCGGCGGCGGTCTGCCCGCGCGCGGCCTGCACGTCGGCCACGGCCGCGGCGAGCGGCGAGAGCTCGCGCTCGGAGAACCCGCCCACGGCGAAGTTTGTGAACGAGGAGATGACGTCCTGGGGGTCGAGGGGCGTCTGGTTGGCCATGATGAGGGCGTTGCCGAACGACCGCCCCGCCGCACGTTGGCTCCCGAGCACCGTCCCCAGGCTGGTGAGCGAGTCCTCGCGGAACCGGGCCACGCTCAGGTAGGCGCTCCCGGCCTCGTAGGCGATGCGACCGAACCCCGCCGCGGCGGCCGCCGTGCCCGCGGCGAGCGTCCCGACTGCACCGCCCAGGCCCGCGAAGCGGTCGGTGAGCTCCGCCGTGCGCGTGGTGGCGAGGCGTGTGCCCGCGCCCCACTGCTGGAACGAAAACCCGCTCGCGCGCCCGAGCGTGTAGCTGGTGTTGTTGAGGCTGCGGATGGCGCGCATCTCGGCGCCGAAGTCGCGGCGGATCTGCACGCCCCACCGCGCGAGGTGTGCGGACGAAGAGCGCGTGAGCGCGTTCGTGGCCATGAGCTGCTTCTGCAGCACGCTCAGCGAGCCCGCGGCGCCCTTCGCCCCAGGGCTCACGCGGTCGTTCAGGATCACATCGAAGCGCGCGCGATCGGCCACCGTTCACCTCACTTCTTACTGAACGCTTCGACGAACCCTTTGATCAGACCGAGGATGGTGGTGAGGAACGTCCACATGAAGAGCGCCCCGGCGCGCGCGTGGACGCTCGCGGCGTCGGGGTCGTGGTGGAAGAGGGCCAGGAGCGCGTTGGCTCCGGTCGTAGCGCTCTGCTCAGCCCGTCGGCAGAGAGCTACAGCGCTTCCACCTGCATCTCGGCGTTCAGGCCCGCCTTCTTCGAAAGCTCCACGCCGATGGCGTGCGCGATGGCGGGCTTCTGGGCGGCGAGCGCCTCCCACTCCTCGTGCGTCGGGAAGAGCAGGAGGTCGCGCGCGAGCGTGCGGTGCGCGTACACCTTCTCGGTCTCGTCCTCGCTGTTGACGGCCATCAGGAACGAATCGAGCTCCGCCACGCGCAGCGCGCGGAACGCGAAGTCGTGCTCGGGGAGGGCCTTGGTCCGCACGAGCGTGGCGTCGGGGTTGGCGATGCGGAGCTGCTGTCGTTGATCGTCGGTCAATCGCATGGTCGTTTACTCCGTGGCGGCGATCGAGAGACCGTCGCGCTTGATCGAGTTCACATGGAACTCCAGGGTTTCGGTGGATGCGTCGCTCCCCTGCTGCGACTTGAGATCCTCTTTCTTGAGGTATGCGCTGATCACGTCGGTGTGCAGCTCGGCGATGGCCGTCTCGCGCCAGTTCACCGTGATGGTGAGGAGCGTCTCGCTGTAGCCGTTGCCGAGCGCCCGACGCAGCCGCGCCGCGTGGCGCTTGTAGAGCTCCATGTCCCCGGTGTGCGTCACCGGGCCGAACACGACGCCGATCTGTTCGGGGCTCGTGCCGTGGACGGGGTTGATCTCCCGCGAAGAGCCGTAGTTGAGCGTCTTCACGCCGAAGTAGTTCCGGCCGTTCACGTTGACGGTGATGGAGCCGTGCGAGAGCTCCGCGCCGTTGACGGTGGGAGGGGTTCGAGACATCACGCGCCTCCGTTGGGCTGCTGGGGCAGGGAGAAGCCGATCTCGGCGCTGATGAGCTTGGCGTAGCTCATCGGCCCGAGCGAGAGCGAGACGGGGAGGGTGCGCGTCGCGACGATGTCGACCGTGCGGTTGATGCGCGCGGTCACCGCGGTGACGTGCTGCACGGGGCCTTCGAGGAGCACCGCCGCGAGCTTCCCTTCCACGTCCGCCTCGATGGCCGCAGCCTCCCGATCGTCGATCGCGCCCGGCGTGCGGCCCTGGTAGATGGGCGGCGTCGGCACCGGGAGCGGCTTCGGCACCGTCACGAGCTTGCGCGACTGGTGGCGCTCCATGGCCGCGGCGAGCGTGCGCGCCGCTTCGTTCCACACGCGGAGGTATTGGAGCAACTTGAAGTCGCTCGTGTCCGCCGCGCCCGTGTGCGGGTTGACGACGTAGACCCCTCGCGCGGTGCGACTGCGACGGCGGCGCAGGGTCGTGAAGCCGAAGTCGTTGAGGGAGGGGTTGTCCGCGCCGTCGTAGTCCACGCTCACGACGCCGGGGAGCGGCCCACGCTCCACCCAGGCGAGATCTTCCGAGAGCGAGACGGCCGCCATGCGACCGGCCACGGCGAGCGACGCGGAGCGCCGGAGCTGGCGCTGCGTCGTCGGGACGATGACCTCCGTGTGCCCGGCGCAGACCACGACGTGCAGGCCCTGCCACGTCGCGAAGTCCGTGCGGATCGCGTTCTCCCACTCGGCGCGCGACTCCGCGCCCGTGCGCGCCCGAACGCCTACGATCGTGATGCGATACCGGAGCTGCGTCTCGCTCGCGGCGCAGAGCGCCTCCAGCGACGTGCAGAGCGCCGCGTCGAACGCGCCCGTGAAGAGGATGCCCTCCACGTCATCCTCGGACTGGTCGACCGCCGCGTACGCGTCGGCCATGCCCTGGCTGGTGTACGTTGGCGCGGTCGTGTCGAACGTGAACGCGTCGCCCTCGCGGAACGACGTGGGCCCCGCGCCGTTGGCGAACGTGAGCGTGAGCCCCGTCCCCGCGGGCGTCACCACACCCGAGACCGGCATCGCCGTCTCAGGCCCCCAGGTGTCGCCGCCGTCGAGGCTCAGGCGGTAGGTGGCCGTCGCCGCCGCAAGGTTGGTGCCGTCGCGGAGCACCTGCACCCGCGCCTCGTAGGCGTCGTTCGGGTCGCCCGTCACCGCGAGGGTGGCGGTTCCGCGCTGCGCGCCGGGCACGCTCGAACCCGTCCACGAGTCGGTGTTGACGAAGGTGCCGTCGGTCCAGGCGAGGGTGATCCCGGTGTCGCCCAGCGGGATGGGGCCGGCCGCGGGAGCTGCCGCCGCCGACCACGTGAGGGCGCCGTCGATCGACCACTGAAACCGCGCCGTCCCCGCGGCGAAGTTGGCCCCGCCCGCGGTGACGCGGATCACGACGGGCCACGCGCGCGTGACCGTGCCTCCGAGCGTCGGGACGGCCGTGGAGGTGTTGCCGCCGCCCGCCGTGACGCCGCCCGCGGCGGCCCCGAGGCCCGAGCGGGCGACGTTGCCGCGCGCCCCGGTCGTGCCGTTGGCCGCGCGCTGCACGAGCACCCAGCCCGCCCACGCGAGCACGTAGGCCGCCGCATCGACCAGCGGGCCGCTCGTGTAGGTCGCCACGAGGTCACCCTGGCTGGTGAACACCTGGGGCGTGAAGGGCCCCGACGCCGCGACGCCCACCACGGCGAGGCGACCGGCCGCCGACGCGAGGAGCGAGCCGAGCCCGCCGTCCCGTCGCGTGATCGTTGTGCGAGGAACCGAGGTCATCGCGTCACTCCCTCTCCACCGGACGGTCCGAGAACGCCTCGACGGCCGCGCGGTATTCGTCCGAAGTCACCTCGCGGCCCTGCGCCCAGCGCATCGACGCACACGCCCCGAGGTGCAGCCAGCCGGGCACCTGGTGCTCGGTCTGCCACGCCTCGACGGGGCGCTGTTCGTCGGTCGCCGAGACCGGCTCCACTTCGAGGAGCACGCCCTCAACGAGCTCCGTCTCCACCTGTCCGCTCATGCGTAGCCGCCTCCTACGGTCGTTGTGGTGGGCGGTGCCACCGTGGTCTCTTCGTCATCCTCGATGTCGTCGCGGATGCCGATGGTCAGCGTCGCGAGCTCGCCGAGAATGGCCGCGCCGGAGCCCTCCTGCGCGATGCCTTCCCACTCCTCGCTCTCGATGGTGCAGCTCGGGGCCGTGAGCGTGCGCAGGCAGACGCGCATCACGCTCTTGACCAGCGCTTGCGTCTCGACGGGGTCCTTCCCCCAGCATTCGACGCGGTAGCGCAGCGTGCGTCCGAGGAGCGGTTGCGTGATGGGCTCATCGTCGCCCTGGTGCAGCACCGGAGCGCCGAACACCGCGTTGTCCGCGACCCACCGCACGCACGGCGGCTGCGAGTGCTTCGCGCGCTCTTTCCACCCGAGCGTGGTCACCAGCCCCTTGTGACGGCGACGCAGCTCCGCGTTGATGGTGTCGATCGCGGCCGTGGTCATCGCCCCTCCCAGATGGCGGTGAACTCGCGGTCGACCGCGTCGGCGATCGGCTGCACCCAGCCTTCGAGCGTGCCGCTGCGCGGGGTCATGCGCCGCGACGGGAGCTTGACCTTCTTGGCGAAGACCTTCCTCCCGCCGACCGTGAACGCCAGCACGCCCATCTTCCCGCGGGTGAACTTCCCGCGGGTGTCGCGGCCCACGCCGCCGCGCTTCGGGAGGATGACCGCGCCGCGGTGGTGCGCGCGCGCGCCGGGATGGTCGCTCGCGAGTTGCACGACGCTCCCGGCGTAGCGGAGCGACCAATACCGCTCGAAGCCCGCGAGGGGCCGCTTCCCGTCGGTCGTGCGCTTCCAGCCCGCACCGTCGGGGCCGTGCCCCCGCTCGAAGCCCGCGTGCAGCTCCTGCAGGGCGGTCTCGCCCACGGCCCGCACGAGCCGCAGGCGGGTCTCACCGCGCCCGAGGCCGTCGAGGCGCACGCGCACGCGTTCGAGCCGGGGCCAGTCGCCCTTCACGCCCTCGTCCATCAGTCCTCCCTCCGCAGGTCGGAGACGGCCACCGGGTCGGTGTCGACCACGTCGAGCATCCCGTCCGGGTGCGCGATCGAGGCGCCCACGTCCTTCAGGTACTTCAGCGCCGTGTCGGCCCGGTCGGAGATGGCCGCGTCGGCGCCGTCCTTCGGGTTGAACCCGCGCTGCGTCAGGATCGAGAGCGACGCCTGGGCGACGGACGCTTCGACGACAGACGCATCCCATGCCGGGATGGCGCCCTTGAAGCGGCGGCGCAGGATGGCGCGCGTCTTCGCGTTGGCCGCGTCGAGATGGCGCTCCAACGCCCGCACGGCGGTGAAGCTATAGAGGTCGCCCGCGACGAGAGCCCCGTCGAAGGTGACCGCGAGGCCCGTGACGTCGAGCACGAGCGGCGATCCGTTCGGAGCCGTGACGGTGGCACTCCACGTCAGGCCCGCGTCGAGGGTCCACCGCACCGTGGCCGCACCGGGCAAGCCCGAAGCCACGACCTGGATGCGAACGTCGTAGACGCCAAGCGGGGAGCTCGTGTCCGTGACCGCGACCGTCCCTGCGCCCCCGCCGACGTGCGCCACCCTCGACACCATCGCGAGCGCGCTCACGAGCGCGTCGGGGTGCAGGCCGAGGGCGAAGAAGTCGTCGGGGGTTGCAGACACAGGGAGCGCCTCTCAGGGGCTGAAACGGTAGATCGTGAAGGGGTAGCCGCCCGCGATGGCGAACCGCTCCTTGGCCGTCCAGATGAGCTCGTTGCGCTCCCAGACGTTGGGGTCGCGCGGGTCGAAGAGCGCGATGGCCTTCAGCGCGGAGCGCATCTGGTGAACGAGCGGGCGCTTGCGGCCCGAGAGCACCAGCATGTACCAGGTCTCGTCGCCCAGCGGGTTGGCCGTGGTGGACATCAGCTCGGGCGCGACGATGACCTTGCTCTTGCCCTTCATCGGGTTGTTGGTGCCGTTAATCTGGTCGGCGCCGAACATCTGCTCCGCCTGCGTCTCCTTGGCTGGGGCCACCA
>CAZRLR010000251.1:0-6919 GCA_964600395.1 uncultured Conexibacter sp.
CCGACGCGGCTGGCCGAGCGGCTCGCCGCCGACGTCGCGGCGGCCGGCCTCGGGCCGGTCGCCGCGGGCGGGCGCGGGGCCGTCGTCGCCCTCGACGCGGATCCGGAGGCCGCGGCGAACGAGCTGCGGCGCCTCCGCGCGCTGGCGGGCGACGACGCCATCGTCGTGCCGGCGTTCTGCGGCCCGCGGGCGGCGGCCTTCGACGAGCTGCTCGCCGACGGCGACCAGCTCGTGCTCACCCTCACGTCCGGCGCACCTGACGCGCTGCGGGTCGTGGCCGAGGCGGCGCTGGCCCGGGTCGCGCCGGCGGCGCGCCTGGTGACCGTCGCCCTGGACGGCGCCACGGCGCTGCCACGCCCGCTGCGCCACCGCACCGCCATCCGCCAGGTCGTCGAGGCCGGGCGATGAGGCGCCCGCCCGCTGCGTCCGACCGCGGGCAGGCGACCGTCCTGCTCGTCGGCGTCCTCGCCGCGCTGCTCGTCGCCGCCCTCGCCCTCGGCGGCGTCGCGCGCGGCCTCGGGGAGCACGGCGACCAGCAGCGTGCGGCCGACCTCGCGGCACTGGCCGCCGCGCGGGCCCTGCAGGAGGCCTACCCCCACGTCTTCGAGCCCGCCGAGCTCGACGGCCTGACGAACACGAACCACCTCGAGCGCGAGCAGTACCTCGACCTGGGCCGCCGCGCCGCCGAGCGCACCGCCCGGCGCAACGGCGCGGCGGGCACGACGGTCGAGTTCCCCGGCGGCGGGGTGGCACCGACGCGCGTCCGCGTGACCGTGCTCGACGACCTGGAGGTCGGCGGCGTGCGACGGGTGCAGGCGGGCGCGGTGGCCGAGGCCGAGCTCGTCCCGGCCGGCAGCCTCGGCTACGCGTCGGGCAGCGCGGCCGCGGGGGAGTACCCCGGGCCGTACGCCTACCGCAGCGGCAAGCCGATGCGGCCCGACGTGGCCGCGGGCTTCGACCGCCTCGCGGCGGCCGCCGCGGACGCCGGGCACCAGCTCGTCGTCGTCAGCGGCTACCGCAGCAACGCCGAGCAGGCCGTCCTCTTCGCCGCGCACCCGGACCCGAAGTGGGTGGCGCCGCCGGGCACGTCGCTGCACCGGCTCGGGACCGAGCTCGACCTCGGCCCGTCCACGGCCTACGGCTGGCTGCTGGCCAACAGCGAGCGCTTCCACTTCACCCGGCGCTACCCGTGGGAGCCGTGGCACTTCGGCTACACCCTCAACGCCGCGTCGAGCGCGGGCGGGGCCACGAGCGTCGCGGTGGCCGACCGTCGGACCTCGCTGCCGTCGTTCGTGCCGGCCCGCTACACGGCGGTGCTCGGGCAGGCCGCGCAGCGCTGGAACGTGTCGGCGTCGCTGCTGGCGGCGCAGTTGTGGCAGGAGTCGGGCTTCAACCCGTTCGCGCGGTCGGGGGCCGGGGCGCTCGGGATCGCGCAGTTCATGCCCGACACCGCGCGGGCCTACGGCCTGGCCGACCCGTTCGATGCGAACGCCGCGATCGAGGCGCAGGCGCACCTCATGCGCGACCTGTTGCGGCAGTTCGGCTCGGTGCCGCTCGCGCTGGCGGCCTACAACGCCGGGCCCAGGGCGGTCCAGGGGTGCGGCTGCATCCCCCCGTTCCCCGAGACCCAGGCGTACGTGGCCGCGATCCTCGGCCTGCTGCACGGGGCGGGGGACCCCTCCGGCGCGGGGGCCGCGACGCTGGCGGTGCGCCTGGTGCGGTGACGGCCGGTCAGGCACGGACGAACGCACGTTCGACCGACGGTCCGGCGGGGTAGCCGCCGTCCATGAGCACCGACAACACGCCGACGCCCAACCCCGAGAAGGACCCGTCCGAGTGGGTGACGGGCGACGAACCCGCCACCGGGCCGCAGCTCTCCTACCTGCAGACGCTGGCGCAGGAGGCCGGCGAGGAGGTCGCGACCGACATCACGAAGGCCGACGCGTCGAAGAAGATCGACGAGCTGCAGGACCGCACGGGCCGCGGTCAGGGCCAGGGCTGACGTCGGCGGGGTGTCCGGGGTCCCTCGCGTGAGGCACCCCGGACGCCTGCGCCTGCCCGGCTAGATCGTGAAGATCCGGAAGCCGAAGCCCAGCGAACGCCGCTTGTCGAGCTTCGGACCGGCGTTGACGTACAGGCGGTAGCTGCCGTTGCGGAACGTCTTGGGCCCGACCACGCGCCGGGCGCTGACGTACCCGCAGACGTTGCCGCGCCCGAGCGGGAAGCGCCGCAGGACGGTGCCGCTGCCGGGCTTCGTCACGAAGCCGTAGAGCATCTTCCCGGCGAACGGCGTCCCCGAGACCCGCACGAGGCGCTTGGCCCGGGGGCTGCGCGGGCGGTTGGCGACCGTGACGGTCAGGTTCGTGATGCGGACGCTGCCGATCGCCACCTCACCGGTGCCGGCGGTGAAGTCCTGCACGGTCAGGTCGAGCTTGCGGCCGGCCGTCGCGTTGATCGTGCCGCCGGGCAGCGAGGGGTTGTCGATCCGGGCCGTGGCGCTGCCCGTGGCGTCGAAGGACCCGACCGACGAGCCGGCGGAGCCGACGCCCTTGCCGGGGACCGTGGCGGCGACCTGGTAGCGGCCGTTCGGCGTCCCGCCGGAGAGCGCGATGAGGAGCGGTTCACCACCCTTGGTGGGGACGCGCGAGATGCAGGGCTTGGTCGCCGCGCCGGTGACGGCGAGCGCCGAGCCCGGGAGGGCCAGCACCGCGATCGCGGCGACGGCACCGCCCGCGCCGGCGAGCGCCCGTGTGCGCCGGCCGGAGGTCGAAGGGATGTGCGATGGGGTGTCGTGATTGGTCACCCCGACCACCCTGCCGCATCACGGCCGCTCCTGCTCCGGAAACCGGTCTGGATGCTGACCGTCCGTGCCTGGCCGCGCCGTCACCAGATCAGGGGGACGCCCGGTCACCAAGACCGGCTGGACGGTCTGCCCGACACCCTGAGCCGCCCGACCCCTGAGGAGCCCCATGAGCACGACGGACGCAGAGATCGAGATGGGCCCGGTGGACATCGTCGTGATCGGCTACCCGCCGGGCGCCGCGATGACCGGCGAGGCGATCCCGCACTTCATCGACCTCGTCGACCGCGGCATCGTCCGCGTCCTGGACGTCCTCGTCGTGCACAAGGACGCCGACGGCACCGTCTCCGGGATCGAGATCACCGACGTGGACGGCGACGGCGAGAACGACCTCGTCGTCTTCGCCGGGGCGCGGACGGGGCTGCTCGGGGACGACGACGTCGCCACCGCGGGCGAGGCGCTCGAGGCCGGCGCCACGGCCGTCCTCATCTGCTTCGAGAACGCGCGGGCTGCGCCGTTCGCCACCGCCGTGCGCCGCAACGGCGGCCGGGTCCTGGACTTCCAGCGCGTCGACGCCGCCGACCTCATCGACACCCTCACCGCCCTCGAAGCCGCCGACGCGGCCGTCTGAAGGAGAACACCATGGGACTGCTTCGCACCGTCGGCCGCACGGCCGTCATCTCCGGCACCGCCACGCGCGTGTCGAACAACACGGCCCGCCGTCAGCAGCAGCGCTGGGCCCAGCAGGACGCCGCGGCGGCCGCAGCCGCGCCGCCGGCCCCCGCGCCCGCCGCCGAGGACGACACCGTCGCGCAGCTGCAGCGGTTCGCGGCGCTGCACCAGTCCGGCGTCCTGACCGACGCGGTGCTCGCCGCCGCCAAGGCGAAGGTCCTCGGCCTCTGATCGCCCGGGGCCGCCGGCCCCGCTCAGGCCGGCGTGGCCACCCGCGCCGGCTCGAGCGTCACCGCGATGCCGTTGAGGACCGCGGTGCCCGAGAGCGGCTCGACCTCCTGCTCGTCGGCGAGGATGTTCGAGTTGACGCCGGCGTGCGCCGCGGCGACCGTCATGCGCGCCCCGGCGACGTCGTGGCCCCACCCGTGGGGGATCGACACGACGCCGGGCATGACGTCCTCGGTCACCTGCACGGGGATCTCGATCGTCCCCGCCCGGGCGCTCACGCGCGCGGCCTCGCCGTCGACGAGGCCGAGTCGCTCGGCGTCGGTGGGGTGCACCCAGACCGTGCAGCGCGCCTTGCCCTTCACGAGCGGCTGCAGGTTGTGCATCCACGAGTTGTTCGAGCGCAGGTCGCGCCGGCCCACGAGCCGCAGGGGCCGGTCCTCGTCGCCCGCGTCCGCCGTCCAGGCGTCGAGCATCTCGTGCAGGCGCGCGACGTCTCCGACGAGCGGCTCGGGCGCGAGCTCGATCCGCCCCGACGGGGTGCGCAGCACCTCCGGCAGGCGGGACTGCAGCGGCCCGAGGTCCACGCCGTGGGGCGCCGCCTCGAGGGTCGCGAGCGACAGGCCGTCGGCCTCGTCGACGAAGCCGTCCCCGAACGGGCCGGCGCGCAGGAGCAGGTCGAGGATCCGCTCGGGTCCGACCCGGGGCTCGAGCGCCGCCATGATCTCCTCGACGCTGCGCCCGGCCAGCGCTGACGCCGGCGTGTTGATCTCGCGCCGCACCGCCTCGGTGGCGACGAACGTGTCCACCGCCGTCACGTCGACGTCCGCGCCCTGGCCGGTGACGACGCCGACGAGGCGGAGGATCGTCTCCCACTCGTGTGGCATGTCGGCCGGCTTCTCGAACATCCCGGGCGAGAAGTTCGCGACGTTGCGCACGGCGAAGGCGTAGAGCGCCAGGTCGTAGTGCGGGCGCTCGAGCGGCGAGGGCACCGGCAGGATGACGTCCGCGTGGCGGGTCGTCTCGTTGAGGTAGATGTCGATGCTGACCATGAACTCCAGCCCCGCCAGCGCCGCGCCGAGCCGCTCGCTGTTCGGGGTGGAGACGGCGGGGTTGCCGGCCAGCGTGACGAGCGCCCGGACCTGGCCCTCGCCGGGCGTGTCGATCTCCTCCGCCAGCGCGGCCACGGGCAGCTCGCCGAAGATCTCGTCGATGCCGCGGACGCGCGACCGGAAGCGCCCGGTGCGGACACCACGCCCGTGCCCGGACTCGCCGCTCGTGTTCGGCGACCCGCTCGCCGGCGTCGTGAACATCGCGCCGCCGGGTCGGTCCAGGTTCCCCGTCAGGACATTCAGGACGTCCACGAGCCAGGAGGCGGTCGTCCCGAAGCTCGTCGTCGTCGTCCCGATCCGGCCGTAGACCGCGGCGGTCGGCGCGGCCGCGAGCTCCCGGGCCATGCGGCGGATGACGTCCGCGTCGATGCCACAGGCCGCAGCCACCGCCTCGGGGGCGAAGCCCGCGGCGAGCGAGCGGACGGTCTCCAGCCCGCTGACGAGCGCCTCCAGGGACTCGCCGGGGTGCGCGAGGTCCTCGTCGAAGAGGACGTGGGCGATCGCGAACAGCAGCAGCGCGTCGGTCCCGGGACGGATGAAGACGTGCTCGTCGGCGACCTCGGCGGTCCGCGTGCGCCGCGGGTCCACGACGACGACCTTGCCACCGCGCTCCTGGATCCCACGTAGGCGGCCGCGGACGTCCGGCGCGGTCATCAGCGACCCGTTGGACGCCAGAGGATTGGCCCCGAGGATGAGCAGGTGGTCCGTCCGGTCCAGGTCGGGCACCGGCACCGAGAGGTTCGTCCCGAACATGAGGCCGGAGGCCAGCTGCTTGGGGTACTGGTCCACCGTCGAGGCGGAGGTGACGTTCTTCGTCCCCAGCGCCTTGAGCAGCACGCGCCCGTAGACGAGCTGCGACAGGTTGTGCGCGCCCGGGTTGCCCGCGTAGGCGGCGACGGCGTCGCGCCCGTGCTCGGCCATGATCGGCGGCAGCCGGCGCTCGATCTCGGCGAACGCCTCGTCCCACGAGACCTCCGCGTGCGTGCCGTCGGGCTGCTTGAGCAGCGGCCGGCGCAGACGGTCGGGGTCCTCGTGCAGCGCCGCGAGCGACCCGCCCTTGGGGCAGATGAAGCCCTTGGAGAAGACGTCGTCGGCGTCGCCGCGGATCTTCGCGACGCGGCCGGTGGCGTCGTCCACGGTCACCTGCAGTCCGCATGTCGCCTCGCACAACGGACAGGTGGTGATGCTGACGGTCTCGGACATGCCGCCGACTCTATCCTCGATCGTGGTGAGCACCAACGGGCAGATCGACGGACGCAAGGCCCGCCTGGCGGCGCAGCGCAAGGACCTCCCGGACGGCCCGGGCGTCTACCTCTTCCGCGACGCGAAGGGGAAGGTCATCTACGTCGGGAAGGCGATCTCGATCCGCAAGCGGGTCGCGTCGCACTTCTCCAACCCGGTGACCCGCGGCGCGGTCGAGATGAGCGACGTCATCGACTCGATCGAGTTCATCCTCGTCTCCAGCGAGACCGAGGCGCTCCTGACCGAGCAGGGCTTCATCAAGCAGTACCGGCCGAAGTTCAACATCCGCCTGCGGGACGACAAGAGCTACCCGTACATCGCGATCTCGATGGACGAGGACTTCCCGCGCGTCTACTTCACGCGCGAGCGCCACCGCCGCAGCCGCCTGTACTTCGGCCCGTACTCGAACGCCAAGCGCGTGCGCTCGACGCTCGACACGCTCGGCAAGGTCTTCATGATCCGCTCGTGCACCGGCCCGGAGCCCGGGCGGCGCAGCGGCTCGCCGTGCCTGGACTACCACATCAAGCGGTGCGGAGCGCCCTGCGTGGACTACGTCACGAAGGAGGAGTACCGCGAGGGGATCGACGGCGTGGTGCGCTTCCTCAGCGGCCGCTACCGCGAGATCGAGCGTGACCTGGAGGAGCGGATGAAGGACGCGTCCGCCGTCCAGGAGTACGAGCAGGCGGCCATCGAGCACAACCGGCTGCGCGCGGTCCGCTCGCTCCTGGAGCGCCAGCGGGTCGCGAACTCCAACGTCGGGACGGTCGACTGCGTCGCGGTCGCCGTCGAGGGGACGGACGCCAACGCGCAGGTCTTCCAGATCCGCGACGGCGTCCTGAGCGACCGCCAGTCCTTCTACCTGGAGAAC
>CAZRLR010000252.1:0-6915 GCA_964600395.1 uncultured Conexibacter sp.
GCTCCCCACGCCGGCCGCCGCGGCGCCCGTGGCGCGGCCGGGCGCCGCGCCCGCCGCCACGCGCTGAGCTCCGCGGACGGTGCCGATCCTCCCCACCGTCGCCCGCGGGGGCGACGGCTCCCGCCTGCCCGCGGACGGCCCGGCGCCGACGCTCGTCGCGGCCGCGGTCGGCGCCCTCGTCGCCCTGCTGTGGGCGCTGCACCCGCTGCAGACCGCCGACCTGGCCGCGCAGGCCTACCGCGCGAACCTCTTCGACGCCGAGGGCTTCCTCCTGTGGGACAACAACTGGTACGGCGGGCACTACCTGCCCGGGTACAGCCTGCTCTTCCCGCCGCTGGGCGCGGCGGTCGGGCTGCTCGCCGCCGGGCTGGTGCTCGTGCCGCTGGCGGGCCTGCTCTTCGCCGAGGTCCTGCGCGCGGCCGGCACACGCGCCCGCGGAAAGGTCGCCGCCTGGTTCGCCGTCGCGCTGCTCGGCGAGCTCGTCATCGGGCGCCTGACGTTCCTGCTCGGGACGACGGTGGCCCTGGCGGCGGTCCTGCTGCTCGTCCGGGGACGGCCGCGGGGCGCCGGCGCGGTGGCGGGCCTGGCCGCCGTGGCCAGCCCGGTCGCCGGCGCGTTCGTCCTGCTCGCCGGCGCCGCGCTGGTGCTCGAGGGCCGGCGCCGGGACGGGGTCCTGCTCGCCGGCGGGGCCCTCGTCCCCCTGCTCGTGGCCGCGGCCGTCGCCCCCGAGGGCGGCGTGCAGCCCTTCTCGACGCTGTCGCTGCTGGCGGCCGCCGGCCTGACGCTCGTCTTCCTCCTGCTCACGCGCCGCACGCCCGGCGTCGTGCGGACCGGCGCCTGGCTCTACCTCGCGGCGGTGCTGGCGTGCTTCGTCCTCCCCACCCCGGTCGGCAGCAACGTCGTGCGCCTCGGCGTGCTCTTCGGCGGCCCGCTGCTGCTGGCGCTGCGCCCTGTCGCGGGGCCGGCGGCCCGCCTGGCCGTCCTGTGTTTCGTCGCCTACCAGGCGTTCGGGCCGGTGACGGAGGCGGCCAAGTCGCTGAGCACGCCGTCACGGCCATCGGTCTACGCGGCGCTGCTGGGCGCGCTGTCGCGGGCGGGCGCGGACGGGTCCCAGCGCGTGGAGATCATCCCGACGGCCACGCGCTGGGAGGTCGTCCGCGTCGCCGGGCGCTTTCCGCTGGCCCGCGGCTGGGAGAGCCAGCTGGACCGTGCGCGCAACCCGCTGTTCTTCGCCGAGGCGCCGCCGGACGCCAACGCCTACCGGCGCTGGCTCGACGACAACGCCGTCGGCTTCGTCGTCCTCCCCCACGTCCCGCTGGAGAGCTCGGGACGGCGCGAGGCCCGCCTCGTCGCGCAGGGGCTGCCGTACCTGCGGCCGGTCTGGCACGACGCGCGGTGGACGGTGCTGCGCGTGAGCCGGCCCACGCCGCTGACGGACGCCCCGACGCGCGGCGCGCGCCTGACGTACGACACGCTGCGCTTCATCGCCACGGCGCCGGCGACGGTCCTGGCCCGGGTGCGGTGGACGTCCCACTGGCGCGTCGTGCGCGGCGGCGCCTGCGTGCGCCGGGACGCCGAGGGACGGCTGCTGGTCACGGTCACGCGGCCGGGCCGGGTGGTGCTGGCGGCCCGCTGGGGCGCCGGGACGCCCTGCCGGTAGCGCGGCGACGTCAGGCGCGGACGGCGGTCGTTCGCCGGCGAGCCTTTTCGTGTCTCATGTCGTTGGGTGGGGGTGCGTGCGAAAGGCAAGGCGCGGGTCGGTGCCGTGGTCGTCCTGCTCGTGGGGGCGGTCCTCGTCGTGCTGCTCTGGCCGGCGGACGAGCGCCCGGCCGGACGGCAGGGCGCGGCGACGACGTCGTCGTCGACGGACGCGGCGCCGGCGCCCGCGGTCGGCGCGGTCGCGCGGCGGCTGCTGACGCTCGGCGCGGGGCCGGGCGGCAGCGCTCCGGTGACGCTCAACCGCTGGCGCTACCGGGCCGACGACGCCGACCGGGGCCGGGCGCTCGGCTGGGCGCACGGGACCTTCGGCGGCCGTCCCGTCCGCCTCCCCTACTCCCCGAACGCCGCGCACGTCACCGGGCCGCGGGCGGCCCGCGGCTACGCGGGCACCGTCGGCTGGTACGTGCGGCGGATCGCCGCCCCGGTCGCCGGCCGCTACGCGCTGACGTTCGGCTCGGCGCACTTCAAGGCCGTCGTCTACCTCGACGGGCGGCGGGTGCGCGAGCACGTCGGCGCCTACGAGCCGTTCACCGCGAACCTCACCCTCGCGCGCGGGGAGCACACCGTCGTCGTGCGGGTGGACTGGCGAGACCCGGACGCGCAGACCGCCGCCGGGTACGCGCGCGGCTGGTTCAACTTCGGCGGGCTGAACCGGCCGGTGACGCTGGCGCGGCTGGGGGCGGTGGAGCTCGGCGCGCTGACGGTGGGGACGCGACTGCGCGACGGTCGCGGCGGCCCCGTGCGGGTGCGGATCGCGCTGCGGGTCCGCAGCCGCGACCGGGCACGCCGCGTGTCGGTCGGGGGCGCGCTCGTGCGCG
Organism: uncultured Conexibacter sp.; assembly: GCA_964600395.1. Taxonomy (GTDB): domain Bacteria; phylum Actinomycetota; class Thermoleophilia; order Solirubrobacterales; family Solirubrobacteraceae; genus Paraconexibacter. The sequence goes on from CAZRLR010000252.1 coordinate 2,538, forward strand.
ACGGGCAGCGCGTCGTCCTCCCCGCCAAGACCGTGGACGTGGGCGCCGACGCGTCGACGGCGGTCGCCTGGTCGGTCCGGGTCGACGACCCAGCCCTCTGGAGCCCGGGGCGCCCGCAGCGGTACCGCCTGACGCTGCGAGCCGGCGACCAGGCGACGCTGAGGCGGCTGGTCGGGCTGCGCGAGCTGCGCTGGTCCGGAGCGGGGCTGCGCCTCAACGGCCGCCCGTTGCACCTGCGCGGCGTCGGCCTGCCGGCGGACGCCGAGGGGCACGGGGACGCGATGACCACCGCCGACGAGGCGCGCACCGTCCGGCAGCTTGTCGCGACCGGCGCGAACGCCACGCGGTCGCAACTGCCGCTGTCTGAGTCGATGCTCGACCGGCTCGACGCGGCCGGGATCCTCGTCTGGCAGGAGATCGGGCCTTGGGAGACGCCGGCGGGCTTCCACTCCCCCACGATCGCCGCGGCTCGGGACCGCGCGCTGCGCACCGCCGAGCTCGAGCAGGCCCACGCGAGCGTCGTGGCGTTCACGCTGACGAACGAGCTGGCGGCCGGCGGGCGCCCGCGGCAGGTGCAGTACGTCACGCAGACCGCGCGGGCGCTGCGCCGCCTGGACGGGACGCGACCGATCGCGCTGGACCTCTGGGGCCGGCACCTGACGCGGGCCGGCGGACCGCTGTTCGACGCGGTCGACGTCCTCGGCGTCACGGACTACACCGGCTGGTACGAGCACTCCGACGAAGGGCCCGAGGCCCAGGCCGCACGGGTCCGCGAGCGGCTGGGCGGCCTGCGCGCGCTCTTCCCCGACAAGCCGATCGTCGTGACCGAGCTCGGCGCGGTGGGGACGCCGAAGGTGGCGGCGGGCGCGTTCGGCGGCGAGCGCTTCCAGGCCGTGCTGCTGGCACGACGCGTGCGCGAGCTGCGCCGCCTGCCGGGCGTCAGCGGCGCGCTGCTGTGGCTGCTGCGCGACCACGCGCTGCGCCCGGACTTCCGCGGCGGCTCGGTGCTCGACGCGCACCCGGGGCTGCAGCTGACCGCGGGCCTGAACGAGAAGGGCCTGTACGACTACGCGGGCCGTTCCAAGCCGGCCCGGGACGCCGTCCGCGACGCCTTCCGCACGGACGGCGGCTGAGGCCGCTCGGCCGCGGGCCACGCCCGCTACGATCCGGGGGCAGCGCGGGTGTAGCTCAGTTGGTAGAGCGTCAGCCTTCCAAGCTGAATGTCGCCGGTTCGAACCCGGTCGCCCGCTTCCAGCGTCTCGACAGGCCCGACGACGCGAGGGCCGAAGGCCGCCTCGTCGTGGCCTGATCGTCCGCTTTCGCCCCCGGCGGGCCCGGCCCTGACAGGATCGCCCCATGGGACTCAAGGGCAAGCGCTACCAGATGCGATCCGACGTCTTCGACATCGGTGAGGACTACTGGATCGAGGACGACGACGGGAACAAGGCCTTCAAAGTCGACGGCAAGACGATGCGCCTGCGCAAGACCCTCAAGATCGAGGACGCGACCGGCGCCGAGCGCTACACGGTGCAGGAGCGCAAGCTGTCCGTGCGCGACACGCTGGCGATCGAGCGCGACGGGGACACGATCGCCAAGGTCAAGAAGGCGCTGATCGGCATCGGCGACCGCTACGTCTTCGAGGTCGGCGGCGACGACTACAAGGCGAAGGGCAAGTTCCTCAGGCGCGAGTACGAGATCGAGCGCGAAGGCAAGACCGTCGCCGAGGTCTCCCCCAAGTTCTTCGCGCTGCGCGACACGTACGGGATCGAGATCGCCCATAGCGAGGACCCCGCGCTCATCATCGCGGCGGTCGTCTGCATCGAGGAGCTCGCGAAGGACAGCTGAGCGTCAGCGGGGGTCCACGCCGCGCCCGAACGCCAGGGCCCGCCGCGCGCTCAGCCGTGCGTGGCAGGCCGGGCACAGCCGCTGCCCGCCCGTCAGCGCGGTGCGCCCCTGCGCCCAGCGGCCGAGCTCCCCCGGCCGGGCCAGGGTCCCGCAGCGGTTGCATCGCTTCGTCGTCTCGCGTGTCACGCCGACGGTCATCGGCGCGTGCGGCCCGGAGCACGAGCCCCGGTCCGGTCCGTCGGCGTCCGGTGGTCGCCGCGCGAACGCACGCGCCGGCTTGACGGTCGTACGGGCGCGTATGTACGCTGCCGTACTTCATCGTCATCGCTTGGGAGGGGACGTCGTGACCACGGTCGACACGCAGGACTTCATGCGGGAGCTCGAAGCCGACGCGGCCACCGCTGCGGGCACCGGCGCGCCGGCTCCCGACGCCTCGCGGACGCCGCCGAAGGACCCGGCGTCCGTCACCGGCAAGCCCGGCGGCATGCTCGCGCTCCTGCGCCGCGCCAACTCCAAGCACCTGCAGCCGATGGAGGACTACGGCTGGTTCGGCCCGGACTCGGTCGTCTGGCGGGTGTGGTCCTACCCGACCGGCATGACGATCGGCTTCAGCCGCTCGGTCGTCGTCGAGGAGCTCGACCCGTTCCTCATCGCCCCGGTCAAGAGCTCGAGCAAGATCTACAGCCAGACCCGTGTCCGCTACGACCGCACCCTGCGGTACTTCGCGACCTACCTGTTCGCCGACTCGCGCAAGATCGCCAAGGCGAGCAACGTCCTGACGAAGGTGCACGCCCGCGCCTCCAGCCCGGACCCGGTCTCCGGCCTCGTCTCGGACCCGAACAACCCCGACTCGCAGCTGTGGATCCACATGACCGCGTGGCACTCGATCCTCTACACGTACGAGGTGTACGGCCCGGGCCGGCTCACCGAGGCCGAGGAGCGCGAGTACTGGGCGGCCTGCGCGACGGCCGCCGAGGCGCAGACGATCGACCCGGCCACCGTCCCGCGCAGCCGCGCGGAGGTCCGCGAGTACTTCCGCCTCATGCGCCCGCGCCTGGCCGCCTCGGAGGCGACGCAGGAGGCGATGGACCACCTGACGCGGATCGACGCGGTCTACCCCGTCGCCCCGCTCGTCCTCAAGCCCGGCTTCTGGCTCTTCGGCCGCCTCATGCGCATCGCCGTCATCGCGACGCTGCCGCGCTGGCAGCGCGACCTGGGCAACCTGCGCCAGCCCAGGATTTTCGACGTCCTCATCCGCCCCGTCATGCGGGCGCTGCTGAAGGTCGCCGAGCTCTCCCCGCGCATCAAGCTCGGGGTGATCGCGGTCGCCTCACCCTCGACGGTGCCGATCGTCGGCCCGATGATCATGGGGATCCCGCCCGTCAGCGACGAGATCCTCACGCCCGAGGAGAGCTACCGCCGCCACGGGCTGCCCACGCCGCGCGAGCTGTACGCCGACCTCAAGCAGGACCAAACCGTCATCGTCTACCCGCCGTCGGCGCCCGTGCCGGCCGACGTGGCCGACACCTACGCCGTCGGCTGACCCGGGCCCCTCGGTGTCGGCCCCGGCGCCCCGGGGCATCGTCACACCCATGGGCGACGAGCCGACCTCCTGGCGCGCGAAGCGGGGCGCCGCGGGGGGGGGGGCGGGGGGCGGCGAGCTGCACTTGGAGCAGGACCGCGTCGTGTTCGAGCCGCATGCCCTGGACCGGGCGCTCGCCGCGCAGACGTGGGAGCTCCCCCGGGCGCGGCTGACGCACGTGGAGGTCGCCGGCCGCGAGCCGCGCAGCCACCTCTTCGGCGCGGGCCTACGCCGGCAGCTGCGCCTGCTCGGCGCCGACGGGCAGGAGGCGAGGTTCGTCGTCAACGACGTCGAGGACGTCGCCGAGGCGATCCGCCGCTGGGCGAACCCGGCCTGAGCGCGCGTCGGCTCCCCGGGCGCGCGTCCCAGGAACCTCACAGGCAACCCCGAGGCGCCCGCCAGGGGGCTCGCGCATGCTCGGCCCATGGCCACCACGAGCGTCGCGCCCCACCTGTTCTGGATCATCAGCCGCGCGGCGGGCATCACCGCGATGCTCGGCGCCAGCGCCTCCGTCGGCCTGGGCCTGTCGATGGCCGCGCGCGTGGGCCGCAGCCGGCTCTCGGACCGCCGCGTCCTGCACGAGACGCTGGCCATCGGGACGATGCTCGCGATCGTCCTGCACGCCGCGGCGCTCTGCCTCGACGGCTTCCTGCACCCCGGCGTGCTCGACGTCACCGTCCCGTTCGTCTTCGACTACCAGCGCATGTGGACGACGCTCGGCATCGTCTCCGGCTGGGGCATCGTCCTCTTCGGCTTGGCCTACTACGCCCGCCGGCGCATCGGGCTGTCGCGTTGGAAGGTCGTGCACCGCCTGACGCTGCTGACGTGGCTCGGCGGCGTCGCGCACAGCCTCGGCGAGGGCACCGACGCCGGCCAGACATGGTTTCTCGCGCTCGTGGCGCTGGCCGTCCTGCCGTCGCTCGTCCTGCTCGGCGTCCGCGTCGCGGGCCA
>CAZRLR010000253.1:0-6846 GCA_964600395.1 uncultured Conexibacter sp.
GGCGTCTCGCTTCTCGTCCCAGAGGTCGACGTCGGGGCGGTTGGCGTAGGGGCCGTCGGGCAGGACGTAGAGGGCCGCGACCTTCACGGGAGCACCTCGGCCGCCTTCATGGACCTGCGCCACTGCGCCAGCGAGCACGAGTGCTGCTCGGGCCGGCGCGTCGCAAACTCGGTGAGCCAGACGACGTGCCCGTCGTTGAACAGCGGGCGGTCGTCCACGGCTACGACGTAGCGGGCGACGCCTCGGAGGGAGAGGCGGTCGCCGGGCTGGGGGTCTACGCGTGGGTCGCGGGTCATGGAGCGCGGCCTCCCGGGAGTCGTTCGCCGCGGCGAACGGCAGCGGCGAGGAGTTGCATACAGCGAGCGCGCTCGGGCCATGAGCGCTTGTGGGCCTCCCACGAGCCGCCGGGCCGTCCGCAGAAGTTCCACGCGCGCCAGTGGACGACGTCCATGCGGGGCCAGGCCCCGTCGCCGTAGGCGCGGGCGCGGAGACAGTCGTCCGCGGCGCGGTCGAGCGCGCAGGCCGCGCGCGGGACGCGGTGGTCGTCCTCGCGCCATCGGGCGTGGCGGTATGCGTTGAGCCATGCCGTGCGGGGGTCGCGGGCCACGGGCTACGCCTCCGCCGCGTCGATGCCGTTGGTGTCCGTCCGCGGCGCGCTCTTGAGCCATGCGAGCTGGACGGGGCACTCGCGCGGGTCCCCGTGGACGTAGCCGCCGAAGCCCAGGGCGCCCTGGCCCGGGTTGACCTCTTCGCCGCAGAGCGAGCACGGGGCGGCCACGGGCTACGCCTCCCCGTCGAGGGCCCAGCGGGTGAGGGCCGCACGGATGGCCTCGCGGACGGGCTGCTCGCCAGCGATACGGGCGGCGTGCAGCGGAGCCTCGCGGTTGTGCGCGTGTTGCGGGTCGTATGCCCACGGCCCGGTCGGCAGCCAGGCGTAGCGGTGCGACTCGGGGACGGTCTCGTTGTGTACGGATGCTGACGCCGTGAGGAAGCGGTCCTCGGTCTCGTCCGTCTGGCGGGCGATCCACGCCCAAGCGGCCTCCAGCGCCTTCCACGCGAAGTCGCACGCCCGGCACTCCCCGCCCTCGCACCCCGAGAACGAGCAAGGCTCGTCGGCCTGGTAAGCGGCGTCGGCTGCTGCCGTGGCGGCCAAGCAGATGGCCACCCCGCCCCAGCGCGCGACGACGCGCAGGAAGTGATCCAGAGTGGCGGTGTCCGCGTGTAGGGCCGGGTCGCTCTTCCAGTCGTGCGTCCCAAGGCCGAGCGCCAAGCGAGCCGGTTCGCTCCCGCAGTAGGCCGCGAGTTCCAGCCTGTCCCGGGAGAGCCGTCCTGCTCGGACGCGCTCGAGGAGCAGCCGGGCGGCGGCCTCGGTGTCTCCACTCTCTGCGGCTCGGGCAGCGCGGCGCAGTCGGGTGTCAGCCACGGGCGGCCTCCTGCGCGGCCTCAGCGAAGCCGCCCTCGAACTCCTTCACCTGCTCGGCCGTGTAGCCGCGCTTCTTCTTCGTCTGGAACCATCCGAGGCTCTTGAAGAACACCGCGGGCTGAAGGAATCCAGCGAAGTCGGGCGCTGTCGCAGCTTTCTTCTGCAACTCAAGGAAGGTCCACGCGCCCTGCATGCGCAACGACAGCTCCGACACGCGCTTGGCGTGGTTCAGGCACTTGCCGGCCGGTCCGCACTTGCTGCACTCAATGGTCACGCCTCACCTCCAAGCGCCCAGCGGCGGACAGCAGCGGCGGCGGCCTCACGGACAGCGGGCTCGCCAATCCACTCAGCAGCAGCGAGCACCGAAAGATCGGGCCGCATGGGACGCGGCACCCATGTGTGGTGAAGCGCTTCGCCGGGCCCCCAGCAGGCCGTCCACGCCAGTCGCCACGTCTCCATGCGCTCGGCAGACGGGCAGTCAAGCCATGCCTCGGCGGCCTCGATCGCGTGGAAGGCGTTGTAGAAGCGGTGCCCGCTCGACTCCTTCGCGTAGACGGCGCGCGCCGCTCCCAGGGCCGCCGCCACCTGAGCCTCGACCCCGTAGCGCGCCAAGCCGGCCAGCCACGAGCCCAGCGAAGGCACGAGCCGTGGGCCGGTCGCGCCAGGCGACGGTGGCGGGACCTCCCCGACCACGAGCACGGCCGCCTCGTGGCCTGCGAACGCCGCGCACTCCACCCGGGCCCGGAGGAGGGAGCCCGTGCCGGCGCAGGAGGAGCAGCGCCCACTGACTTCGTCCGCTGCCGCCATGCGGCTGTTGGCGTCGCTCCAGAACTTGTTCGGCCCGCAGCGGCGCAGGTAGCCCGTCCCCGCGCAGTGGGTGCATGGCGGCTCGGCCCGGAGCTTCTCCAGCAGCACCCGAGCCTCGTCGTCCGGGGAGCCGCTGGAGAGGGCGGCGCGCTCAAGGGAGCGGCGGCGGTTATCCACTGGCGCCTCGTGGGGCACGCAGAATGGCGATCAGCCGGTCGGCGTCGGCGTCGCTCAGGCCAGCCTTGCCGTCCGTCTGGACGAAGTAGTGGGCGAGGTGCGCCTGCCCAGGGCCAATGATCGGCAAGTCGTCGACGATCCCGATGCGCCCGACGCCAACCTGTCCCATGAGCCAGTCGACGATCAGCTTGCCGCGTTCTGCCGGGTCGGCCTGCCCGTCGTCGCGCGAGAGGACGCCCACGAGACGGTCCTTGAGGTTGCGCACCCCGTGCGTCCGCAGCAGGTAGCCGAAGCCGTCGAGCGTCATGGCACCGCCGAGCACCATGTAGCGCCACGCCGACGAGAGCACGACCTCGCAGCCGGTCGCGTCGAGCACGCGGTTGAGCCGCTCGACGCAGTCCCGCCGAATCGTGCACGACTCGGCCAACGGGTCGTAGTCGTGGCCGTTGAGGACGCCGTCGACGTCGAGGAACAGAACACGCCGCAGCAGGTCGCCTGGGTAGATCGGGTAGCCCTTGGAGTCGTGGGCCTCCCCTGGCTTCGCGACGCTCACGTGTCCCCCTCCTTCCTCTCCAGGGCCGCCACCAGCGACATCCACACGCGCTTGCAGTTGCCGCAGATCGGGCCGCCGTGGTGGCGAGCCGACTCCAGCGTCAGCGCGAGGTCGCGGCGCGGGCGCCGCACGCCGCAGCGAGCCTTGGCGCGCGGGTGGCGGTCCGTCGTGCCGCCGAAATCGAACGAGACGATGTGGACCGTCACGGGGCACGCTCCAGGGCCGCCGCGAGAGCAGAGAGGCCGCAGGTGCAGGGCGCGCCGGCCGCCTTGTTGTGGCGCGACTCGCAGCCGTAGGTGTGCTCGCGAGCCTCGCCGTGGCGATGCGAGTACTGGGCCCACGCCTTCTCTGCTGCTTGGAGGCGCCCTGCGAGCACCGAAATGCTGCGCTTGAGCCGCTGGCGCCCCTCGACGCTCTGGAGGTCGTGCTTGTCGAGGCAGCGGCAGCCGCCGTTGGTGTGCATGCCGCGGGGCCGGCCGAACACGCAGCCCCCGTCGCCGCACCCGATCCGCTCGTCGGTGCTCACGTCGTCTCTCCCTCCAGGGCGGCCCGCAGACGCGAGAGCCCGCAGTCGCACGCGGGAATGGCCTCTTCGTCGTGCTCGTAGTCGTTCCACGGGCAGCGGGAAGGGTGCCGCTCGCCGGTGCTCCCGGCCCAGTGGTTGAGCGCCTCCCTTGCCTTCTGCAGTCGGGCCCGCATGGCGTCCCTCTCTGCTCGTGCTGAGCGGAGGTCGGCCACGACGCCGACGAGGGCCCATGCGGCGTCGAGCGCCTCGGCTGGGGAGAGCGTCTGCTTGCCCGCTCGCCAGCGCTCCAGGGCGGAGAGCTGTTCTTCCGTGAGGCGGTCGCTCACTGAACCACCTCCAGCATGTGGCGCTTCGCCGCGCAGCAGGCGACGACGAAGTCCGCCGATAGGAAGCGCATGACGTGGACGCCGTCCGCAACGCGCTTGGTGCGGTAGACGCGGCGCCACGCCCCCTCGAAGAACACGTCCACGCCGCCGTTGGGGCCGCCGCGGGCGCGCACCTGGCCGTCCTGCGGCTCCGGCAGGAACGGAATGCGGCTGAGGTCGCTCACGCCTCCCTCCCCTTCCCTCGGTGCTCCAGCCAGCCGCGCGACGCCATCTCCCACGCCTGCCCGGGACGTTTGACGGCGCACTGCTTGCCGGCCGCGACGGCCTTGCGGATCGTGTCGAGCGTGCCGCGACTCTTGCCGTCCCAGAAGGCCACGACGCGATCTGCGCGCTCCACGACCTTCGCGTTGCGCTCCGGCCCGGCCCGCCTGCCTCGGTTCTTCCAGTCGGCGGCGATCGACTCCACGCGGTGACCGCACTCCAAAGCCGCGGCCTCTGCGGCCTCGTCGACCCCACGCGCCCCGCCAGAGACCACGACCGACTCCGGAGGCAGGAGACGCACGTAGGCCAGGACGTGGTCGATGTCCGGGTAGTCTCGGGACCCAACGATCGCGACTCTCATACCCTCGGCTCCTCAGTCGGCTCCAAACACACCGCGCAGCGCACGCCACCGGACGGCGTAGCCTCTGCCCACGACTCGCATGCGTGCGCGTCCACGTCCTCGGCAATCAGCCCGGCCGCCACCAGCGCGTCGAGCCCGTAGCGCTTCTCGAACGCCGGCCACCCGATCTGGTGCTGCTCCCGGTGGTGACACCAGCAGAGCCCCACGACGTTCGCGCGGTCGAGCCCGCCAGCGCCGCGGCTCCTGACGTGGGCCGCCTCGAGCTTGCGCGGCCACCCGACACGGCAGGAGGGCACCACGCACTCCAGCAGGCGGGCCATGCGGGAGCACGGGCCGAACGCCTCGGCGTGGCGCTGCTCCCGGCGCTCCGGGTTGCGCAAGCGGAGCCTCGTGCGGCGGCGTAGTGGCGTCGTGCGCTTCACGGAGCCTCACCAGCAGCGCGCCTACGAGCCGCCTCCTTCGTGCCGTCGAACCTCCACGCCAAGACCCCGCCGGGCTGCTCCTCGACGCAGGGGACGTGCTTGTAGCCCTTGTAGTCGTCGCGCGGGTAGGCGCGGGCCATGGCTTCCAGCTCGCGCACCGAGTTCTCGCGACAGACCGGGCAGGCCGCGGCATGCGCGTTGGCGCGGCTGGCCGCTTCGATCCGCAGGGCGTGCCGACCGTTGTCATCGAGCCACGGCGGGTTGGTCGCGCTGGCCTGCTCCCAGCAGCGCGGGCACGTCCACTCGCAGAACTTGCCCGTACCCCATGGCGTGGCGACGCGGGTAACTGACGCCCACTCGTCGTCACCGTAGTGCGGCGGGGCGTGCTCGCCACGACGGCACGCCTCCAGCCCGAGCCGCTTGACCGCCTCGACGTCCCCTCCCGCCGCTGCTCTCTCCAGTTGCCGGATCGTGGAGTCGCTCACGCCCCCGCCTCCTCCACCTCTAGCGGCGTCGCGCGCCTCACGCCGACACCCTCGTCGTCAGCCACCGCACGACGTGGTAGCGGTAGGCGCCCAGCCAGCGCTTGCACCTCGCGTCTGCCAGGCACGCCCAGCAGAGCGGCGAGCCGTAGCTCGAGACGCCGGGCATGCCCGAGTGACGGGTGTAGTTCCAGCGGAAGCGCGCCACGACGAACGCAACGGGGGCGTCGCCACACCAGTCGCACGATTTGCCTGCGGCCTCGTCGGCCCAGCGCTGTTCGTAATCCATGACTCACTCCTTCCGCTTCTTCGGGGCCCGGTCGTAGCGCGCCAGCGCGGCCTCTGCCTTCAGCGCACGCGCCCGCGGCTCACGCCTTCCGCTTCCTCGGGGCCGTCCGGGCCGGCACGGAGAACAGCGCTGTATCGACTGCGACCGGCTCGACGGATGGAAGCACCCGCGTGGGTGGAGTCGCTGCCGGAGCCAAGGAAGTAGCCATGGATTACGACCTCCTGCGAGGAGGGCGCCCGCCTCTGCGACGAGGAGGCGACGGCGCTGACTGGCTGCGTGCGAGCCCGCACGAGGCACCGCTTCGGAAGCCGAAGCCGCTTCCCCACCTCGTGGCAGACGATCCACTCATAGTCGGTGTCCTCGTTGACCCAGAACAGGAATGGGCTTCCGTCGCTTTCGCGGTCGACTTCACGGAGCACGATCACCATTTCTGCGACCTTCACGCCCCCGCCTCCACCTCGACGTGGACGCCGGGCTGGCCGGCGGCCCACTGCTTCGAGGCCCTCAGATCCACGACCTGGCAGTCGTCGCGCCACAGCACCGACGTGCAGGCGTCGAGCACGAGCCTCGCCAGCTTGTCGAGGTCCGGCTTGCCGATCGGGCGCACGGGCGCGCCCGCCTTCACCTTCTGCGCGTTCTTCCCCGAGCCGTAGTGGCCCTTCGGGCGCGGCATGTTGAACACAAGCCGCACGATCAGCGGGCCGGTCAGCTCGCCGTGCGTGGTGAGCGCCGCACGCGCCTCGGACGCCGCCACGGCAACCGCGCTCTGCCACGGCTTCGTTCGAGCATTCGCGTGGGTCATGACGACCCGCGCCGACGACGGCAGGCGGAACGCGCGCATGCTGCCCTTGGGGACCGGGACGCCCGAGACGAAGAAGCGGACGAGCGTGTCGGTAGGGTTCACCGCCGCGCCTTCCGCGGCGCCCCGCGCTCTCTCCACTTCGTAGCCGCCTCCTCGGTGACGTCGATCGCCAGGACCACCGTGAGCTCGTGGGCCTGCACCGACCCGCACGGGTCCGCGATCGTCTCGGATTGCGGGCCCTCGAGCGCGAGCTGCCCGACGCCGGCCGTCGTGCCCCACCGCCGGATCACGGAGGCCCGCTCAAGCCTCCACTCCCCGGACTCCTTGGAGCCCTCCCCGATCACCACCCACCCGCGCTGAAGAACCAAGATCGTCACGCACCACCCCCGCCGTCGCCGTCGCCGTCGCCGTAGCCGT
>CAZRLR010000254.1:0-6810 GCA_964600395.1 uncultured Conexibacter sp.
GCGGCGTGGGCGGGGTGGCGGGTGCCGAGGCGGCCGACCCGCTCTCGGGCGCGCGGCAGGGGCCGGCCGCGATCGCCCACTGGGACCTGCTCCTGCGCCACGACGCCTTCGCCGCCGCGACCGTCCCGGACGTCGTCATCCGCATCGGGGACCTGCCGACGTCCAAGCCGCTGCGGGCGTGGCTCGCCCGCCCGGAGATCGGGGTGCAGGTCGTGCTGGATCCCGAGGACGCCTGGCAGGACCCGGCCGCGCGGGTCGACCTGCGCCTGCCGCTCGTGCCCGGCCCCGCCCTGAAAGCCGCGGTCGACGCGGGCCGTCCCCAGGCCCCGCCGACGTGGCTGGACGCGTGGCGCAGCGCCGACGCGCGCGTGGCCGGAGCAATCGCCGCCGCGGCGGGCGACGGGCTGAGCGAGATCCGCGTCGCCGCCGAGCTCGGCGGCGCGCTGCCACCGTCCGCGACGCTGTTCGTCGCGGCGTCGATGCCGATCCGGGACGTCGAGACGTTCTTCGGCGTCCGCGACGACGGGCCGCGCGTGCTGGCCAACCGGGGCGCGAACGGCATCGACGGGACGACCTCGACGGCGTTCGGGGTGGCGGCCGGCAGCGACGGCCCCGTCGTCCTACTGCTCGGCGACGTGACGTTCGCCCACGACCTCGGCGGGCTGCTGGCCGCACACCGGCTGCGCTTGGCGCTGACGATCGTCCTGATCGACAACGGCGGCGGCGGGATCTTCGACTTCCTGCCCGTGGCCTCCCAGCGCGACGCGTTCGAGGAGCACGTGGCGACGCCGACCGGGTTGGACCCGGCCGTCGCCGCCGAGCTCTTCGGCCTCGACCACCGGCTCGTGGACGACGTGCCGTCCTTCCGCGCGGCGTTGGACCACGGCCTGGCGTCCGACGGCGTGACGCTCATCGAGGTGCGCTCGGACCGCGCGGCGAACGTCCGCCTGCACCGCCGTGTGACCGATGCGGTCATGGCCGAGCTGTCCGGCGGCTGAGGCCGCCGCGGCGGGCGGTAGCGTCCGGCGACGCATGACGCTCCCCGACGACGCCCAGGTCCGCCTCCTCGACGTGCCGCCCGAGCCGCAGGGCGAGGACGTCCGCGTGCGCCGGCTCTCGTCGAAGGGCATCGCGCCCGGGGACATCGTCGAGATGGACAAGAAGGGCCGGCGCTTTCACGCGATCGTCGTGCGCATCGACCAGCGCGAGTCGGGTCGCTTCGACCTCGAGTTCAACCCGTTGCAGCGCGGGATCACGCACCGGACGGGCACGATCCGCGAGGTCGTCACCGTCTGGCGCAAGATCCCCTAGACCCGGCTGCGAGCAAGCGGCTCGGGCCGTCCGACAGCCGTGCGAACATGTGTTCGTGCGATGGGAGAACCTGACGATCGGCGCGGAGGACTCGACCCGCCTGCCCGGCTACAGAGACGCCGCGACGGTGCGGACCTTCGACGCGCCGGAGGCGCTGAAGACCCGCTTCTACGAGGTCTACGCCAAGAGTGCACTCAACCGGGTCCCGGAGAGATCGGCGATGCCGTTCCGCTGGACGGTCAACCCGTACCGGGGCTGCAGCCATGCGTGCGTCTACTGCCTCCAGCCCGACACGCCGGTGCTGATGAGCGACGGACGGCACCGACGCGTCGCCGACCTGAAGGCCGGGGACCGGATCTACGGAACCGAGCGCCGCGGGACCTACCGCCATTTCGTGGAGACCGAGGTCAGGGCGAAGTGGAACACGACGAAGCCCGCCTACCGCGTGACGCTCGTGGACGGGACGGAGCTCGTGGCCAGCGGCGATCACCGTTTCCTCACCGAGCGGGGGTGGAAGCACGTCACCGGCGAGCAGCGCGGTCCCTTGCAGCGGCCGCATCTGACGACGAACAACAGCCTCGTGGGCACCGGCGCCTTCGCCGACCTGCCCCGGCAGGACGACGACTACCGGCGCGGCTACCTCTGCGGCATGGTCCGCGGGGACGGCACGATCGGCCATCGTCCGTACCTCCGTAGGAACGGGCGCCCGTGGACGAGCCACCAGTTCCGCCTCGCCTTGATCGACGAGGAGGGGCTGCTGCGGACGCAGGAGTTCCTCGCGCGGGCGGTCGGGGTGCTGCCCCTGCTGGCGTTCGGGAGCCGCGGCAGGCCGGCGCAGATGATCCGGACCCAGGCGCGCGACCGGGTGGCACGCATCGAGGAGCTCATCCGGTGGCCGCTCTCCCCCTCCGACTCGTGGCGCAAGGGCTTCCTCGCCGGCATCTTCGACGCCGAGGGCTCTCGTGACGTCTCGATCCTGCGGATCGCGAACACCGACCCGATCCTCGTGGGCTGGACCCTCGACTGCCTGCGGCACTTCCGCTTCGACGCGGTGCTGGAACGCGAGCGCGACGGTGACGGGATGCGCACCGTCCGCGTCCGGGGTGGGCTCGTCGAGCACCTGCGCTTCATCCACACCGTCGACCCGGCCATCAGACGCAAGTGCTCGATCGAGGGTCAAGCGGTGAAGACCACCGCGAAGCTGCAGGTCGTCGACATCGAACCGCTCGGCCCACTGCGGCTGTGTGACATCACGACGGGCACCGGCGACTTCATCGCCGATGGCGTCGTGAGCCACAACTGCTTCGCGCGCCCGACGCATACGTTCCTCGGCTTCGACGCCGGCCGGGACTTCGAGCGCGAGATCGTCGTCAAGGTCAACGCGCCCGAGGTGCTGCGGGCCGAGCTGCGCCGTCCGTCGTGGCAGCACGAGCACGTCGCCCTCGGGACGAACACCGACCCCTACCAGTGGGTCGAGGGGCGCTACCGGCTCATGCGCGGGATCTGGGCGGCGCTCCGGGACAGCAGGACGCCATGTTCCGTCCTGACGAAGTCGCCGCTGCTGCTGCGGGATCTGGACCTCATGCGCGAGATCGCTCAGGTGACGCACTTCAGCGCCGCCTTGAGCATCCCGACGATGAACGAGCAGGCGTGGCGCGCGACGGAGCCGCACACGCCCAACCCGCGGGCGCGGATGGAGGCCGTCAAGGCCCTCAACGACGCCGGGATCCCGACGAGCGTCCTCGTGGCGCCGCTCATGCCCGGGATCAACGACGACCCGCGACAGGTGGAGCGGATCGTCACGCTGGCGGCGGAGGCCGGCGCGACGAACATCGGCGGCATCGGCCTGCACCTGCGCGGCGAGGTGCGCGAGGTCTTCCTCGACTGGTTGCGGACGACCCGACCGGACCTCGTGGAGCACTACGAGGAGCTGTACGCGCTCGGCGCGTACGCCCCCAAGCGCGAGCGGCTGCGGCTGGCCGGACTGATCGAGCGCGCCCGCAGCGCGCACCCGGAGGCCTTCGACGGCCCGGACCTCTTCCGCGACCGCAACGCCGACGGGTCCATGCGGCGGCCGACGGGTGACGCTCCGGGCGTGCCGGGCCGCGGCGGGCCACGCGCCACGGCCACCTCGGCCGACGCAGGTCGCCGGCGGCAGGTCGGGGGAGCGCGTCCGACGCCCGCCCGGCCGGCGGTCGTCGTGCCCGAGACCCTCTTCTAGAACCCGCGGCGCTCGCGGGCGCGGTGCGCCTGCATGTCGTGACGGAACTCGTCGCGGTGGGCGTGGACCTGCACGGCGTGCAGGCACCACAGGACGAGGCAGACCCCGAAGGCGAAGACGAACCCCGGCGAGCCGAGCAGCGCACGCGGCGACAGCAGGAAGCCGCCGACGAGCAGCGCCAGCGTCGCGATGACGAGGGTCCAGAAGACCTTCTCGAGGTAGAGGACGACGAGGTGGTCGTCGGAACGGTCGCGGCGGAGGGGAAGCATGGGCCAAGCGTGCCGCGCCGTCACGGCCGCGCCCACCGTCGCGCACCGCACCTCGGTGCGGGTTTTCCCGGACCGCACTCCGGGGTCGCTCCCCGATCGGCGCGCTACAGGGCGAGGACCGGCAGCAGCGCCTGCAGCTTGACCTCGGTCTCGGCGAGCTCGGCCGCCGGATCGCTGTCGGCCACGACGCCGACGCCGGCGTAGCAGCGGGCGGCGGTCCCCGTAAGCAACGCGCTGCGCAGCGCGACGCAGAACTCGCCGTCCTCGTGGGCGTCCGTCCACCCCACCGGGCCGGCGTACCAGCCACGGTCCAGGCCTTCGAGCTCGGGGATCATCGGCGCGGCCACGGCCAGCGGCTCGCCGCCGACGGCGGGCGTCGGGTGCAGCAGCCCGGCGAGCTCGACGGCGGCGACCGGCGACGCGAGCTGGGCGCGGATCGGCGTCGCGAGGTGCTGGATGTTCGCCATCCGCACGACCTCGGGCTCGTCCGCGGCGGTGACCCAGACCGAGTGTGGCCGCAGCGCGCTGACGATGCGGCGCGTGACGATGTGCTGCTCGCCCCGGTCCTTCTCCGAGCGCAGCAGCTGCTCGCCGAGGTGGTCGTCGACCGCCGGGTCCGCGCTGCGGCGCGTGGAGCCTGCAAGCGCCAGCGTCCCGGCCCGCAGCCCGTCGCGACGGATGAGCAGCTCGGGGCTGGCGGCGATGAAGGCGCTGTCGCCCCGGCCGACGCAGAAGACGTAGCACGACGGGAAGGCGTCCCGGAGGACCCCGTGGACGGCGGCGGCGTCGTGCGCGGACGACGCGTGCACCTGCACCTCGCGGGCCAGGACGATCTTCTTCAGCCGGCCGGCCCGGATGCGCTCGACGGCCCGCCCGACGGCCCCGACGTAGTGCTCGGGCGGCATCGCGCCGACGACCTGGTGACGCCCGACCGGATCGGGGTCCAGCAGCGGCAGGCCACGGTCGCGGAGGCTGTCGGCGCGTCGCGTCAGCGCGATGAGCAGCTCCGAGGGGTCGTCGTCCGCGCTGACGAGCGCGGCCAGCGTCATGAAGACCTCGCCGTCGCGGCGGGCCAACGACACCTGCGGGACCTGCAGCGAGGCCGGCGCGAAGCCGTCCCAGTGCGGCGCCGTGCCGCCCTGGTCGGCGAACGCGAAGCCGCCCACGGCGACGGGGCCGCTGCCGCGGGGTCCTGCGGGCGGATCGACGGCGGCCGTCGTCACGAGCGCCCGCCACCGGCGTGCGACGGTCTTGAAGCGGTCCGGACCCTCGGCGTCGAGCGCCAGGATGCACCCGAGCGCGGCCACGGCGCTGCCCTGGCGGTCGGGCTGCTCCATGACGAACCACGGCTCGGCGCCCTGCCGCGAGGCGACGACGACGCCGGCGGGGTCGACGGGCACGGGGAGGCGGACGGAGATCGCCGCGAGGACGGGGGTGCCGCCGCGGTTGCGGGAGCGGCGCGCAGCGGCGGTCAGGTGGCGATGCAGACGCACCCGGTCGGTGCGACCGAGGGTGAACGGCGAGCCGGTGTGCGAGGCGACGCCCATCTCACCGGATGATACGGGCGGGGCCCGTCGCCCCCGCCCACCGGGCGCGTCGGCTCTGTGCGGTCCGTCACAGCGCGACGCGACGCCGGCACCGGGGTCCGGTGCCGGCGCCGGCCGCCTCAGGCGCTCAGGTCTCCCCGCGCCCGCGGGCGATGGCGATCTCGCCGGTGCGCATCATCTCGACGAGGCCGAACGGGCGCACCATGCGCTCGAAGGCCTCGATCTTGTCGGTCGTGCCGGTGACCTCGATGATGATCGAGCGCTTCGTCACGTCGACGACCTTGCCGCGGAAGATCTCGCAGATCTGCATGATCTCGGCGCGCTGCGTCCCGTCCGCGGACACCTTGAAGAGCGCGAGCTCCCTGGCGACCGTCTCGGACGGCTCGAGGTCCCGGATCTTCAGGACGTTGATGAGCTTGTGCAGCTGCTTCGTGACCTGGTCGATGGGGTGGTTGGCCCCGTCGAGCGTGATCGTGATCCGCGAGACGTGGTCGTCGTCCGTCGGCCCGACCGAGAGCGTGTCGATGTTGAAGCCGCGACGGGCGAAGAGCCCGGCCACGCGCGTCAGGACACCGGGCTTGTTCTCGACGAGGATCGAGAGGATGTGCTTGCGGCCGGTCATGATCGAGCCGGACGCCTGCAGCTCCTCGAGCGTCAGGAGGTCCTTCGTTCCAGGATCGCCCACGACGCTCACCCCACCATGTCCCGCGCGGCGGCGCCGGGCGAGATCATCGGGTAGGTGTTCTCCTCACGCGTGACGGAGACGTCCACGACGACCGGCCCGGGGACCGCGATGGCCGCCTTCAGGTCGTCGACGAGCGTCGACTTGTTCGTCAGGCGCACGCCATGGCAGCCGTAGGCCTCCGCGAGCTTCACGAAGTCCGGGAAGCGCCCGAGGTCCACGCTGGAGTAGCGCTTGTCCCAGAACAGCTCCTGCCACTGGCGGACCATGCCGAGGTAGCCGTTGTTGGAGATGATCACCTTGACGGGGATCCCCTCCTGCGCGCAGGTCGCGAGCTCCTGCGTGTTCATCTGGAAGGACCCGTCACCGGTGATGCACACGACGGTCTTGTCCGGGCGGCCGACGGCGGCGCCCATGGCGGCCGGCAGGCCGAAGCCCATCGTCCCCAGGCCACCGGAGTTGATCCACTGGCGCGGCTCCTTGAACGGGTAGTGCTGCGCCGTCCACATCTGGTGCTGCCCGACGTCGGAGGTGATGATCGCGTCGCCGGCCGTCGCCTCGTATACGGCCTGGATCAGGCGCTGCGGCTTGATCTCCTCGTCCTCGGAGTCCTTGAACGAGTCACCGATCGCGTACTTCGCGTTCCAGCCGTCGATGCGCTGCCACCACTCCTCCAGGCGGGACGAGTCGGTGTCCAGCGCCTGGTACTCGGCGGTGAGCTTCTGCAGGACGAGCTTGGCGTCGCCCACGATCGGGATGTGCGCCGGGACGTTCTTGCTG
>CAZRLR010000255.1:0-6757 GCA_964600395.1 uncultured Conexibacter sp.
GTCGTCCTCATCGCCTCGTCCACCGGCGGCCCGCGCGCGCTCGCCGAGCTGCTGCCGCTGCTGCCCTCGCCCCTCGGCGCGGGCGGGCTGATCGTCCAGCACATGCCCCCGGGCTTCACGAACTCCCTCGCCGCGCGCCTGGACCGTGCGAGCAAGCTCACCGTCGTCGAGGCCGCCGGCGGCGAGGCGCTGCGCCCCGACACCGTCCTGCTGGCCCCGGGCGGCAGCCACCTGCGCCTGGGCGCCGACCAGCGGGCGCGCCTCTCGGACGAGCCGCCCGTCGGCGCGCTGCGCCCCCGCGCGGACCTCACGATCGAGGACGCCGCCGGCCTCTTCGGCGACGCGCTCCTGCTCGTCGTCCTGACCGGCATGGGCCGCGACGGGACCGAGGGCGCCAAGGCCGTCAAGGCCGCCGGCGGCCGCGTCCTGGCCGAGGCCGAATCCACCTGCACCGTCTACGGCATGCCCCGCTCCGTCATCGAAGCGCGGCTGGCCGACGTCGTCCTGCCGCTCCACGAGCTGCCGGCCGCCATCGCCGAGGAGGCATACGCATGACCCCGCCCGAGACCCGTACCCCGCTGCGCCCCCGCAGCCCGCTGTCGTCCGCCGCCGTCCCCGCCGCCCCGCCCGCGCGTGCCGGCGGCGCCGCGCGCGTCCGGGACGACTTCACGATCTTCTGCGACGGCGTGCGCCGCCTGTGCGGGATCGACCTGGGCCAGTACAAGCGCGCGCAGATGGAGCGTCGCGTGCGGACCTTCGTCGAGCGCCAGGGCTCCGGCGACCTGGCCGCCTACCTGCAGCGCATGAGCGCCGACCAGGCCGAGCTCGAGAACTTCCTGGACCGCGTGACGATCAACGTCAGCCAGCTGTGGCGCAACCCGGACCAGTGGACGCGCCTGGAGCGCACCGTCCTGCCCGAGCTCTTCGAGGCCAAGCGCGCCGTCAAGGCGTGGAGCGCCGGGTGCTCCTACGGCGCGGAGGCCTACACCCTCGCCGCGCTGTGCCGGCACGTCGGCCCCGCCGGCGCGCGCGTCCAGATCACCGGCACCGACGTCGACAAGCGCATCGTCGAGCGCGCGCGGACCGGCGTCTTCTCCGCCGACGACACGCGCGACGCCCCGTCCGCGCTGCTGTCGCGCTTCTTCGAGCCCGCCGGCGACGGCACTTGGAGCGCGCGCACGGAGATCCGCCCGCTCGTGACCTTCGAGGTCGCCGACCTGCTGCGCATCCCCGCGCGCCCGGAGGCCTACGACCTCGTCCTGTGCCGCAACACCGTCATCTACTTCACCGACGACGTGCGCGACGCCCTGCACGCCAAGCTCGTGCAGTCGCTGCGGCCCGGGGGCTACCTCATGGTCGGCTCGACCGAGCGCGTCGCGGACACGACCGGCCTGGGGCTCGTCCCCGCGTTCCCCTTCACCTACCGCAAGGCGGGCTGACCCGAGATGGACACCTCCGAATACCTCCCGATGTTCCTGGCCGAGTGCCGGGAGCATCTGCAGGAGCTCAACCTCGCGGTCGTGCGCTTGGAGGAGTCCCCCGAGGACCGCGAGACGCTCGACGAGATCTTCCGCGCCGCGCACTCGCTGAAGGGCATGAGCGCGACGATGGGCTTCGAGGGCATCGCCCGCCTGACGCACCAGATGGAGGACGTCTTCGAGTTGCTGCGCCAGCGCACGAGCGCGATCCCGGCCGCGGTCGTCGACGTCGTGCTCGAGTGCCTGGACGCCCTGGGCGCCGCGATCGACACGATCGCCGAGTCCGACCCCGCGCACCCGTCCGAGCAGATCGAGCCCGACCCGCTCATCGAGCGCCTGAAGGCGCTCGTGCGCGCCGAGGACGCCGTCGCCGAGGAGGCCGCGGCCGCCGAGGACGACGAGCACCCGCACCCGCGCGTCGTCGCGGTGCCCGACCTGGAGGACGGCGAGCGCCTGCTCGAGGTCGACGTCCACCTGACGGCCGACGCGATGATGCCGGCCGTCCGCGCCTTCATGGTCCTCGCGGCCCTGCGCGAGCACGGCCGCGTCGTCGCCTCCTCCCCGGAGGAGGCCGACCTGGACGGCTTCAGCGGCAAGCGCATCATCCTGACCGTCGTCACGGGCACCGAGGAGCGCGTCCTCGTCGACGCCGTGCGCTCGGTCGACGACGTGGACACCGTCACGGTCGTCGACGCGATCGAGGCGCAGGCCGCACGCGACGAGACCGCCGACGCGAAGGTCACCGCGCTGCCGAGCCCCGAGGACCGCCGCGAGCGCAGCGGCGCCGCCAAGAGCGGGGCCGCCGCCGCGCAGACCTCGACGGTCCGCGTCGACGCCGAGCGCCTGGACCAGCTCATGCACTTCATGGGCGAGCTCGTCGTCCAGCGCACGCTCGTGGAGTCGCTCGCCGCGCAGGCCGGCGTCCCGGGCCTGGCGCAGGCCGTCCAGGAGCTCACGCGCTCCAGCCACGCCCTGCAGTCGATGGTCATGCAGATCCGGATGATCCCGGTCGAGGCCGTCTTCCTGCGCTTCCCGCGCCTCGTGCGCGACGTCTCCTCCAAGCTCAACAAGCAGGTCGACCTGCAGATCATCGGGCAGGAGACGGAGCTGGACCGCACCGTCGTGGACGCCCTGGGCGACCCGCTCGTGCACCTCGTGCGCAACTCGCTGGACCACGGCCTGGAGTCCCCCGAGGACCGGGTCGCCGCCGGCAAGGACCCCACGGGGACGCTGCAGATCACCGCGCGCCACGGCGGCGGATCGATCGTCATCTCCGTCCGCGACGACGGCCGCGGCGTGAACCCCGCCAAGGTCGCCGAGCGCGCGCTCAGCCGCGGGCTCATCACCGCCGAGCAGGCCGCGACGCTCGACGTCGCCGGCGCCGTGGAGCTCCTCTTCGCCCCGGGCTTCTCGACCGCCGAGACCGTCGGCGACCTCTCCGGCCGCGGCGTCGGCATGGACGCCGTGCGCACGAAGATCCGCGCGCTCGGCGGCGAGGTCCTCGTCACGAGCGCCCCGGGGGAGGGGACGGTCGCGGAGATCCGCCTGCCGCTGACGCTGGCGATCATGTCCGCGCTGCTCGTCGAGGCCGACGGCCAGCCCTACGGCATCGCGCTCAACCGCGTGCAGCGGACGATGCGGATCGCCGACCAGACCATCCGCTCCGTCGCCGGCGCGCCGATGCTCATGCTCGACGACGAGGCGATCCCGATCCTCCCGGCGGCCGACGCCTTCGGCCACCCGGTCGACGATCCCCAGCGCCCGCGCCTGGAGAACACGCACATCGTCCTCGTGCACGTCAACGGCCGGCTCGTCGCGCTGAGCGTCTCCAAGCTCGTCGGCCAGCGCGAGCTCGTCACCCGTCCGCTGCCGCCGGAGGTCCACTCCGGGGCCGCGGTGTCCGGCGCCGCGGTCCTCTCCAGCGGCTCCATCGTCCTCCTCGCCGACTGCGACGCCCTGCGCGATCGCCTACCGAAGCCCAACGTTTCCACGACCAAGAAGGCCGCGTGACATGACGACCTACTCAGAGATCCAGCTGGACGCCCTGCGCGAGCTGGCGAACATCGGGTCCGGCCAGGCGGCCGCCGCCCTCTCGACGATGCTCGGCCACCCGGTCGACATCTCCGTGCCGACCGCCGCGGCGATGCCGCTGGCCGACGCCGTCGCTGCCGCCGGCAACCCGGAGGAGTCCCGCTTCGGGATCCTCGTCCCGATCATCGGCGAGTTCGACGCCGCCGTCGTGCTGCTCGTCCCCGAGACCGACGCCCAGCAGCTGTGCGACGTCTACGGCCTGGAGCCCGCGTCGGAGGACGGCGCGTCCTTCCTCGGCGAGATCGGCAACATCCTCGGGACCTCCTACATCAACGTCCTGGCCCAGATGGCCGGGATGGACATGGAGCCCGCGCCGCCGCAGGTCGTCCACGACCTGCTCGGCGCGATCGTCGCCAGCGTCCTGCTCGCCCGCGGCGAGGACGTCGACATGGCGCTCGTCCTGGACTCCACCCTGCAGGTCGAGGGCAAGCCCTGCGAGCTGTCCTTCCTGCTCATCCCCGGCAGCGGCGGGGTCCACGACCTGCTGGGCCGCATCGGCGTGGGCTGACCGATGGCGTCCGAGCTCCCCGCACGGATGGGCGAGTGGGTCGTCGGCACGGAGGACGGGGCGGTGCTCACCTGCATCGGCCTGGGCTCCTGCATCGGCCTGGCGCTGCTGGACCGCCGCGGCGGCGTGGCCGGCCTGGCGCACGTCATGCTGCCCGAGTCGCCGGCCGCCGGCGCGCCCCCGGCGCAGGCCGGCAAGTTCGCCGACCTCGCCGTGCCGATGCTCGTCGAGGGGCTCCTGGCGGCCGGCGGGATGCGCCACCGGCTGGAGGCCGTGCTCGTCGGCGGGGCGCAGATGTTCGCGTTCGGCACCTCCGCGACGCAGGAGATCGGCCGCCGCAACGAGGAGGCGGTGCTCGTCCAGCTCAAGCAGGCGCGCATCCCCGTCGCCGCGACGGCGACCGGCGGCCAGAAGGGCCGCTCCCTCCGCGTGCACGTCCCGACCTGCGAGGTCGTCTACCGCGAGGCCGCCTCGCAGAACGTCACCCTCGTCCCGCCGTCCCCCGAGCGCCGTCGCCCGGCCCTCGCCGCCTGAGCACGATGAGCAGCGACTTCCTCTCACCGGATCAGATCGAGGCGCTCTTCGAGCGCGCGAGCGAGGGCAACCTCCCGATGGAGTCGGCGCCGGTCGGCTCGCGCGGCGGCAACCGCACGCGCTGGCTGCGGACGGTCGACTTCACCCGGCCGACGAAGTTCTCGACCGACCAGGAGCGCCGCCTGCGCCGCCTGCTGGACGGGTTCTGTGCGACGAGCGCCCAGCGGGTCCACGGCGAGCACCGCCTGCCGCTGAACCTCGAGGTCATCGACGTGCAGCAGCTCACGTGGACCGACGCCTTCAAGCTCCTGCCCGAGTCCTCGGTCTTCTGCACGCTGGACACCGCGCCGCACGACGGGCGCATGCTGCTCAGCGCCGAGCTGCCGCTGATGGTCACCGCGGTCGAGGGGCTGCTCGGCGGCGACGCGCAGGTCGGCGTGAAGGACCGCGCGCTCACCGACATCGACCTCATCCTCGTGCGCCGCCTCGCGCGCACGCTCGCGGAGACCCTCTCGGGCATCTGGTTCGACCTGGCCGAGCTGACGATCTCCCTCGGGGACGTCACGACGCTCGCCGAGCGTGTGCAGGTCGCGGCCGGGAGCGAGCCGACGCTCATGCTCACGATGGAGGCGCGCCTGCACCGGGCGTCCAACACGATGGCGCTGCTCGTCCCCTACGCGGCGATCGCCCCGGCGGCCGCGGCCTTCTCGCACCGCGAGGACGAGTCCGCCCACCAGGACGTCGAGGCGCTGCGCGCCGTCCGCGCCGGGCTGCAGCGGGTGGAGGTCACCGTGCGCGCCGAGGTCGCCGACACGCACATGACGCTCGAGGAGATCCTCGCGCTCGCGCCCGGCGACCTCATCCGCCTGGACGCCACGACGGACACGCCGATGCAGCTGTGCGCGGACCGCACGCCCGTGCACCACGGCAAGGCCGGCCGCTGGGGCACCCGGCGCGCCGTGCAGGTCACCGGCCCGGTGGCGGTGCCCGAATGACCAACGAGCAGGCGCTCCTCCGGCTCGCCGCCAGTACCCTCGACGCGATCCGCGACGTCCTGGAGACGTACGCCCCCGGCGGCGTGAACCCCGGCGCCGTCGGCGCGGTCCCGCCCGGCGTGCACCCGCTCGCCGGCGCGCAGCTGCCCGCCGTGCTGGCCGACGTCGGCTACGTCGACGGCGTCACCGGCGGCAACGTCATGGTCATCGGGGTGGAGGGCGCCCGCCGCCTCGCCGCCGCGATGATGGGCGGGGACCCGGCGGACGTGGAATCCGGCGGCGACCTCTCCGAGCTGGACTTCTCCGCCGTCGGCGAGGCGATGAACCAGATGATGTCCGCCGCCGCGATGGCCACGAGCGCCGTCCTGGGCGACGAGGTCGAGATCGCGCCGCCGAACGTCCGCCTCGTCACGACGATGGACGAGGCGAAGTCCGACATCGAGCAGAGCGGCCTGGCCTGCACCGTCGAGTTCACCCTCTGCGGCGCGCCGTGCCTGCTCGTCCAGCTCGTCCCGCACGCGTTCATCGTCCGCATGACGCGGGCCCTGGACGAGATGACCGAGTCCTACGAGAGCGCCCCGCTCTCGGAGTCGCTGCGCACCGTCTCGGTCCGCGTCTGGGCCGAGCTCGGCCGCGCGAAGATGCCCTCGGGCAAGGTCGTCACGCTGCCCTCCGGCGCGGTCGTCGAGCTCGACCGCGAGGTCGACGAGCCGATCGACCTGTACGCCGACGGCATGCGCTTCGCGATCGGGCGCCTGCAGGTCTGCGAGGACGGCACGCTCGCGGTCCGCGTCGAGCGCCTGCTCGAGAACGGCCTGGACGCCAGGCCCGCCCTCGCCGGCGGCGGCGTCCCGCCCACCACCTCTTCCCCTATCCCAAGCCCCGAATACAAGGAGGTCGCCTGATGGCCCGAGTGCTCGTCGTCGACGACGCCGCCTTCATGCGCAAGATGGTCACCGACGCCCTCACGGGTGGCGGTCACGAGATCGTCGGAGAGGCCGGCAACGGCGTCGAAGCGGTCGCCCGCTACCAGGAGCTCCGTCCTGACGTGATGACCCTGGACATCACGATGCCCGAGAAGGACGGCATCGCCGCGCTGAAGGAGATCATCGCGATCGACCCCTCGGCGAAGGTCATCATGTGCTCCGCCC
>CAZRLR010000256.1:0-6736 GCA_964600395.1 uncultured Conexibacter sp.
TCAAGGCCAACGCGATCTACGGCCTGGCCTACCCGCTGTTCACCGCGCTCGGCCGTCCGCTCATCGCCAAGCTCGCCGTCGAGTACGCGCGGCGGCACGGCTGCGACACCGTCGCCCACGGCTGCACGGGCAAGGGCAACGACCAGGTCCGCATCGAGGCGACGGTCGCGACGCTCGCCCCCGAGCTGAAGGTCATCGCCCCCGTCCGCGGCTGGATGATGGGCCGCGAGGAGGAGATCGCCTACGCCCGCGCCAACGGGATCCCGATCAAGGGCGGCGCCGAGACGACGCCGTACTCGATCGACGACAACCTCTGGGGCCGCTCGTCGGAGGGCAAGTGGATCGAGCACCTCGACCACGCCCCGGACGACGACGTCTTCCAGCTCGTGACGCGGCCCGAGCTGGCTCCGGACGAGAGCGAAATCGTGACGATCGGCTTCGAGCAGAGCGTCCCCGTCTCGCTCAACGGGGAGCGCCTCGGCCTCGTCGAGCTCATCACGCGGTGCCAGGACCTCGGCATCAAGCACGGCGTCGGCATCGTCGACCACATCGAGGACCGCATCGTCGGCCTCAAGGTCCGCGACATCTACGAGGTGCCGGCGGCGACGTTGATCCTCCAGGCACACGCCGAGCTCGAGCGCCTGGTCTGCACGATCCACCAGAACCAGTTCAAGGGCGAGCTGGACCGCAAGTGGGCCTACCTCGTCTACGCCGGCCTGTGGTGGGAGCCGCTGCGCACCGACCTGGACGCCTACATGGACGAGGTGTCCAAGCAGGTCACCGGCGAGATCGGCCTCAAGCTCTACAAGGGCCACTGCCGCGTCGTCACGCGGGAGTCACCGAACGCCGTCTACGACGCCCAGCTGGCGACCTTCGAGACCTCCGGCGGCCTCTTCAGCCAGCAGGCGTCACCCGGGTTCATCGAGCTGTGGTCGCTGCAGTCGCGCCTGGCCCACCGCCTGCGGGAGCGCACCGAAAGGGAGTAGGGCCGCGGGCGGGCCCTTGCAGCCCGCCCGGAAATGTCGCAATTTGCACAGTTTTGCGCCGGGAATCCGCAAGGTGACCGCATGCCCCGGTACCGTCGCGCGTGGTGCAGCCCGTCGAACACCCGCAAGAGCCGGAGCAGCCCGGGGACGGGGGCGCTGCCGACCCGCGGATCGTGGCCGAGCGCCGGGCCCGGCGCGCGGAGCGCAACGAGGCGGCACTGCGCGAGCGCGTCGTCGAGACGCAGACCCGCCTGACCGAGGCCGAGCAGCTGCTGGGCAGTGCCCACGAGCAGCGCAAGGAGCTCGCCGCCCGCCTCAAGCAGGCCGAGCGCGACCTGCGCACGGCGCGCCAGGGCGAGCACGCCGAGGCCCAGCGCCGCGCCGAGGTCGAGGAGGACGCCGGCGCCGCGCGACGTCAGGCCGAGCTCGAGATCGCGCAGCTGCGCGCGGCGCTGTCGGCGAGCGAGGCCCGCGTCCGCGAGCTCGAGGACGAGCTGGAAACCGTCCAGCGCACCGCCGCCGAGTTGCAGCAGGCCGTCGCCGCGGCCCAGGCCCGCCGCCCCGCCGGCGCCCCGGACGCCGCGGAGCCCGACGACGCGGTTACCGCCGAGCTGGCCGCGCGGCTGGAGGACGTGCGCGAGGTCGAGGCCCGGCTCGCCGCGGGCCGGGAGCAGCTCGCGACCCGCCGCGACGGGCTCGAAGCCCGTCTGCACGAGACCGAGGCCGTCGCCGGTGGCCTGGAGGAGCAGCTCGTCGCCGAGCGCGAGCGCCGCGAGGCCGCGGTCCAGGAGCTCGAGGACGAGCGTGAGCGCGCCGCCGCCGAGGTGACGCTGCTCCAGCACGAGCTGGACCGTCGCCTGCGGGTGCACGAGGCCGTCTCGCGCCAGCTCGTGGAGCTGCGCACGCAGCTGGCGGACACGCAGGCCCGCGTCGCGACCGACGCCAACCGCCGCATCGTCGCCGAATCGGTGCTCGCCGAGCTCGGGACGACCGCGCTGCAGCTGCGCGACGAGCTGCAGTCCCTCGAGGACGAGCGCCGCGAGGTCGAGCGCCAGCTGACGGCCGCACGGGCCCAGGTCGCCGAGCGCGACGCGCAGCTCGCCGAGCAGGCGAGTTACCTCGCGGCGGCCGACGCCGCGCTCGCCGCCCTGCGGGTCGAGCTCGACGAAGCCGCCACCGCCCTGCGGGCGACGTCCGCAGACCTCGCCGACCAGCAGGCGCGCCTGGACGCCGCCGAGCACGCCGTCACCCAGGCCGAGGCCCAGAGCCGCCATCTCGTCGAGCAGCTCGCCGGTGAGCGCCGCGAGCGCACCCGCGTGGAGGCCGAGCTGCAGGCCCGGCTGAGCGAGGAGCGCGAGGCGTTCCGCACGACCGTCGAGGAGCATCGCCTCGCCACCGAGGGGGCGATCGCCCTCGAGCGGCAGGCGTTCGAGACGCAGGTCGCCGCCGTCCGCGAGGGCCTCGCCGCCCTGCGCGGTCGTCTCGGGACCGTCGAGGCGGACGTCGAGGCCAGGGTGCAGGCCGAGCGCGCCGCGCGGGTGCGGGCCGAGGAGGCCGCCGCGAGCGAGCGCGAAGGACGGGCGAGCGCGGTGGCGGAGCTGGAGGCCGCCCGGGCCGGCGCCGCGCAGGCCGCGGCCGATCGCGAGCGGCGCGAGGGCGAGCACCTGCAGCTGCGCGGGCGCCTGGCCGAGGTCGAGGACGAGCTGCTGGCGGCGCGGGCGCTCGTGGCCGTCGAACGGGAGCGCATCGACACTGCCGCCGCCGCCGCGCGGGCCGCCGCCCAGGTGGACGTCGATACCGCGCGGGCGCAGGCGGAGGCCGCGCAGGTGCGCGCCCACGCCGCCGAGCAGGAGCGCGATCGCCTCGTCGGCGAGGTCGCCGCGGTCCGGGACGAGCTGTCGAGCGCCCAGGCCGAGGCCCGTGACGCCGTGGCGCGCGCCCACGCCGCCGTCGTCGAGGCGCAGGACGCCGCCGACGCCGCCATCGCGGCGGCCCGCGAGCACTTCAGCCAGAGCGAGGCCGCCGCGACCGCCCGGGCCGCGCGCGCCG
This sequence comes from uncultured Conexibacter sp., assembly GCA_964600395.1. Taxonomy (GTDB): domain Bacteria; phylum Actinomycetota; class Thermoleophilia; order Solirubrobacterales; family Solirubrobacteraceae; genus Paraconexibacter. The sequence goes on from CAZRLR010000256.1 coordinate 3,036, forward strand.
AAGCCGAGCGCGATCGCCTGCAGGCCGAGCTCGACGCCCAGGTCCCCGGCGACGACGTGCAGGCCTCGCTGGCCCGCCTGCGCAGCGAGCTGACGCACGTGCGCGCCGAGACCGCCGAGCGGGCCGAGCGCGAGGCCCAGCTCGAGTCGCTCGTCACCCAGCTCATCGCCTCGGCCGGCTCGCTGAAGGACAACTTCGCCCAGGAGCTCGCCGCGACCGCGGCCGAGCGCGACGTGCAGGTCGCCGCCGAGCGCGAGCGCTTCTCGGCGCAGCTCGTCGAGATGGAGCAGCGCGTCACGGCGATGCGCGAGCAGCTGGCGGCCGCCGGCACGGAGCTCAACCGCCAGCTCGGCGACGAGCGCGCCGCGCGCTGGGCCGCCGAGGAGCAGCTGCGCCAGATGCGCGAGCTGAGCGCCGCCACCGCCGCCGCGGCCGTGGACCCGGCCGAGGTCACCCGCCTGCACGGCCTGCTCAGCCTCGAGCAGGAGGCTGCGGCGCGGGCCGAGGAGCGCATCGTGGAGCTCGAGGACGAGCTGGAGCGCGCGCGGGTGGCGCTGCGCCCGCCGCCGGCGATGCCCCCCGCCGACCATCCGGCGCTGCGCGAAGGCCCCAGGACGCCGGCCGAGCCGTCCTCCCCGAGCGGGGACCCGGGCTCGGTCATCATCGACCTCGCCCGGGCGGCTGCGCGCCTGCGCATCCGTCGCGAAGAGGCCCTGGAGGACGCCGCGCCGGCCCCGGCCGTCCCGGACGAGCCGGTCGCCGAACCTGCGGCCGCAGAGCCGGCGCTGCCCACGTCGGCGCCGCCCGCCGAGGCGGAGGCCGAGCCGGAGCCGGACGCCGAGCCGGAGGACGTGCCGGTGCCGGTGCCGGCCTCGGCGACGGAGCCGGCCCCCGCGGCCGCCGTCACGACCGGCGTGCGATCAGAGGTCGAGATCGGCCGGCGCGCGGAGATCGCCGACGAGCGCCACGCCGTGTCCTGGCTGGCGCCCGCCATCGTCGAGCTCGCCGGCCGCGACCTGCGCGCGGCGTCCGCGACCCTGCAGGCGCTCGTCCCCGTCCAGGCCCACCGGGTCCGGCAGGACCTGACCTACGACCTGGACATCGCCGACCACGCGCCGCTGCGGGTCACGCTGCGCGCCGACGGCACGAGCGCCGTCGAGCCGCGCGGGACCGACGCGGACGATGAGGCCGCCTTCCGGCTGGCCGGGACGCCGTCGGCGCTGGCCCCGCTCTTCGGCGGCGGCTCCGGGCGCCGGCTGCCCGCCGGCGTCACGCTCACCGGGGGCCGTTGGCGCGCGCGCAAGCTCGTGCGGGCGCTGCGCCGGCCGGCGACGCTCAGCGCGCTCGCGGCCGCCGGCGTGCGGCTGTCCTCCGTCGAGCTGCTGACGCTGCTCATGGGCGCGATCGATCCTGCCGCCACCGCGGGGGAGCGCTTCACCGTCGCGTTCACGGACACCGACGGTCCCGTGCAGGCGCACGTCGTCGTCGCCGACACCCTGCCGCTCGACGTGCGGGCCGGTGCCCCGGCCCATGTCGCAGCGACGGTCCGGACCGCCCCGGGCGACCTGGCGAGCTTCCTCGCCGGGGACGCCGCGGCCCGGGTCTCCGGCGACGTGAGCGCCGTCGGGCGACTGCTCGCCTGGGCCGACGCGGCCCAGGGCCTCGATGCCTGAGCGGCCGCGCCGGGGGGGCCGGACCAACCGCCCCCGCGCGTAACCTCCTGGTCCCGTGAGCACGCCGCCTGTCGCCCATCTGCACGTCCATTCCGAGTACTCGCTGCTGGACGGCGCGTGCAAGATCGAGAAGCTCGCCGAGCGGGCCGCGTCGTTCGGCCAGCCTGCGCTGGGGCTGACGGATCACGGGGTGATGAACGGGGCGATCGAGCACTACAAGGCGTGCAAGAAGGTCGGGATCAAGCCGCTGATCGGGTGTGAGGTCTACTACGTCGACGATCACGCCGACCGGCCCGAGCCGGGGTCGGGGCGGCGGATCGAGCGCAACCACCTGACGTTGCTGGCGCAGAACGACCAGGGGTACCGCAACCTGGTGAAGCTCTCGTCGCTCGGCTTCCTGGAGGGGCTGGTCGGGGGCAAGCCGGGCGTGGACATGTCGCAGCTGGAGCGTCACAGTGAGGGCGTCATCGCGCTGACGGGGTGCCTGGCGGGCCGGCTGTGCCACCGGCTGGTGTCCGGTCAGGACGACGAGGCGCGCGCGTACGCCGATCAGCTCGTGCAGGCGTTCGGGCCGGGGAACGTGTACTTCGAGCTGCAGAAGAACGGCATCGCCGATCAGGAGCGCGCGAACGTCGGGATCGAGCGGATCGCGCGGGAGATGGGCGCCTCGCTGGTGGGCACGGGTGACGTGCACTACCTGCGCAAGGAGGACTACCACCACCACACGGCGCTGCTGTGCGTGCAGACGAAGTCGACGCTGGCGATGCCGAAGATGACGTTCGACACGAACGAGTTCTTCCTGAAGTCCAACGAGGAGATGGCCAAGGACTTCGCGCAGTGGCCCGAGGCGCTGGCGTCGACGGTCGAGATCGCCGAGCGCTGCGAGATCGAGATCCCGCTCGGCGGCCAGCTCATCCCGCGGTTCCTGCCGGAGGGTGAGGACGAGCGTGAGTACCTGCGCGAGCGGGTCATGGAGGGCATGCACCGGCGCTACGGGATGCCGCTGCCGGGCGAGGCGATCGAGCGGATGGAGATGGAGCTCGGCGTCATCGACCGGATGGGCTTCAACGCGTACTTCCTCATCGTGTGGGACTTCGTCAAGTGGGCCAAGGACAACGGGGTGGCCGTCGGTCCGGGCCGTGGCTCGGCCGCCGGCTCGCTCATCTCCTACACGCTGGGCATCACGGACCTGTGCCCGATCAAGCACGACCTGCTCTTCGAGCGCTTCCTGAACCCCGAGCGCGTGTCCATGCCCGACATCGACATCGACTTCTCCGTCAAGGGGCGCGAGCGGGTCATGCAGTACGTCGTGGAGAAGTACGGCCGCGAATCCGTCGCGCAGATCATCACCTTCGGCAAGATGCTGCCGCGGGCCGCGACGAAGGACGCCGCGCGCGTCCTGGGGCACGACTACGGCGTCGGCGACCGCCTGGCCAAGCTCATCCCGGACCCCGAGCAGGGCCGCTCGCCCACCTTCGACGCGTGCCTGCAGGACGGCCAGGACCTGAAGAAGGCCTACGACGAGGACCCGACCGCCAAGCAGGTCATCGACGTCGCGCGCGGCCTGGAGGGGATCGTCCGCTCCAACTCGATCCACGCGGCGGCGGTCGTCATCGCCGGGATGCCGCTGACGGACGTCGTCCCGCTGCAGCTCGCCGACGCGCGGACCACGGACGAGAAGGGCAACAAGGTCTACAAGCAGGTCACGCAGTTCTCGATGAAGCCCGTCGAGGACCTCGGGCTGCTGAAGATGGACTTCCTCGGGCTGCGCAACCTCGACGTCATCGAGGACGCCCTGGACATCATCGAGCGCTCCGTCGGCGAGCGGCCGGACATGGCGACGCTGCCGATGGACGACGCCAAGACGTACGAGATGCTCACGCGCGGCGACTCGGTGGGCGTCTTCCAGTTCGAGTCCGAGGGCATGCAGAACGCCCTGCAGAAGGTCAAGCCGACGGAGTTCGACGACCTCGTCGCGCTCGTGTCGCTCTACCGACCGGGCGCGATGGACCAGATCCCGACGTACGC
>CAZRLR010000257.1:0-6710 GCA_964600395.1 uncultured Conexibacter sp.
CGGCGATGTAGTCCGTCAGCGCGGTCGGCACCCCGGCGCCGTCGGCGCCGTAGCGCGCGACGATGTCGGCGACGTGGTTGCCGACCATCCCCCCGAACCAGCGGCACTGGTCGCGCCCGTGCTGCAGGCCGTGGTCGGTCCCGTCGGTGACGTACGCGGGCGCCGCGACGCAGATCTTCACGCTGTCGGGGTCGCGGCCGGCCGCCTCGGCGCCCCGGCGCACGGCGGCGATCGACCACGCGGTGATCTGCGGGTCCGCGAGCTGCAGGATGAAGCCGTCGCCGACCTCCCCGGTGAGCGCGAGCATCTTCGGCCCGTAGGCGGCGACCCACACGTCCAGCCGGCTCGTCGGGTTCCACGGCAGCCGCAGCGTCGTGCCCCGGTAGTCCACCGCCTGCCCGTTGGCCAGGCCGCGGATGACGCCGATCGACTCGCGCATGTCCGCCAGCGACGAGGGCTTGCCGTTGATGACGCGCACGGCGCTGTCCCCCCGGCCGATGCCGCAGATCGTGCGGTTGCCGTACATCTCGTTGAGCGTGGCGAAGAGCGACGCGGTGACCGTCCAATCCCGCGTCGCCGGGTTGGTCACCATCGGCCCCACGACGAGCCGGTGCGTCTCGTTGAGGATCCGGCTGTAGATGACGAACGGCTCCTCCCACAGCAGGTGCGAGTCGAACGTCCACGCGTGGCTGAACCCGTAGGTCTCGGCCCGCTTGGCCAGGTCGATGGTCCGCGCCGCGGGCGGGTCGGTCTGCAGGACGACGCCGAAGTCCATGGGTGCTCGCTTCTCCTCAGAGCCCGCCGGTGGCGAGCAGGTCCAGGGTCTGGGCCACCGTGCGGCCGTAGGCGTCGATCGCCAGGCGCAGGGCCGCCGGCGGGGAGTCCTCGATCTCGGTGTGGGACACCGGAGGGTCCGACTGCGCGAAGAGCATGACGGTCGGGACCAGGCGGCCGATCTCCGTCGCGTCGTGCATCGGCCCGGACGCGATCGCGGGCCCGTCGTCCCCGCCGGCCTGCGCGACGGCGGCGCGGGCGAGCTCGACGAGCGCCGGATGGAACGGCGTGGGCGCCGCCCGGAAGATCCGCCGCGGCGCGACCGTGCAGTCGAAGGCGCGGGCCGCGTCCGCGCAGGCCTGCAGGCACTCGTCGAGCATCGTCGCGAGCGTGCCGGCGTCGAGGTGGCGCAGGTCGAGCATGAGCTCGGACTCGCCGGCGACCGCCGTGACGACCGCGGGCTTGGAGGTGATCGCGCCGACCGTCGTCACGCCGCCGTGCCGGATGCCGACCTCCCGGATCGCGAGCGCGGCGGTGGCCGCGGCGGCCAGGGTGTCGCGGCGCAGGTGCATCGGCGTGGAGCCCGCGTGCGCGGACTGGCCGCCGAACGCGACGAGGTAGCGCTCGTCGCCGAAGGTGCCGCTCACCGCGGACGCCAGGCGGCCGGCGTCCTTGAGGATCGGCCCCTGCTCGATGTGCAGCTCGAGGTAGGCCCGCGCGCCGTCCAGGCGCGCGGCGGCGGCCGGGGCGGCGTCGAGGTCCACGCCGACCGCGGCCATCGCGGCCTCCAGCGTCATCCCGGACGCGTCGCGCAGATGACGCACGTCGTCGGGGTCCAGGGTGCCCGCGACGGCCGACGAGCCGACGAGGCTGCGCCCGAAGCGCGCGCCCTCCTCGTCGGCCCAGTCGACGAGGCGGACGGCGACCGGCGGCGGCGTCGGCGCGGCGGCGAGCGCCCGCAGGACGCCGAGCGCGGCGGCGACGCCGAGCGCGCCGTCCAGCCAGCCGCCCGAGGGGACGGCGTCCACGTGCGAGCCGACGACGGCGAAGCCTGCCGACGGGTCCGCGCCCGGCAGCTGCGCCCACAGGTTGCCGGCCTCGTCGCGGTCCACCGTGACCCCGGGGACCTGCTCGAATTTCGCCGTCAGCCACGCGCGCGCGGCCGTCCACTCCGGCGACCAGGCCAAGCGCTTGGCGCCGGCGTGCTCGCCCCCGCTGGCCTGCGCGAGCTCGTGCAGGTCGGCCAGGACGGCGTCGACGTCGAGGCTCGGCGCGCCGCCCGTCATCGCGCGCCGCGCGCGACGAAGCGGCCGTGGCCGGGCTGGGAGACGATCTGCCCGCGGTCGTAGACGAGCGTCCCGCGGCAGAACGTGTGGCGGACCGAGCCCGACGCGGTCTGCGCCTCGTAGAGGTCGTAGTCGACGTTCATGAACGAGGTCTGCGTGCCGTAGGCCCGCGGCGCGGCGGGGTCGAAGACCGTGACGTCGGCCTCCTTGCCCGGCGCCAGGGTGCCCTTCTGCGTCAGGCCGAAGCGGCGCGCGATCGTCGTGGAGGTGCGGTCGACGAGCTCGCTCGCCGTCATCCGCCCGGCCACGACGCCCTCGTCCCACAGCTTCGCCAGGCGGTGCTGGATGAGCGGCAGGCCGTTGGGGACGAGGCTGAAGTCGTCCACCCCGCGCGCCTTCTGCGCGTCGTCGAACGGGCAGTGGTCGGTGGAGACGGACTCCAGGACGCCGCGGCGCAGGTGGTCCCACAGCGGCTCGTGGTTGGCGGCGTCGCGCAGCGGGGGCGAGCAGATGAAGCGGCAGCCCTCGACCCCCGGGCGGCGCAGGTCGTCGATCGTGTTGGCGAGGTACTGCACGCACGTCTCCCCCGTGACCGGCACGCCGCGTGCCTGTGCGGCCTGGATCTCCCGGGCCGCCGCGTCGCAGGTGACGTGGACGACGAACAGCGGGGCGCCGGTGAACTCCGACAGGCGCGCCGCGCGCGCGGTCGCCTCGGCCTCGACGAACTCCGGGCGCGTCAGCGCGTGGTGGATGGCGTCGGTCTGCCCGGCGGCCAGCGCCCGGCGGACGAGGAGGTCCACGACGTCGCCGTTCTCGGCGTGCACGAGCGTCAGCGCCCCGAGCTCGCGGGCGCGCTCCATGCACGCCGTCAGCTCGTCGTCGCGCACCATCAGCTCGCCCTTGTAGGCCATGAAGAGCTTGAACGACGTGACGCCCGCCTCGGTCACGGCGGCCATGTCGTCGATCGTCGCCGGGCTGGCGTTCGTGATCGCCATGTGGAAGCCGTAGTCGACGTGCGCGGCCCCCGCGGCGCGGCCCTGCCACTCGGCCAGCGCCGAGCGCAGCTGGTCGGGCTCGCGCTGGATCGCGAAGTCGACGAGGCAGGTCACGCCGCCGGCCGCGGCGGCCTGCGTCCCGGTGTCGTAGTCGTCGGCGGACATCATCCCCATGAACGGCATCGACAGATGCGTGTGGTTGTCGATGAGACCCGGCATGACGACGCAGCCGCTCACGTCCACGACGGTCGCGTCCGCCGGCGCGGTCACCTGGCCGACGGCGGCGATCCGCTCGCCCTCGATGAGCACGTCGCCGCGGAACTCGCCGTCGGCGCTGACGACCCGACCGCCCTTCAGCAGCGTCGCGGTGCTCATGTGCGTGCCCTTCGTGGCGCGGCCGCGGGCCGGGCCCGGTCGAGGTTCAGGGCGCCGAACGCTAGCACGGCCTTCGCGGGCCGCAAGCCCGTTTCGCGGCCCCGCCGACCGCCGGCCGGCGGACGTTCAGCGGTGCGCGCCGACCGCCCCCAGACGGGCGGGCGTGTCGTCGTCGCACGCCGCGAAGAAGCCGCCGACGGCGTCGACGAGGTGGTCCATCGACTCGGCCGCGAAGAGCACGGGCTGGTAGTGCGTGATGTCGTAGTCGACCGTCGCCATCGCCGCGAAGTCCAGCGGCCGCACGTCGGCGGCGCGGAACTCCTCGATCTCGCCGTAGGAGGACAGTAGGCCCGCGCCGTAGGCGCGCAGCTCGCCGTCCTCGCGGACGAGGCCGAACTCGATCGTGAACCAGAAGACGTCGGCGACGACCTGCAGCGCGTCCGGCGTCCCCGCCCGCCGGGCCGCCGCACCGGCCAGGCGGTTGAGCTCGGCCAGCTGCGGGTCGGCGAGCAGGTGGCCGTGGCCGATGACCTCGTGGACGAGGTCCGGCTCGGGCGTGTAGAGGGGCGCCCCGTGGTGGCGGATGTACTGGGTGGAGTGGAAGAGCCCGTCGGCGAGCGAGCCGTAGAACTCCTCCAGCGGGACGATGCCGGCCGCCGGGACGTAGCCGAAGCCGGTCAGGGGCGCCAGCGCCGCGGTGACCTCGTCCAGCTGCGGGATGCGATCGCGCGGCAGGTCCAGCGCGGTGACCGCGTCGCGGAAGGCACGGCAGGCCAGGCGCTCGTGCTTGGGCTCGAGCTCGCGGCAGATCGTCCGCCAGACCTCGTGCTCGGCGTCGGTGTAGGCGATCCGCGGTGGGGGCGCCGTCGGCGGGCCGGCCTCCCAGGCCAGCGCGGCGGCGGCGATCGCGTTGCGCCGTGCGCGGTAGACGGGGTCCGCGACCCCGGGGTGCCCGGCGGCCAGGTGGACGGTGACCGTGCCGTCGTCGTCCTGGGTGACCGGCGAGTAGAGCTGGGCCTCCTCGAACACGGTCAGACCCCCGCCGCCTCGCGCGACCAGGACAGCGCGTAGGACGGGTCGTCGCACGCCTGCGAGAGCGTCGTCAGGCGCAGCGGGCGGAACGTGTCCCACATCACCGCGAGCTCCTCGGTCCGCCGCACGCCGAGCGACGCCTCCACCAGGCCGGGCTGCGGGCCGTGCGGCAGGCCGCTGGGGTGCAGCGTGGTCATCCCGACGTCCACCCCGCGCCGCGAGCCGAACTGGCCGTCGACGTAGTAGATCGCCTCCTCGGACTGGACGTTGGAGTGGTGGTAGGGCAGCGCGACGGCCTGCGGGTCCCAGTCCAGCTCGCGCGGGCAGAACGAGCAGATGACGAAGTTCGGCCCCTGGAAGGTCTGGTGCACCGGCGGCGGCAGGTGGATGCGCCCGGCGATCGGCTCGAAGTCGTCGACGTTGAACGTGTACGGGTAGACGTAGCCGTCCCACCCGACGACGTCGAACGGGTGGTAGTCCAGCGTGTAGGCCTGGATGCCGTCGCGGACGCGGACGGTCAGCTCGTGCTCGACCTCCCCCGCCGGGTCGTCGTGCAGGTGCAGCTCGCGCGGCGGGTGGAAGTCGCGCTGGGAGTAGGGCGCGTGCTCCAGCAGCTGCCCGTAGCGGTTGCGGTAGCGGTTCGGGGTCTCGATCTCGCCGGGCGTGAAGAAGCAGAGCCAGACCTGCTCGACCCCGGGGTCGGGGCGGAAGCGGTAGGTCGTCCCGCGCGGGACGACGACGTAGTCGTGGTCGCGGTAGGGGACGTCGCCGAAGATCGTCTCGACGGTCCCCGTCCCGTGGTGGACGAAGAAGAGCTCGTCGCCCTCGCCGCTGCGGTGGAAGGCGTCGCGGGGCTCGGTCGGCTTGCAGATGCTCACCTCGATGTCGCCGTTGAACTGCAGCAGCCGGCGGCCGGTGAGCCAGTCGCCGCCGGGCGCGATGTCGTTCGTGTCCGTCAGGCGGTGCACGTGCGTGTCCGGGACCCACTCCTCGCGGACGATCGGCGTGAACGCCCCGACCGCCTTGACCCGGCAGGGCGAGTGCAGGTGGTAGAGGATCGACTCGTTGCCGCTGAAGCCCTCGAAGCCGAGGACCTCCTCGACGAGCAGGCGCCCGTCCCGGCGGACCTGGACGTGGCGCTTGGCCGGGACCTCCCCGAGCTGGGCGTAGCGCATCAGAGGTTCCCCCGCCGGTCCTGCTCGCGCTCGATCGCCTCGAAGAGCGCCTTGAAGTTGCCCTCGCCGAAGCCGCGCGCGCCGTGGCGCTCGATGATCTCGAAGAAGACGGTCGGCCGGTCGCCGACGGGCTTCGTGAAGATCTGCAGGAGGTAGCCCTCGTCGTCGTGGTCGACGAGGATGCCCTGCTCCCTGAGGTCCTGCAGCTGCGGCGCGACCTGCGGGACGCGATCGACGACGTCGTCGTAGTAGACGTCGGGGATCGTGAGGAAGCCGACGCCGCGCTCGCGCAGCTTGGCGACCGTCCCGACGATGTCGCGCGTGGCGACGGCGATGTGCTGCGCACCGGCGCCCGCGTAGAACTCGAGGTACTCGTCGATCTGCGACTTGCGTTTGCCCTCGGCGGGCTCGTTGATCGGGAACTTGATGCGCCCGTCCCCGCTGGCGACGACCTTCGACATGAGCGCCGAGTACTCGGTGGAGATCGCCTCGTCGGAGAAGTGGATCATCTCGGTCATCCCGAAGACCCGCTCGTAGAACTGGACCCACTCGTTCATGTGGCCGAGCTCGACGTTGCCGACGATGTGGTCGATCGCCAGCAGCAGGTCGTCGTCCGGCGTGGCCGCCGGCGGCGTGGCCTGGAAGCCGGGCAGGAACGGCCCCTCGTATTGCGAGCGGTCGACGAACGTGTGCAGCGTGTCGCCGTAGGCGGCGATCGAGGCCAGGCGGACGCGGCCGTGCTCGTCCTTCACGTCGTGGGGCAGCTGCAGGCCGCGGGCGCCGTGGGCGGTCGCGTGGGCGTAGGCGTGGTCGACGTCCGGGACCGACAGGGCGATCGAGCGCACGCCGTCGCCGTGGCGCGCGTGGTGGGCGGCGATCTCGGTGCCCGCGACGAGCGTCCCGGTGAGGACGAGGCGGATGCGGCCCTGCTGCAGGACGTGGGAGGTGCGCTCGCGCAGCCCGGTCTCCAGGCCGGCGTAGGCGACGGGGCGGAAGCCGAAGGCGTGCTGGAAGAAGAAGGCGGCCTGGGCGGCGTTGCCGACGTAGAGCTCGACGTGGTCGATGCCGTGCAG
>CAZRLR010000258.1:0-6707 GCA_964600395.1 uncultured Conexibacter sp.
TCTTCTACGAGGGCCCGCCGACCGCAAACGGCAAGCCGGGCAGCCACCACGTCCTCGCCCGCGCGTTCAAGGACATCTACCCGCGCTTCAAGACGATGCGCGGGTACCGCGTGGCGCGCAAGGGCGGCTGGGACTGCCACGGCCTGCCCGTCGAGATCGCCGTCGAGAAGGAGCTCGGCCTCCACGACAAGCACGACATCGAGCGCTACGGGATCGAGGCGTTCAACCGCAAGTGCCGCGAGTCCGTCTTCACCTTCCTGGAGGACTGGGACAGGCTCACCGAGCGGATCGGCTTCTGGGTCGACCTCGAGGACCCCTACCGCACGCTGGACGCGACCTACGTGGAGTCGGTCTGGTGGGCGCTGAAGGCCCTCAGCGAGAAGGACCTGCTCTTCGAAGGTCACAAGGTCGTCCCGTACTGCACGCGCTGCGGCACGGCGCTCAGCTCGCACGAGGTCGCCCAGGGCTACAAGGACGTCGTCGACCAGTCCGTCTACGTCCGCCTGCCGGTGATCCGTCCCGCCCACCCCGCCGGCCCGGTCGTCGCGGGGGACGAGCTGCTCGTGTGGACGACGACGCCGTGGACGCTGCCGTCCAACGCCGCGGTCGCCGTCGCGCCGGACCTGCAGTACGCGCGCGCGTCGGCGCCCGACCGCGGCGACGCCGTCTTCGTCCTGGCCGCCGGGCTCGTCGAGCGCGTCCTGGGCGAGGACGCGACCGTCCACGAGACCTTCCCGGGCAGCGCCTTCGCGGGCGCGACGTACGCGCCGCCCTTCGCCTTCATCCCGTCCTCGGCCTGGGGCGAGCGCGCGCACACCGTCCTGCCCGGGGACTTCGTCACCGCCGAGGACGGCACGGGCATCGTCCACACCGCGATCGCCTTCGGCGAGGACGACTACCGCCTGGGCACCGAGGCGGGCCTGACCGTCGTCAACCCCGTCGGGCTGGACGGCCGCTACGACGAGCGCATCACGGACTTCGCCGGGCGCTTCGTCAAGGACGTCGACGACGACATCGTCGCGGCCCTGCGCGCGTCCGACCGCCTGCTGAAGGCCACGCCCTACGAGCACTCCTACCCGCACTGCTGGCGCTGCGGCACGCCCCTCATCTACTACGCCAAGCCGAGCTGGTTCGTCGGGACCTCGAAGCTGCGCGAGAAGCTCCTGGCAGCGAACGAGACCGTGAACTGGCACCCGGAGCACATCAAGCACGGGCGCTTCGGCAAGTGGCTGGAGAACAACGTCGACTGGGCGCTCTCGCGCGAGCGCTACTGGGGCACGCCGCTGCCGGTCTGGCGCAGCGAGGACGGGCAGGACGTGCACGTCATCGGCTCGCTCGCCGAGCTCGAGGAGCTCTCGGGGGTCAAGCTCGACGACCCGCACCGCCCGTACGTCGACGACGTCACGTTCCCGCATCCGGTCACCGGCGCGACGCTCACGCGCGTGCCGGAGGTCATCGACGTCTGGTTCGACTCCGGCTGCATGCCCTTCGCCCAGCACCACGCCCCGATCGACCCGGCCGGGCAGGCGCGCTTCGAGGACGCCTTCCCCGCGCAGTACATCTGCGAGGCGCTGGACCAGACGCGCGGCTGGTTCTACTCGCTGCTGGCGGTCAACACGCTCCTCTTCGACCGCGCGCCCTACGAGAACGTCGTCTGCCTCGGCCTGATCCTCGACGAGCAGGGCGAGAAGATGTCCAAGTCCAAGGGCAACATCGTCGAGCCGATGCCGGTCATCGACCAGTACGGCGCCGACGCCTTCCGCTGGTACTTCTTCACCTCCAAGCAGCCGTGGGACGGCTACCGCTTCTCGACCGACGCGATCGGCGAGGGCGTGCGTCTCTTCCTGCGCCAGCTGTGGAACACCTACGCCTTCCTGCAGCTCTACACCGTCGAGGACGGCGTGGAGGCGACGCAGACCGAGCTGGACCGCTGGGTCCTCTCGCGCCTGGCCGCGACCGTCGAGGAGGTCACCGAGCGCCTGGACGCGTACGACGCGACGTTCGCCGGCCGGGCGATCGGCGCCTTCGTGGACGACCTGAGCAACTGGTACGTCCGCCGCTCGCGTCCGCGCTTCTTCGCCGGGGATCCCGGGGCCTTCGCGACGCTCCGCGAGTGCCTGCTGACCGTCAGCAAGCTCCTGGCGCCGTTCACGCCGTTCATCGCCGACGCGATCCACGACGGCCTGACCGCGGAGGACCCGGCGCGGCTGGACTCCGTGCACCTGGAGGACTGGCCCGTCGCCGGCCCGCGCGACGTCAGGCTGGAGGAGGACATGGCGATCGCCCGCGACGCGGTGCGCCTCGGCCTCAAGGCGCGCGGGCAGTCGAAGATCAAGGTCCGCCAGCCGCTGGGCGAGGCGGTCATCGTCGCCACGGGCCGTGAGCGCGAGGCCATCGGCGCGCACGACGCGATGATCCGCGAGGAGCTGAACGTCAAGACGCTGAGCTTCATCGACTCCGCCGACGAGCTGGGCTCCTACGAGCTGAAGGCGAACTACCGCTCCCTCGGGCCGCGCTTCGGCAAGCACATGCCCGCGGCGCGGGCGGCGATCGAGGCGCTCGACCCAACGCACGTGGCGACCGCCTTCCGCGAGGGCCGGTCGGTCGGCCTGAACGTCGAAGGGCACGAGCACGAGCTGACCGCCGACGACATCCAGCTTGTCATGCAGCCGCTGGAGGGCTACGAGGTCGAGCGCGAGGGCTCGCACGCCGTCGCCCTGGACCTGCAGATCGACGACGCGCTGCGTCGCGAGGGTTGGGCCCGCGAGGTCGTGCGCGCCGTGCAGAACCTGCGCAAGGACAGCGGGCTGAACGTCGGCGACCGGATCGCGCTGGCGCTCGAGGGCGACGCGCAGCTCGTCGCGGCCGCGCAGGAGTGGCAGGACTGGATCGCCGGCGAGGTCCTCGCCGTCGCGGTGACGCACGACGGCACGGGCGACGGCGACGCGGCCGGGACGACGGACGTGACGATCGACGGCCTGGCGCTGCGCCTGGCCATCCGCCCCGCCCCCGTCCCCGCCTGAGGGGGGGGGCGGACGTCGGCGTGGGCGCCCTATACGGGGCACACCCACGACGAGGAGGACGGAGAGATGGACGACGAGACGTTGGCGGCGGTGGTCGGGGCGATCCCGCCCGGGCGCTGGATGAGCTACGCGGACGTGTGCTTCGCCGCCGGCGGCGTCCCGCGCCAGGCGCTGGGCGTCAACGGCCGCCTCAAGCGCCTGGACTGCGAGGGGGCGCACCGCGTGCTGAAGGTCGACGGCAGCGTGGCGCCCACGGCCCTCGGGGACCCGGAGGTCGTGCGTGCACGCCTGGTCGCCGAGGGCGTGACGTTCACCTCCGGGCGCGCGGCGGCGGAGGCCCGCGTGCGGCCCGAGGGGGCCGCCGAGGCGGCGGCCGCCTGACCCTGGAGCGACGACGGGGCCTGCAGCGGCAGGCCCCGTCGATCCGGCGGAGGTGGAGCTGCGGCGCCGGGGGCGCCGCCGGCCGCTAGGCCAGGACCGGCTCCAGCTCGGCGACGAGCTTCTTCTTCGGGTAGGCGCCGATGATCTTCTTGGCGGGCGCACCGGCCTTGAACAGGATCATCGTCGGGATCGAGAGCACCTCGAACTTCGCCGCGGTCTGCTGGTTCTCGTCGACGTTGAGCTTCACGATCTTCAGATCCGAGCGCTCACCGGCGATCTCCTCGAGGACCGGGCCGACGATGCGGCACGGGCCGCACCAGGGCGCCCAGAAGTCGACCAGCACCGGCTGATCGGACTCGAGGACCTCGGCCTGGAAGTTGTTGTCGGTGACGTCCTGCAGCGTTCCCATTTGGTCTCCTTCGATTACGCGCTGACGACCACTATACAAAGTGAAGTGAGCGGCTCCGGCACCCGGTGCGGCCTGACCCTATCCGCGCAGCGCCAGGAGGAGGTGCGGGCTGACGAAGACCTCGACGAACGCCGCGATGACGAGCACCGGCGCGGCGAGCGTCGTCGTCACGAAGGTCGCGGCGAGCAGGTCGTCCCAGTCGCCGCGCCGGCTGGCGATCATCCAGGCCGCCAGCGGCAGGAAGAGCGCCACGAGCTCCGGGATCGCGTGGGGCAGGAGGCCGAGCAGCAGCAGGCCGACGGGCATGCCCTGGTTGGCGGCCAGCGACGACGCCGCGTGGCCGATGGTCAGGGCCTGCGTCACGAGCGAGAAGGTCGTCGCGCAGACGACGAAGATGATCGCGGCGCGGCCGATCCGGTCGTGCGCCCGGCGCATGAACGCCCCGTGCTGCTCGGCCTGGGCGGGCAGGGAGCTGCCGGCGATGAAGCCGGCCACGCAGGCCAGGGAGTGCAGCGCCAGCACGAGCGAGTTGCGCCACAGGACGTGGCCGACGTCGGTGATCGACGCGGGGGCGTTGAAGCCGGCCAGGACGAAGCCGCCGGTCGGGTCCGGCGTCGACAGCGAGCCGACGAGCCAGACGGCGCCGAGCAGGCCCGCGGCGACGATCGCGGCGCCCGCCAGCCAGCCGCGCAGGACGGGCCACGGGTCGCCGTTCCAGCGCGCGAGCGCGCCCCGCGTGTCGCGCACCCCTTGGACGAAGGCGAAGTTCGAGCGGTCCATGAGCCCATCGCATCGACGGGCCGCCGCCCGGACTTGAACGCGCGGCCGTCAGCGTCGACGCAGGCGCGGCACGAGGACCATCGCCTCCACGGCGATCGCCGCCGACATCTTCGAGGTGCCGTGCAGCCGGTCGCGGAAGCGGATCGGCACCTCCTGCACCCGGAAGCCCGCCTTGACCGCGCGGTAGGTCAGCTCGACCTGGAAGGCGTAGCCCTTCGAGCGCACCGTCGGCAGGTCGATGGCGCGCAGCACCTCGGCGCGGAAGCACTTGAAGCCCCCGGTGAGGTCCCGGACCTGCAGGCCGAGCACCCGGCGCGCGTACCAGGACCCGCCGCGGCTGATGACCTGGCGCAGGCGTCCCCAGTCCTGGACGCTGCCCCCGGCGACGTAGCGCGAGCCGAGCGCGACGTCGCAGCCACCGCCCCGGACGGCGTCGAGCAGGCGGGCGAGGTCGGCCGGGTCGTGGGAGAAGTCGGCGTCCATCTCCAGGACGAAGCCCGCGCCGTGGTCCAGCGCGTGGGCGAAGCCCGCGAGGTACGCCGGCCCGAGCCCCTCGCGGACGGTGCGGTGCAGGACGTGGACGCCCTCGAGCTCCGCGGCGAGGGCGTCGGCCATCCGGCCGGTGCCGTCGGGGGAGCCGTCGTCGACGACGAGGATGTGGTGTCCGTCGGGGGCGGCAGCCGCCAGCACGCCGTGCGCGGCGCGGACGATCGCGTCGATGTTCTCGGCCTCGTCGAACGTGGGGAGGACGAGCCAGGGGGGTGCGTGCATGCGGCGCGTAGCCTACGGGGAAGCCATGGCCGATCCTTCCCCCGCCGACCTGACCAACGCCCGGATCGCGGCGCTCTTCGACGAGCTCGGCGACCTCTACGAGCTCGACGGCGCGGTCGTGCACCGGGTCCTGGCCTACCGCAACGCGGCCAAGGCCGTGCGCGACGCATCGCGCTCGGTCGCGGCGCTCACGCGCGAGGGGACGGTCACGACGTTGCCCGGGATCGGCAAGACCCTCGAGGAGAAGCTCAAGGCGCTGGTCGACACGGGGACGATCCCCGCGCTCGAGCGCCTGCGCGCGCAGTTCCCACCCGGCCTGCTGGCGATGACGCGCCTGCCCGGGCTCGGGCCCAAGCGCGCCCGCAAGCTCTTCGACGAGCTCGGCATCGACTCGCTGGAGGCGCTGGCCAAGGCGGCGACCGAGGAGCGCCTGCGCGGCGTCAAGGGCTTCGGCCCGAAGTTCGAGGCGACGGTGCTCGCGGCGATCGACGCCGGCCACGGGGACGAGGGGTCCCGCCGCATCCCCCTGCACCGGGCGCTGGAGACGGCCGGTCCGATCGTCGAGGCCCTGCGCGCGCACCCGGCCAGCGACGAGGTGCACGTCGCCGGCAGCGCGCGGCGCATGGCCGACAGCGTCAAGGACCTGGACGTCATCGCGACCGCGAGCGATCCGCGCGCGCTCCTGAGCGCCTTCGCCGAGCTGCCCGAGCTCGAGCGGGTCGGGACCGTCGGGGACAACGCCGTCAAGGGCGTGACCCACAACGGCCTGTCGATCGACGTGCGGGTCGTCGAGCCCGACCAGCTCGGCAACCTCCTGCAGCACTTCACCGGCTCCAAGCTCCACAACACCGCCCTGCGCGCCGCCGCCGTCCGCAAGGGCCTGCACGTCAGCGAGTACGGCATCACCGACGACGCGACGGGCCAGACGCACCGCTGCGCGACCGAGGCCGAGGTCTACGCCCGGCTCGGGCTACCGTTCATCCCGCCCGAGCTGCGCGAGGACCGCGGCGAGCTGCGCTTCCGCAGCGAGGCGGACGTCCCGCAGCTCGTCACCCAGGCGGACCTGCAGGGCGACCTGCACATGCACACCGTCGCCTCCGACGGGCGGGGGACGATCACGGAGATGGCGCTCGCCGCCCGCGACCGCGGGCTGACGTACATCGCGATCACCGACCACTCCGCGTCCCACGGCTTCGGCAACGACGTCTCGCCCGACGAGCTGCGCCGCCAGATCGAGAAGGTGCGCGAGGCGGACGCGCAGGTCGAGGGCATCCGGATCCTCGCCGGCAGCGAGGTGAACATCCTGCCGGACGGCTCGCTGGACTACGACGACGAGCTGCTCG
>CAZRLR010000259.1:0-6701 GCA_964600395.1 uncultured Conexibacter sp.
CGCGCTGACCTGCGCGGCCCTGCGGAAGGTCGTCCGGTGAACGGCGCGCTCCTGGTATGCGGGACCCACTCGGACGCGGGCAAGTCGCTCGTCGTCGCCGGGCTGTGCCGCTGGCTCTCGCGTCAGGGCGTCTCCGTCGCGCCGTTCAAGGCGCAGAACATGGCGCTGAACTCCGCGGTCACCCGCGGGGGCTTCGAGATCGGCCGTGCGCAGGCGATGCAGGCCGCCGCCGCGGGCGTCGCCCCCGAGGTCGCGATGAACCCGATCCTCATCAAGCCGTCGGGCGACGCGCACTCGCAGGTCATCGTCATGGGCCGCCCCTACGCGGACGTGGGGGCGCGGACGTACCAGACGCTGAAGGATGAGCTCAGGCCGATCGTCGCCGACGCGCTGGCGGACCTGCGCGCCCGCTACGACGTCGTGATCTGCGAGGGCGCGGGCTCGCCGGCGGAGATCAACCTGCGCGCGGCGGACCTCACGAACATGGGGCTCGCGCGCGCCGCGGACCTGCCCGTCCTGCTGGTCGGGGACATCGACCGCGGCGGCGTCTTCGCCTCGCTGCTGGGCACGGTCGCGGCGCTGGAGCCGGCCGACCAGCGCCACATCGGCGGCTTTCTCATCAACAAGTTCCGCGGCGACGCGACGATCCTCGCGCCGGGCGTGGAGCAGATCACCGGCCTCACCGGCCGGCCGGTCCTCGGGGTGCTGCCGTTCGCCGAGGGGCTCACGATCGACGCCGAGGACTCGCTCGGCGTCACCGCGCCGCGACTTGACGTGGTGGGGTCCCACGGGACGCTCGACGTCGCCGTCGTGCGCCTGCGCTGGATGTCGAACTTCACCGACCTGGACGCGCTGGCGCTGGAGCCGGGCGTCCGCGTGCGCTTCACCCGCAGCCCGGTCGACATCGCGCGCGCCGACCTCGTCGTCATCCCGGGGACAAAGGCGACGGTCGCCGACCTCGGCCGCCTCCGCGCCGAGGGCCTGGACGTCGCGCTCGCGCACCGCGCCGCCGCGGGCGGTCCGATCCTCGGCGTCTGCGGCGGCTACCAGCTGCTCGGGCGCAGCATCGTCGACGACGTGGAGTCCCGCGCCGGCGAGGTGCAAGGCCTCGGCCTGCTGCCCGTCACGACGGCCTTCGCGCCCGACAAGGTGCTGCGCGACGTGCGCGGCCACAGTGCGCTGCTGCTCGGCACCGAGGTGGGCGGCTACGAGATCCGCCACGGGCGGCCCGTCGCCGACGGTGGCACGCCCCTCATCACGACGGCCGACGGCATCGACGAAGGCTGCGCGGTCGGCGCCGTCCTGGGCACCTCGTGGCACGGACTGCTCGAGCACGACGACGCTCGCCGCGCGCTCCTGCGGTGGACCGCGGCGCGGCGGGGCATCGACTTCGTCCCCGCGCCCGACGTCACTTTCGTCGCCGAGCGCGAACGCCAGCTTGACCGTCTCGGCGACCTCGTCGCCGACCACGTCGACACCGCCCGCCTGACCGCGCTCATCGAGCGCGGCGTTCCGGCCGATCTGCCCGACCTGCTCCTGGAGCGTGCCGTCCCATGCTGAGGTTCATCACCACCGCCGACACCGAGATCCTGGCCACGGCCGCCGCCGTGCGCCGGCTGCCGGACGACTTCCCGGAGGTCCGCTGCGCCAACCCCCAGGGGACGCGCGACATCGAGCCGTTCCTCGATGACGTCCTGGACGGCGCGCGCGTCGTCGTCGTCCGTGTCCTTGGCGGGCGCCGCGGTTGGCTGGGCGGCGTCGATCGCCTGGCCGAGCGCTGCCGCGCGGAGGGCATCGCGCTCATCGGCCTCAGCGGCGAGTCGCGCTCGGACGCGGAGATGACCGCGCTGTCGACGGTCCCCAGCGGCGCCGTCGCGCAGGTCGGCGAGTACCTGAACTCCGGCGACGTGGACAACGTCGAGCAGATGCTGCGCTTCCTCGCTGACACGCTGCTCCTGGAGGGCTTCGGCTTCGAGGAGCCCAAGCCGGTGCAGGACCTCGGCGTCTACCTGCCCGGCCGCGGCGACGTGACGCTCGAGGAGGCGCTGGCGGGCCGCGACCCGAGCAGGCCCGTCGTCGGCATCACCTTCTACCGCTCGCACCGCCTGACCGGGAACACCGACTTCATCGACGGCCTGTGTGCGGCGATCGAACGTGCCGGCGGGCACCCTGTCGCGGTCTGGGCCTACACGCTGCGCCGGGCGCACGACCTCGGTCGCGTGCCCGCACTCGAGCTGCTCGACGGCCACGTCGACGCGCTCGTCACGACGATGCTCGCGACCGGCGGGGCCAACCGCGGGGACGCGGCGGGTGACGTGGACGCCGACGACGGCGGCGCCGAGGAGCAGATGGCGTGGGACGCGAGCGCGCTGGAAGCACTCGGAGTCCCGGTCGTCCAAGCGCTCTGCGTCACGTACTCGCGCGCGCGCTGGGAGGAGGGCAACGAGGGCCTCTTCCCGATCGACGCCGCCACGCAGGTCGCGATCCCCGAGTTCGACGGGCGCATCATCGGCGGCCCGATCTCCTTCAAGGAGCGCGATGTCGAGGGCTCGCCGGTCGGGGTCCCCGTTCCCCGCTACGTCCCGGACGCCGAGCGCTGCGACCGCCTGGCGAACCTCGTCCTACGCCACGCCCGCCTGCGCGACCCGTCCCGCCGCCGGAAGATCGCGATCGTCCTCACCGCCTTCCCGACGAAGCACGCGCGCATCGGCATGGCCGTCGGCCTCGACACGCCGGCCAGCGCCATCGGCCTGCTGCACCGCCTGAAGGCGGACGGCGTCGACGTGCGCGACATCCCCGAGGACGGCGACGCGCTCATGCATCGGCTTATCGCCGGCGGCGGCCACGACCCCGAGTTCCTCACCGACGAGCTGCTCGCCGCCGCGCCGCTGCGCATCTCCGTCGGGGACTACCTGGACTGGTACGGCACGCTGGAGGACAAGCTCGCCTCGTCGATGGAGCGGCAGTGGGGCACGGCGCCGGGCGACCGCTACCTCGACACGTCCGACACCGCCACCGACCCGCGCGGAGACCTGATCGTCGCGGGCGTCGAGCTCGGCGACGTCGTCGTCCTCATCCAGCCGCCGCGGGGCTACGGCGACGACCAGGTCGGCATCTACCACGATCCCGAGCTCGCACCGGCCCATCACTACATGGCGGCCTACCGGTGGATCGATCACCACTGGGGCGCGGACGCGATCGTCCACCTCGGCAAGCACGGGACGCTGGAGTGGACGCCGGGGAAGATGCTCGCCCTGAGTGCGTCGTGCGCCCCGGACGCGGCGCTCGGCTCGATGCCGCTCGTCTACCCGTTCGTCGTCAACGACCCGGGGGAGGGCGCGCAGGCCAAGCGCCGCGCGCACGCCGTCGTCGTCGACCACCTCGTCCCGCCGATGATGCGCGCGGAGTCCTACGACGAGCTCGCCGACCTCGAGGCGCTGATGGACGAGTACGCGCGCCTGGAGGTCCTGGACCCGTCGAAGCTGCCCGGCCTCGGCGCGCAGATCTGGGCGGCGATCCAGCAGGCCAACCTCCACGAGGACCTCGGCCTGGACGCCTCGCACGAACCCGAGGACGCGGGGACGCTCGTCGAGCACCTGGACGGATATTTGTGCGAGGTCAAGGACGTGCAGATCAAGGACGGCCTGCACGTCCTCGGTGTCGTGCCGGAGGGGCCGCACCTGCGGGGGCTCGTCGCCGCGATCGGCCGCCACGGCAGCGGCGCCGTCCCCGGGCTGCGGCGCGCGGTCGCCGCCGCCTTCGGGCTGGACGAGGAGGCGCTCGTCGCCGAGCCCGGCGTGAAGGTCGACGCCGAGCGGTCCGCCGCGCTCATCGCGCGCTTTCCAGGCACCGCCTACCGCGGCAGCGACCTGCTGGACCGCCTGGAGGAGGCGCAGCACGCGCTGCTCACCGGGCTGTCGGAGCACGACTGGGACCCCGAGCGCTCGGCCGCCCTGTGCGCGTCGGTCCTCGGCCGCGAGGACGCGGGCGTCATCAGCGCGCTGTGCTTCGCCGCCGGGCAGATCGTGCCGCGCCTGCGCCGCACGACCGACGAGCTCGACAACGTCCTCGGTGCGCTGCGCGGCCGCCACGTCCCC
The DNA here is from genome assembly GCA_964600395.1 of uncultured Conexibacter sp. GTDB lineage: Bacteria > Actinomycetota > Thermoleophilia > Solirubrobacterales > Solirubrobacteraceae > Paraconexibacter. The sequence continues at coordinate 4,098 of CAZRLR010000259.1, forward strand.
GCCGGGCCGTCCGGCGCGCCGACGCGCGGGCGTTTCGACGTCCTGCCGACCGGGCGCAACTTCTACTCGGTCGACCCCCGCGCGCTGCCGTCCGAGCTCTCCTACGCCACCGGCGTCAAGCTCGCCGACGCGGTCCTCGAGCGTCACGTCGCCGACACCGGGGCGCTGCCGGAGATGGTCGGCCTCGTCGCGTGGGGGACAGCCGCGATGCGCACCCAGGGCGACGACGCCGCGGAGGTCTTCGCGCTGCTCGGCGTGCGCCCGACGTGGCATCCGGCCTCGCGGCGCGTCACGGGCCTGGAGGTCATCACGCTGGAAGAGCTCGGGCGCCCGCGCGTCGACGTGACGCTGCGGATCTCGGGCTTCTTCCGCGACGCCTTCCCGCACCTCATCGCGCTGCTCGACGACGCGGTGACGATGGTCGCCGCGCTCGACGAGTCCGACGAGGACAACTTCGTCGCCAAGCACGCGCGCGCCGAGGCTGCCCGCCTGGCCGGCGAGCTCGGCGAGGCCGAGGCGTGGCGCCGGGCGACGACGCGCGTCTTCGGCTCCAAGCCGGGGACGTACGGCGCCGGGCTCATCCAGTTGCTGGAGACGCGTGACTGGCGCGACGACAAGGACCTGGCCGCCGTCTACGAGGCGTGGGGCGGCTTCGCTTACGGCCGCGGGCTGGACGGCGTGTCGGCGGGGCCCGCGATGCGCGCGTGCTTCGCGCAGATCGAGGTCGCGGTGAAGAACGTCGACTCGCGCGAGCACGACCACCTCGACAGCGACGACTACTACCAGTACCACGGCGGCATGGTGGCGACGATCCGGGCGCTGAGCGGCCGCGAGCCGGCGGCGTACCTCGGCGACAGCGCCGACCCGGAGAAGGTCCGCGTCCGCACGCTGGCCGAGGAGACGCGGCGCGTCTTCCGCGCGCGGGTCGCCAACCCGCGCTGGATCGGGTCGATGGTCCGCCACGGCTTCAAGGGCGCGGCCGAGCTGGCGGCGACCGTCGACTACCTCTTCGGCTACGACGCCACGACGGACGTCGCGTCGGACTGGATGTACGAGCAGGTCGCCGAGAAGTACCTGTTGGACGACGAGATCGCCGCGTTCATGGACCAGGCGAACCCGTGGGCCGCGCGCGGCATCGCCGAGAGGCTGCTGGAGGCGGCCGACCGCGGGCTGTGGAACGCGCCGGAGGAGGGGACCCTCGACGCGATCAGGGCCCGCTACCTCGCGCTGGAAGACGACCTGGAAGGCGCCGCGGTCTCGTGAGCGCCGAGCGTCCCCCGTATCCGCTGAGCGCGATCGTCGGGCAGGCCGACCTCGTCGAGGCGCTCCTCGTCTGCGCCGTGCACCCCGTCGTCGGCGGGGTGCTCGTGCGCGGGGAGCGGGGGACGGCGAAGTCCACAGCGGTGCGTGCGCTGGCGCCGATGCTCGGGACGGGCGCGCCGCTGGTCGAGCTGCCGCTCGGCGCGACGCTGGACCGCCTCGTCGGGACGCTGGACCTGCGCGCGGCGCTGCAGGGGGAGCACCGCGTGGACGAGGGGCTGCTGGCACGGGCCGACGGCGGCGTCCTCTACGTCGACGAGGTCAACCTCCTCGGCGACCACCTGGTCGACGTCCTCCTGGACGCGGCTGCCTCGGGCGAGGTGACGGTCGAGCGCGACGGCGTCTCGGTTGTGCAGGCGGCGCGCTTCCTGCTCGTCGGGACGATGAATCCGGAGGAGGGCGAGCTGCGCCCGCAGCTGCTGGATCGCTTCGGCCTCGGGGTGCAGGTGACGGGTCCGCGTGACGCGGCGACGCGGGCGCAGATCGTGCGGCGGCGGATGGACTACGACGCCGCGCCGGACGCGTTCGCCTCCGTCTGGGCGACGGCCGAGCGCGAGCTCGCGGACCGGATCGCGGCCGCTCGGGCGCTCGTCCCGTCGGTGACGATCGGCGAGCGCGAACTGCTGCGCATCTCCGCCGTCTGCGCGACGCTCGACCTCGACGGGGTGCGCGGAGACCTCGTCTGCGCGCACGCGGCGTGCGCGCTGGCGGCGCTGGACGGCGTGACCGAGGTGACGAGCGCGCACGTCGAGCGTGCCGCGCATCTGGCGCTGCGCCACCGGATGCGGCGCGACCCCCTGGCGCCGCCGCCGTCCGGGGGCCGCGACCCGGCGATCGACGACGCGCTGGAGGAGACGGCGCCGAGCGGCTCCGACGCCCCGGACGCTCACGGAGACACCGACCCGGCGGGGGGCCGAACGGACGAATCGACCCCGCCCGGGGGGGCCGGACGTCCGGTCGCCCCCGAGGCGCCCGCGTCGTCCGGTTGGTCGCCCGATCCCGACGTCGTGCCGCCGCCGACCCGCGAGCCCCAGCATCCGGCCGACCGTCCGCAGCTGCCACCGCACCTCGCGTCCCCGCCGCCCCTGCCGTCGCGGCTGCCGGCGTCCGCGACGACGGTGCCGCGCGGGCGCGTCCGGCACGCCGTCGGCGACGTCCCCAGCGGTCGTTCACCCGGCGGGACGCTCGCGGTCCTCGACGCCCGGCCCGCCCTTGACGACGACGCCGTCGCCGTGCTCCCGACTCTGCTCGCCGCACTGCGCGGCGACCCGCGTCCTCAGACCG
>CAZRLR010000260.1:0-6685 GCA_964600395.1 uncultured Conexibacter sp.
AGCCCGGCGACCTGTGGGCGCTGCGGGCCGCGTACTCCGCGATCGTCGACCGGCTCGGCGGCACACCGCCGGCGGTGGGGGCCGCCGACGACACCTGCGCCGGCGAGGTGCCCGTCCGCGTCTACACCCCGCACCCGGCCGCCGACGGGCCGGCGGGCGTCGTCGTCTACGTCCACGGCGGCGGCTGGCAGATGGGGGACCTGGACGGCTTCGACCGCGTCGCGCGAGCGCTCTGCGCGGGCTCGGGGCAGCACGTCGTCAGCGTCGACTACCGCCTCGTCCCCGAGCATCCGTTCCCGGCGGCGCGGGACGACGTCATCGCGACGCTGGACTGGGCGGCCGGCCCCGGCGCCGCCCAGCACGGCTGGGACGCCCGGCGGATCGTCGTCGCGGGCGACAGTGCCGGCGGGCAGCTGGCCGTCGTCGCCGCCCGGGCGCGCCGTGGCCTCGTCTGCGCCCAGATGCTCGCCTACCCGGCGCTGGACGCGACCTGCTCTAGCCCGACGTACGCCCGCCTGGCCTCCGCGCCGATGCTCACGCGCGAGGCGATGCAGCAGCTGTGGGACGCCTACTGCGGCGACGAGGACCCGCGGCACCCGGACCTGTCGCCGCTGCTGGCGCCCGACGGCGGCGCCGGCGCGCCGCCGACGCTGCTCGTCCTGCCGTCCCACGACGTCCTGCGTGGGGACGGCGAGGCGTACGCGGAGCTCCTGCGCGGGGCGGGCGTCGACGTGCAGGTCCGCGAGTGCCCCGGGATGGTCCACGGCTTCCTGCGGTGGGCGGGCGCGGTGGACGAGGCGGGGCGGACGCTCGCGGCGATGGGGGCCTATGCGGCGGCGGCGATCGCGGGCGTGGAGGACGAGGCATGAGCCAGGACGCGGACCGCCCGCGCGTGGACTACGAGCGGCACGGGCGCACGTACGCGGCGCACCGGCGCCCGGACCCGCGGATCGCCGAGCGCGTCCGGCTGGCGCTCGGCGACGCGCGGACCGTCGTGAACGTCGGCGCGGGCACCGGGTCCTACGAGCCCGACGACCGCTGGGTGCTGGCCGTCGAGCCGAGCGCGACGATGCGCGCGCAGCGCCCGCCGCACGCGGCCCCGGCCGTCGCCGCCCAGGCGCAGGCGCTGCCGTTCGACGACGACGCGTTCGACGCCGCGATGGCCTGCGTGACGATCCACCACTGGGATCCGCTGGCCCCCGGGCTGGCGGAGCTGCGGCGGGTCGCCCGCGGCCCCGTCGTCGTGCTGACCTTCGACCTGGCGTTCCTGCCGCCGTGGCAGCTGGACCACCTGCGCCTCGGCCTGGAGGTCGAGGGCAAGCGCTTCCCGGAGATGGACGAGCTGGCCGCCCTGCTCGGCGGGCGCACGCGCGTGGAGCACCTGCCGACCCCGGCCGACTGCGTCGACGGCTTCTTCGAGGCCTACTGGAACCGGCCGGAGGCGCTGCTGGACCCGGCCGTCCGCTCGGCTCAGTCGATGTGGGCGCTGCTCGACGACGCGCAGGAGGCGGCCATCGTCGACCGGCTGGCCGCCGACCTGGCCTCCGGGGCGTGGGACGCTGCGCACGGGCATCTACGGGCGATGGACGCCTTCGACGGCTCGCTGCGGCTCGTCGTCAGCGAGCCCTGACCCCGGAAAGAGAAAGGCCCGCCGGTGAGGGCGGGCCGTTCTCGGGGAGGAGAGATACTGCTATGGGTCCGGCTGTATGGATCGATGAGGGAAGCTTGGGGCGCTACGCGCGCAGGCTGTAGCGCGTGGTGAGGTTGCCGACGAGCTGCACCAGCGCAATGGCGACGAGCACCAGGGCGGCGCGGTCGTCGCCGTCGGCGGCGACGTAGGTCGCGCCGAGGAGGAGGGCGAAGACGGTGGCCCAGTCGGCGGCGTGCAGCGTCGCGACGGGGATCGGCGTGAGGCCGCGCTCGTCGGGCGTGGCGGCCAGCGCGACGCCGACGACGACGGCGCCGATGACGATCGACACGAGCGTGGCGGTCACGCCGAAGCCGGCGACGAACGGCGCGGCCATCGTCAGGAGGCCGGTCGCCATGCGCAGGGCGGCGTGGACGGGGAGGGGGATGAGGCGGATCGCAGTCACGGCCCGTGGAGTGTTGTGGTTGCAGGCGCAACCAGGTGTGACGTCGATCACAGCAGGGGCAGGACGGTACGCTCAGGGCCGATGGCCAAGGTGCGACTGGACAGCCTTCTCGCCCAGCGCGGGCTCTTCGACTCCCGGACGCGGGCGGCGGCATCCGTCATGGCGGGCCAGGTGCGCATCGGGACCGCCGGCGAGCGCGCGCAGAAGCCGGGGCAGCTCGTCGCCGAGGACGCCGAGCTCTCGGTCGACGCCGCCCCCCGTCACGTCTCCCGCGGGGGGACGAAGCTCGCCAACGCGCTGGACGCCCTGCCCGTGCCGGTCGCCGGTCGCCACGCGCTGGACGTCGGGGCGTCCACCGGGGGCTTCACCGACCATCTGCTGCAGTCCGGCGCCGCGCACGTCGTCGCCGTGGACGTCTCCTACGGCGAGCTGAGCTGGAAGCTGCGGTCGGATCCGCGCGTGACCGTCCTGGAGCGCACGAACGCCCGCGCGCTGGACGAGTCGATGCTGCCGTACGCTCCCGACCTCGTGGTCTCGGACGTCTCGTTCATCTCGCTGACGAAGGTGCTGCCCGCCGTGCTGGCCTGCGCCGCCGACGCATTCGACGCGCTCGTCATGGTCAAGCCCCAGTTCGAGGTCGGGCGCGACCGCGTCGGGAAGGGCGGCGTCGTGCGCGACCCGGAGCTTCGGCGCGAGGCGGTGGCGACGGTGGCCGCCGGCGCGATCGCCGTCGGGGCCGCGGTCTGCGGGGCCGCGCCCTCGGGCCTGCCCGGGCCCAAGGGCAACCACGAGACGTTCCTGTGGCTCACCGAGCCGGGGCGTGCGGGCGCCTGGGACGACGTGCCGGCGGCGCTGGCGCGGATCGAGGGGATCTAGCCGTGGCCGACACGCAGACGACGGGCGGCGCGGGCGCCGAGGGCCGCGCGCGGCGCACCGCCTCGGTCCTGACGCATCAGCGGCCCGGGCAGACGGAGGCCGCGCTCGGCGCGCTGCGCGCCGCCGCCGCCGACGCGGGGGTGACGCTCCGCTTCGACCCCGAGGAGACGGCCAAGCACGGCATCGACCCCGACGACGTCCTGCACGCCGACGCGCCGCTGAGCGACGACGTGGAGGTCTGCGTCGTGCTCGGGGGCGACGGCACGATCCTCAAGGCGCTGCGCCGCTACGCGGGGACGAGCGTCCCGGTCTTCGCGGTGAACTTCGGGGAGGTCGGCTTTCTCGCGACGATCGACCCGGACGAGGTCCACAGCGGCTTCTCGGCGGCGTTCTCCGGGGCGTTCGAGGTCCTGACGCTGCCCGCGATCGCGCTCGAGCTGCCCGGCGGGCCGCAGGCGGCGATCAACGACATCTCCATGCATCGCAAGGTCGGCGAGCGCGTCGCCCGGCTGGCCTACGGCGTCAACGGGGAGGAGGTCGGCAGCGTCCGCTGTGACGGCCTCGTCATCGCCACGCCCGCCGGGTCCACCGGGTACAACCTCGCCAACGGCGGGCCCGTGCTCGCCTGGGGCGTGGAGGGCTACGCGGTGTCGTTCATCGCGCCGCACTCGCTGACCGCGCGGGCGCTCGTCGTCGCGCCGGACGACGAGCTCGTGGTCCACAACCGCGGCCGGGACCCGGTCGACATCTCCGTCGACGGGCGGCCAGTGGGCGAGCTCGGCCCCGACGAGCACATCGCCGCGCGCTTCATGCGCGAGGCCGCGGACCTCGCGCAGATCCCGGGGTCCTCGTTCTACCGGCGCATCCGCGAGAAGTTCGGGCGCCTGGCGTCCTGACGGCCGGAGGCTCGGCCCGGCGGCCCCGCGGCCCGCGGCCGCTTGGCGCGTCTGGCCTGCGAAGGCTCAGGCCGGCCGGTCCTGCCTAAGCCTTCGCGGCGTCCGGTGCGCCGGCGGCGCGCCGGGTCACTGGAGCCTGAGGCCTGCCGGTCCGGCCTCAGCCTTCACGGGGCGCGCCAAGAATGCGGGCCTGATGGTCCCGCAACCGTCCGATGACGCGCTCGCGCTCCCGCTTGGCCTGCCACCACGTGACCCGCATCGTCGTGTTCCCGAGCGCGGCATAGAACGCGTCCCGCTCATCGTCCGTGCAGACGAACTCGACGTCCTCGTGGCCGGCGCGGCCGTCCCCTTCGATGCAGAGCATGAGCGACGGGATGCGGAAGTCCGGCTTGAGCCACCGTCCGGGCGCGACCTCGTAGGGCACGCTGCACAGCGGTTCGGGCAGCCCGGCCTCGCGGATGATCGACAGCATGAGCAGCTCGAACCGGTTCTGCAGCGTTCCCAGCAGCGTCGCCCGGCGATCGCACAACGCGCGCAGCGCCGGCGTCCCGTGCTCGCCGTCGTGGTCACCAAGGACCCGTTGGACCTCTGCGACGTCGAGGATCCCGAGGAAGACCGCCTGCCGCCACGCCCACTCGAGCACTTCGCCGCTGTCGTTCCTGCGCGCGAGGTCCAGCAGGATCCGTGCGACGGAATGGGTCGGGATACCGTCCGCGACCGTGACCTCTCCGGGGACGTCCCGCGTGCAGATGACGTCGACGCCGGGGAGCACGACCCGGCGATCGGCAGGGATGGCCATGTCGACGCGCGCTCCGGCCGGCGGCAGCATGAGACGCTGCACCGCCCCCGACCAGCCGGCGAGCCGGGCACCGCGACCGGACGCGAGAAACGCCGCCATCCGCTCGCCCACCGGGGTGAGCGTCGGCCGGCCCACCGCGTAGACGCCGACGAAGCGCCGGTGCAGATGCCCGGACTCGGCCCGGCCGATGATCTGCGCACGCGTGACGCCGGTCCACCGCAGTTGCGCTTACCCGACGCTCCCGTGCTGCTGGTCCGCGAGGACGGCGAGCAGCGCGTCGACATGGCGGTCGCGCCCGCGAGCCGCCGGCGCAGCCGTCCAAGCCAGCACGTCGAAGTCCTCGGGAAACCAGGGTTGCTTGTGCGCTTGCGCATCGTCGGCGAGGCGGTCGTTCCGGCACCATCACCCTCCTGTGGCAGAACACCACCGGGAGCGACGGTCTTTTGACACGAGGTGGTCGCCGGCCGGCACAGAGCGCGCGCGTCACGGGCACGGACGGAGGCTGAGGCCGGAGGGGGCGGTATGAACCTTCGCCGACGCGTCAAGCGGCGGCAGCACGGGAACGCACGTTCTGCCCCGGTCCATCCGCAGCGGCCGGTACAACGGTCAGGTGCTGTCGCAGCTGCATGTCGAGAACCTCCTCCTGATCGAGCGCGCCTCGCTCGAGCTGACCCCCGGCCTGAACGTCCTGACGGGGGAGACGGGCGCGGGCAAGACCGTGCTCGCGCACTCGCTCGACCTGCTCCTGGGCGGCCGGGCGCGCAGCGGCATCGTGCGGCCCGGGGCGTCCGAGGCCTACGTCGAAGGCGTCTTCGACCTGCCGCAGGCGCTGAAGGCCGTGCTCGTGGAGGCCGAACGGCTGTCGCCGGACGCCGAGGAGCTCGTGCTTGCCCGCCGGGTGCGCGAGGACGGGCGCACCCGCGCCTCGGTCAACGGCCGCTCGTGCGCGGTGTCGGACCTACGCGACGTCGCCGCGTCCCTCATCGCCTTCTACGGGCAGCACGAGCACCGCAAGCTCACCGTCGCGTCGGCGCAGCTCGAGCTGCTTGACGGCGCCTGCGGGCCGGCCCATCTCGCGCTGCGCGAGCGCTACGTCGCGCTCCACGAGCGGGTGCGCGAGCTCGAGGGGTCGCTGCAGGGGCTGCGCGACCGGGCCGGCGCGCGCGACCGTGAACTGGACCTCCTCGAGTTCGAGCTGGGGGAGATCGACGAGCTTGACCCCTCCGAGGAGGAGGAGGAGCGCCTGCGCGGCCAGCGCGACCGCCTGCGGCACGTCGAGGCGCTCCGGCACGGCGCGTGGGGCGCGGCCGAGGCGCTCACGCCCGAGGAGGGCATGGGCGTCACCGGCCTCCTGGCGGTCGGCGGCGGCGGCCTGGACGCCGCGGCCGGGGTCGACGGGGCGCTCGACGAGCTCACGGCCCGCTGGCGGACGCTCGCGATCGAGGCCGAGGACCTCGCGCACGAGCTGCGCGCCTACGCGGAGGGCGTGGAGGGCGCCCCGGGCGAGCTCGAGGCCGTCGAGGAGCGCCTGGCGGCGCTGGACCGCCTCGCGCGCAAGCACGGCGGCTCGATCGCCGCGGTCCTGGCCTACGCGGAGGAGGGCCGCGCCCGGCGCGAGCTGCTGGCGGGCGCGGAGGTCGCGCTCGAGGAGGCCCAGGCGCAGCTCGCCGCGGCGGTGCAGGAGCGCGCGCAGGTCGCCGCCGAGCTGCGCAAGGCACGGGTGGCCCAGGCGCCCGAGCTCGCCGCCGCCGTGAAGGAGCGCCTCGTGCGCCTGGCGATGGAGGCCGCCGTCTTCGAGATCGACGTGCAGGAGCGCGAGCCGTCGGCGCTCGGGGCCGACGTCGTGGAGTTCCGCCTGGCCTCCAACCCGGGGGTCGCCGCCGGCCCGCTGCGCGAGATCGCCTCCGGCGGCGAGCTGTCCCGCGTCATGCTCGCGCTGATGGGCGTCGCGAACGACGGCTCGGACGCGACGCTCGTCTTCGACGAGGTCGACGCCGGGATCGGCGGACAGACCGCGCGCG
>CAZRLR010000261.1:0-6623 GCA_964600395.1 uncultured Conexibacter sp.
GGTCGTGGTGGGGGACCTCGGGCAGCTCGTCGACCGGCACGGCCCGCCGGCCCTTGGCCGCGAGGTGGTCCAGCGCCTTGCGGTGGGCGATCGTCAGGACCCAGGCGCGCTCGTTGGAGCCCGGGCGCAGGCGGTCGTACGCGCGCAGCGCGGCGAGGAAGGTCTCCTGAAAGCAGTCGTCGGCGTCCACCGGGCCGACCATGCCGACGAGGTAGCGCCACACGCGCGGGGCGTGCGCGTCGAGAAAGCGCTGGAAGGGCGGCAGCTGGGGGGGACGGGGGGACGCGGGCACCTGGGTGGTCAACGTCCCGGGGGCCGCGAACGTGAGACCGGGGCCTCAGCCATCGTCGTGGCGGTGGAAGCCCTCCCCGGTGGCCACGCCCAGGCGGCCCTCGGCGACCAGCTGCCGCAGCAGCGGCGCGGCGCGGTAGCGCTCCTCGCCGAGCTCGGCGCGCAGCGCGTCGAGCACCATGAGCACGTGGTCAAGCCCGATCTCGTCGCCCCAGGCGAGCGGGCCGCGCGGGTGGTTGAGGCCGAGGACCATGCCATCGTCGATCGCCTGCGCGTCGTCGGCGACGCCCTCCTGCAGGGCGAAGGCCGCCTCGTTGACGAGCTGGCAGGCGATCCGGCCCAGGACCAGCCCCGGCGCGTCCTTGACCCAGACCGGCCGCAGGCCCAGCGAGGCGACGAAGGTCGCGAGCCGGTCGGCGGCGACCGCGGTGGTGTGGGCGCCGCGCGTGAGCTCGACCGTGGCGCCGGCCGCCAGCGGCGGCAGGGCGTGGAACCCGACGCAGCCCCCGCCCTGGTCGAGCTGGTGCAGGGAGCCGTCGGCGACGAGCAGCGCCTGGGGGGCGCCCTGCAGCGGCGCGTCGCCGGCCTCGTGGCCGCAGTCCAGGGCGAGCCACGGCACGGCGTCGGTCTCGCCGGGCTCGGCGACGTCCCAGCCCGCCTCGACGGCGAGGTCGCGCAGGTCGTGGGCGACGACGAGGTCCCCGGCGATCAGCACGAGCCCGCGCCCGTCCGGCGGGGCCTCGGTCGGCGCCGGCGGATCGGGGTCGGCGGCGCGGACGGCGCGACCGTCGGCGTCGTAGGCGTACCAGCCCCGGCCGGACTTGCGGCCCAGGCGCCCGGCGGCCACCATCCGCGCGCTCAGCGGGGAGGGGCGCCAGCGCGGCTCCCCGAAGCTCAGCTCGGCGAACGACCGGCTGACCTCGAGGCCGACGTCGATCCCGACGAGGTCCTGCAGCTCGAACGGCCCCATGCGGAAGCCCGCCGCCCGGACGATCGCGTCGACGGTCGGCACGTCGGCGATGCGGTCCTGCAGCAGCCGCAGCGCCTCCAGGCCGAAGGGCCGCGCGCAGCGGTTGACGAGGAAGCCCGGGCCGTCGGCGACCTCTACGACCCGCTTGCCCATCGCCTCGCCGGCCGCGCGGGCGACGGCCAGCGCCTCGGGCGAGGACTGCAGCGCGGCGACGAGCTCGACGAGGCCCATGAGCGGCGCGGGGTTGAAGAAATGCAGGCCGACGACCCGCGACGGATCCGCGGCGGCCTGGGCGATCGCGGTGATCGGGATGGACGAGGTGTTCGACGCGAGGACCGCCTCCGGGGCGATGGCGCTGAGGCGCCCGAAGAGCTCGCGCTTGACCTCCGGGCGCTCGGGGGCGGCCTCGACGATGAGCTCGCAGCCGGCCAGGTCGGGCAAGTCGTCGACGGTCGTCAGCCGCGCGACGATGGCCTCCGGCGCCTCGTCCAGCCGGCCCTTCTGCGCGAGCTTCGCGATCCCCGCGGCGGCGGCGGCCCGCGCGCGCTCGCGCGCCGCGGGGTCCGGGTCCGACAGCAGCACCGTCATGCCGGCCTGGGCGCCGAGCTGCGCGATGCCCGCACCCATCGTCCCGGCGCCGACGACCCCCAGGCGCCGGACGCTCACTTGGGCACCAGCGCGTTGATCCCCGTCTGCGCGCGGCCGATGATGAGCTGCTGGATCTGCGAGGTGCCCTCGTAGAGGGTCGTGACGCGGATGTCGCGGAAGTGCCGCTCGACGGGATGGTCGTCGACATAGCCCGCGCCGCCGTGCACCTGGATCGCCTCGTTCGCGCACCACACGGCGGACTCGGTGGCGAAGAGCTTGGCGATCGACGTCTCGGTCGTGTTCGGCTGCCCCGTGTCCTTCAGCCAGCCCGCCCGCCAGACGAGCAGCCGCGCCGCGTCCGTCTTGACGCGCATGTTCGCGATCATCGCCTGCACGAGCTGGAAGGAGGCGATCGGGCGCCCGAACTGCTCGCGCTCCATCGCGTAGCGCGTGGACTCGTCCAGGCAGCTCTGGCAGACCCCGACCGCGCCGGCGGCGACGCTGAAGCGACCGGAGTCCAGCGCGCTCATCGCGATCTTGAAGCCGTCCCCGACCTCGCCGAGCAGCTGCGCGTCGGTGGCGAAGACGTCGTCGAGCGCGATCGAGGCGGTGTCGGCGGCGTGCAGACCCATCTTCCCGTGGATCGGCGACGGGGCGTAGCCGTCCTGACCCGTGTCGACGAGGAAGCAGGCGACCCCACGGTGCCCGAGCGCGGGGTCGGTCTGGGCGAAGACGAGCGCGACCTGCGCGACGTTCCCGAGCGAGATCCACATCTTCGACCCGCTGATGCGCCAGCCACCGTCGACCTTCGTCGCCCGCGTCTTCTGGTTGGCGGCGTCCGAGCCGGTGTCGGGCTCGGTCAGCGCGAAGCAGCCGAGGATCTCGCCGGAGCACAGGCGCGGCAGCCAGTGGTGCTTCTGCTCCTCGGTCCCGAACTTCACGATCACCGAGCAGACCAGCGAGGTCTGCACGCTGACGACGGTGCGCATCGCGCTGCACGCACGACCCACGTGTTCGACCACCAGCCCGTAGGTCAGGTAGTCCAGACCGGCGCCCCCGTACTCGCGCGGGACGATCGCGCCGAGGTAGCCCTGCGCGGCGATCTTCGCGACGAGGTCGAGGTCGAAGTGCTCGTTGCGGGAGTTGTCACGGGCGCGCGGGGCGATCTCGCCCTCGGCGAACTCACGCGCGGAGTCGCGCACGAGGACCTGCTCGTCGGTCAGCTCGAAGTCCATGGCGATGACGCTATCGGACACCTCGTCCGTAGACTCGGGCAGGTGGACCCCTTCGCGGTCATCATGCTCGGCGGCACCGCGGGTCTCGTGGTCGCCCTCTACCTGCTCGGCCGCGCGTACCCGGGGTCGGGCGCCGACGTGCTCGACTGGAAGCCCACGCGCTCGGCGGAGACCGAGGCGCAGAACGACATCGACGAGCTCGATCAGCTGATGGACGTCGCCAACCGCCGGCGTCGGCGACTCGGCCAGCCGGAGATCACGCAGGACACGCTCGACCAGCTCGTGCAGGAGTCCTCCGAGGAGCGCACGCGGCGCAGCGAGGAGTACCTCGCCGACGTCGAGATCGAGGAGCTCGTCGAGCACCGCAACCGGCGCCTGCGCGCCAAGGGGCTGCCGGAGATGACCGTCGAGGAGTACAAGGCGAAGATCGAGGAGGAGCAGGCGTGAGGGTGCTGATGGTCGGCGGCGGCAGCGAGCGCGGGCTCGCGCTGGCGTCCTCGCTGATCGCCGAGGGACATGCGTGCCGGATCGTCTCCCGCGACGGTCACCGCCGCGAGGACATCGAGGCGATCGGCGCCGAGTGCTGGCCCGGGACGCCGGATCGCGTCGGCTCGATCCGCTACGCGCTGGAGAACGTGACCGTCCTGGCCTGGCTGCGGGGGACGGCGGACGGGGAGCACGACGCCCTGGCGGCGCTGTTCGGCTCGCGGCTGAAGATGCTGCTCGAGAAGACGACCGACTCCACCGTGCGCGGCGTCGTGTTCGAGCGCTCCGGCACGCTGGCGCCGGAGATCGTGGCCGCCGGCGAGCACGAGGTCCGCTGGGCGTTCGACCACACCGCGATCCCGTCCGCGTGGCTGGACGCCGACCCGGCCGACATCGGCCCGTGGGTCGACGCTGCACGGCGGGCGATCGACTCGCTCCTGGGCGCCGAGCGCGCCACGCCGGCGCGCTGACTCAGGCCGCGGCGGGGTGTCCGACGACCTCGGGCGGCAGGCGCTCGAGGAGGTCGTGCAGCATGCGGGCGGTCGCGCCCCAGATCAGGTGGTCGCCGACGACGAAGACGTCGGTGCGGAACGGCACGCCGCGGCGGATGAGCCGGCGGCGACCGTGGCCGGCGCGCAGGTCCGCGAGCGAGAACTCGAGCACGGCGGCGACCTCGCTGTCGCTGGGCACCCACACGTGTCCGGGTTCGATCAGTCCGACGAAGGGGTACACGGCGTAGTTCGTGGCGATCGTCGGCGTCGGCTGGAGGGCCCCGACGAGCTCGACCGCCTCCCGGGGCAGGCCGATCTCCTCCTCGGCCTCCCGCAGCGCGGTGATGCGCAGGTCGTCGTCGACGTCGTCCTCGCGCCCGCCGGGGAAGCTGACCTCGCCCGGATGGCGGCGCAGGTCGTCGCGACGGCGGGTGAAGACGGCGTGCAGGGCGTCGTCCTGCACGTACAGCGGCACGAGGACGGCGGCGGTGGTCCGTCCGTGGACGGTGAGGGCGGCGGCCTCGTCGGGGTCGAGGAGGACGTCGCGCAGCAGGGTGGCGACGTCGGTCACGTCAGGCGAGGGAGACGCGCTCGACGCGCTCGTCGAACATGACCTCGCCGTCGAGGGTGCGGTGGACCGGGCACTTCGCGGCGATGACGCGCAGTCGCTCGATCTGCTCCTCGTCGAGCTGCGGCGGCATCCGCAGGGCGAGCTCGAACTTGGTCGGGCAGCCACGCTCGGCGGGGGAGTACTCGCAGCTGACCTCGAGGCCCGCGACGTCCCAGCCCTTGCGCTGGGCGTACATCTCCATCGTGATCGCCGTGCACGACGCGAGGCTCGCGGCGAGGAGCTCCTGCGGCGTCGGACCGGCGTCCTGGCCGCCGAGGTCGCTGGGCTCGTCCGCGGCGAGGGTGTGCTCACGGATCTTCACGGTCTGCTTGAACGTCCCGGCGCGGGATGAGGTGGCCTTCATGTCCCGCAATGCTACGCCGCACAAGAAGCTGCGCCATGTGTCGTCGTCACGACAGCGGGTTGAACAGCAGTCCCGTCGGCACCTTCGGATGGAAGAACGTCGATTTCGGCGGCATGTTCACCCCGGCCGCCGCGATCTCGCGCACCTGGGAGACAGGGCTCGCCCGCAGGAAGAAGGCGCAATCGAACTCGCCGCCGAGCACGAGCTCGAGCGCCTCCTCGTCGCTGCGCGAGTACCCGAGGCCCTCCAGGTGCCCGATCGACTCCTCGGTCATCCCCAGCGGTCCCTGCAGCACGAGCGCCTCGAGGACCGCGGTGTCCAGCGTCCGGTAGGGCTCCGGGTAGTCGGCGAGCGCCGCGTCGGCGACGGCCTGGTCCTTCAGCGTCAGCCGGTAGCCCTGCTTGAAATGACTGTCGAGGTACCCGAGCACCAGCGGGCCCGTGCCGTCCGGCGGGCGCAGGTCGGCGTGGTCGACCGGCGTGATGTCGAAGAGCTCCTTCAGGCGCGTGCCGAGGGCCTCCTGGCGGGCGGGGTCGTCCTTCAGCCCGCTGATCAGCCGGTGTGTCGGGAAGACCGTGAGGCCCTCGTCCTCCAGCGCGACGAGGCACATGAGGACGTAGCGGTGCTCGCCCTCGCCGCCGATCTCCTCGGCGTAGACGCGAGCGGTCTCGTAGCGGTGGTGCCCGTCGGCGATCAGCAGCTCGGCGTCGGCCAGGGCGTCGCGGGCGGTGGCGATGGCGGCCGGGTCGGTCACGCGCCAGAGCCGGTCGACGGTGCCCTGCGCGTCGGTCGCCTCGCCCCACGGCGGCCCGGAGGTGAACGGCTCCAGCGCGCTCCACGCGGCCAGTTGCGGGTCGCCGTAGAGGCTGAAGATCGGGGAGAGGTTCGCGCGGGTCGCGCGCGTCAGGCGCAGCCGGTCCTCCTTCGGACCCGGGTGGGTGCGCTCGTGTGGGCGGATGCGGCCGGGGCCGTAGTCCTCGACGCGGACGCGCGCGAGGATCCCCCGGCGCGTGAGCCGGCGCCCGTCGGGGGCGGTGTACTCCTGCACGAGGGGCCACAGGGCGGGGGTGTCGTCCTGGACGACGGCGCCGGCCTCGCGCCAGGACGCCAGGAGCGCCGCGGCGTGGTCGTAGCGGTCGCCTCCCGCGGGATCCTCGGGCAGGTCGATACCGACCACGTTGTACGGCGACCGGGCGGCGAGCGCGGCGCGCTGCTGCGGGTCGATCACGTCGTACGGCGGCGAGACGAGCTGCTGGAGCGGTCCGGCGACCGCCTGGTCGTAGTGGAGCGCGCGGAGGGGCTGGACGTCGGCCATCGGCCGACCCTACCCGGAGGTTCAGCGGACGCGGAGACCGAACTCGGTGACGTACGTCGCGCCGCCGCCGGCGCCGGTGGGCGCGCCGCTGGCGACGCCGATCCCGATCTCGCGGAAGTCGCGGTCCAGGATGTTCGCGCGGTGCCCGGGCGAGTCCATCCACGCCTGCATGATCTCCGCGGGGGTCGCGAGCGCGCCGCTGCCCCAGGCGATGTTCTCGCCGACCGACCAGCGGCGGATGCTGCCGCGCAGGTACGACGTCGAGCGGATGCG
>CAZRLR010000262.1:0-5869 GCA_964600395.1 uncultured Conexibacter sp.
CGCGGGCGATGTTCATCGGGATGGACCCGCCCAAGCACGACCGGCTCAAGGCGCTCTTCCAGCGCGGGTTCACGCCCAAGCGGATCGCCGACCACGAGCCGGTCATCCGGGGCATCGTCTGCGACGTCCTCGACGGCCTGGAGGGTCGGGAGACGTGCGACCTCGTCAACGACGTCGCCCAGCCCGTCGTCTCGCGCGTCATCGGGCGCTTCCTCGGCATCCCGCCGGAGGACGACGCGCTCTGGGCACGCCTCATGAGCACCGTGCTCGGGGCCGGCGACCCGGACCTGAACCCCGAGGGCGTGCAGACGGTGATGGAGCGCGACGTCCCGGAGATCTTCGAGCGCTGCCGCGTGCTCATCGAGGAGCGGCGCGAGCGCCCGACGGACGACCTGACGAGCGTCCTCGTGCACGCCGAGGTCGACGGCGAGAAGCTCGAGGAGCACGAGATCGTCATGGGCTTCTTCCTCCTGCTGGCGGCCGGCAACGACTCGACGAAGGCGACGTACTGCAGCGGGATGCGGGCGCTCATCGAGCACCCCGAGGAGCGGGCGAAGGTGCTCGCGGACCCGTCCCTCGTCCTCGGGGTCGTCGAGGAGGCGCTGCGGATGTTCCCGGCCTTCGCGCACTTCCGCCGCACCGCGACGAAGGACACCGAGCTGCACGGGCAGCCGATCCGCGAGGGCGACGCCGTCGTCATGTGGTACGTCTCCTCCGGCCGGGACGAGACGCGCTACGAGGACCCCGACCGCTTCGACGTGGAGCGCAACCCCGAGCACCAGGCCTTCGGGGCCGGGGGCCGGCACTTCTGCCTCGGCACGGCGCTCGCGCGGCTGGAGCTGCGGCTGCTCTTCGAGGAGACGCTGCGCCGCTACCCCGCGATGACGCTCGCCGGGACGCCGCGGCACGTCGAGTCGCCGTTCGCCAACCAGCTCAAGGCGCTGCCGGTCCGGCTCTAGGGGGCGGGCGCGGTGGCGATGGCCGACGGCCCGCACAAGGAGCGGCTGCTGGCCGCGATCGCCGCCGAGCAGCGCGGGCACCGGGCCCTGCTGGCCGGTGGTGACGAGGCGGGCGCGACGGAGGCGATGCGCGAGGCGGCGCGGCTGTACCGCGAGTCGTGGGACCTGGCGCCCCCGGCGAGCTTCGGCCGGCTCATCGGCGCGCTGAAGGCCGCGGTCATCGCGGGCGACGCGACCGCCGAGGCGCAGCACGCGCGCGCGGTGCTGACGGACGCCGACGTGTCGGCGCCCGCCGCCTACGTCCGCGCGCTCGCCGCGCTCGTCCTCGGGCACGACGACGAGGCCCGGGCGGCGACCGGGCCGATGCACGCCGCGCCGTCGGCGGCCTTCGGGCGGGCCGCGACGGCGATCGACGCGCTCGCCGCCCGCGACCAGGTGGCCTACGCGCACGCCCTGGCGGCCGTCGTCGCCGACTTCGAGGGCCGCGCCGAGCACCTCACCGGGGTGCCGATCGCCGACACGGCGCTCATGCTCGAACGCCTGGCCGCCCCGCGCGGCCTGCGCGGCGACGTGCGATCGCCGCTGCTGCCGACCTAGCGCGCAGGCGCTGGGCCCGTCGGGTCCTCGCCCATCGCCGGCGGCGCGGACCGGTAGGTCGCCGGCGTCGCCGACAGGCCGATCGGGTTCCGCGGCAGCGGCACGGCGCTGCCGTCGCGGTGCGGGAGCTCGACGATCGGATCCAGCCCCAGCTCCATCGCCAGGGCGAAGCCGCCGGCGAGGTCGTTCACGAGCCCGGCCGGGACGCGTGCCTCCGTGAGCGCTCTGGCCCACTCGGTCGCCGGCCGTGCCGCCAGGCGCCGCACGAGCGCGTCGCGCAGCGCATCGCGGTGCTCGACGCGCGCACGGTTGGAGGCAAAGCGCGGGTCGTCCGCCAGGCCGGCGTCCCCCAGGATCGTGCAGAGGCTCGCGAACTGCCGGTCGGTGCCGACGGCCACGATGAGCTCACCCTCGGCGCACGGCAGCAGCGTGTACGGGGCGATGCTCGGATGCGCGTTGCCCATTCGCTCGGGGACGACGCCCGCGACCGTGAACTCGGCGCTGAGGTTCACCAGACCCGCCAGGGCGCTGCGCAGCAGGTCGACCTCGACCCGCTGGCCCTCACCGGTCGCCTCGCGGTGGCGCAGCGCGGTGAGGATCCCGACGGTCGCAAAGAGCCCGGCCATCACGTCGACGACCGCGACGCCGGCCTTCTGCGGCTCGCCGGCCGGGTCCCCGGTGACGCTCATGAAGCCGCTGAGGGCCTGGACGAGCAGGTCGTAGCCCGGCAGCGCGGCGCCCGTGCCCCGGCCGAACCCGGTGATGGAGCAGAAGACGACGCCCGGGTTGCGGGCGCGCACGTCGTCGTAGCCCAGGCCGAAGCGCTCCATGAGCCCAGGCCGGAAGTTCTCCACCACGACGTCCGCCCCGGCCGCCAGCGTCAGGGCGTGCGCGGCGTCCTCGGGATCGTGGAGGTCCAGCACGACGCTGGCCTTGTTGCGGTTGATGGCCTGGAAGTACGTCGCCTGGCCGTCCGGCCCGAACGGCGGTCCCCAGCTGCGCGTGTCGTCCCCGGTGCCGGGGCGCTCGACCTTCGTCACGTGCGCGCCGAAGTCGGCCAGCAGCATCGTCCCGAACGGCCCCGCGAGGACGCGCGAGAAGTCGACGACGCGCAGGCCGCTCAGTGCGTCGGCCACGACAGCTCACCCGCGAGCTCGTCCGCGCCCTCCGGGAGCGTGACGCCTGCCCGGTCGGCCCGCAGCAGCCAGGCGACCTGCGCCTGGTGCTCGAGCGAGAGCGCGACGTCGAGCGCGCGCCGCAGGTCCGGGCCCACCGCCAGGGCGCCGTGGTCGGCGAGCAGGACGGCGGCCCCGTCGCCGAGGACCGTCGCTGCCGCGGTGGCCAGCTCCTCGCTGCCCGCCGGGCGCCAGGGCACGACCGGCACGGCCGGCCCCATCCCGTAGTACCGCGCCTCCTCGAGCACGAGCTCGAGCGCGCTGGCCGCCCCGGCCCACGCGGTGGAGAACGCCCCGTGGGTGTGGACGACCGCCCCGACGTCGGGCCGGGCGCGGTAGATCGCGGCGTGCAGCGGCGTCTCGCTGGAGGGCGGCGTCGTCGGCCGGCGACCCGTCGTGCCGCCGTCGAGCCCGACGTCCGTGAGGTCGCCCCGGCCCAGCTTCCCGAGGCGGGCGCCCGCGGTCGTGATCCGCAGTCCGGCGCGGGAGCGGACGCTGAGGTTGCCCGACTGAGCACGGAGGAGCCGCGCGGCGTGCAGCTCGGCCCCGGCCCGCCGCAGTGCCCGGTCGGTCGCGCGCAGGCGCACGGGGAACGCAGGCAGGGGCACCCGGCGAATCCTGGGTCACGCGCAGGCGCATTGCAAGTCCGGCGGTGGGCGGGGGAGGTGGCGCGCAGGCACCGCACGCCGTCGGCATACCATCAGGGGACCCATGGACATCCGAATCGGTTACAAGGCGTCGGCTGAGCAGTTCGGGCCGCGCGAGCTGCTGGACTTCTCTGCGGAGGCCGAGCGTGTCGGCTTCGACATCGTCGCGGTGTCCGACCACTTCCAGCCGTGGCGGCACCACGGCGGGCACGGGCCGTCGGCGCTGACGTGGCTCGGGGCGATCGGGGAGCGCACGTGCAGCGTGGCGCTCGGGACGAGCGTGCTGACGCCGACCCTCCGGCATCACCCCTCGATGGTCGCGCAGTCCTTCGGGACGCTCGGGATGCTGAACCCCGGCCGGATGTTCCTCGGGGTCGGCTCCGGTGAGGCGATGAACGAGACGCCGGCGACCGGGTCGGAGTTCCCGGGGCGCAAGGAGCGGCGCATGCGCCTGGCCGAGGCGATCGCGCTGATCCGCGAGCTGTGGGCCGGGGAGCGCGTGACCTTCCAGGGCGACTACTACCAGACGTCCAACGCGACGATCTACGACCGGCCGGACGAGCCGGTGCCGATCTTCGTCGCCGCGTCCGGGCCGCTGGCGGCGAAGCTCGCCGGGCGGGTGGGGGACGGCTTCATCTGCACGAGCGGCAAGGACCCCGAGCTCTACGCCTCGCTGCTGGGCAAGGTGGCCGAGGGCGCGGCGGACGCCGGGCGTGACGCCGGGGCGATCCGGCGGATGATCGAGGTGAAGGTGTCCTACGACCGCGACCTGGACTTCGCCTACAAGGCGTGTCACTGGTGGGCGGCGCTGGCGCTCAAGCCCGAGCAGAAGGAGGGCATCGAGGACCCGATCGAGATGGAGCGCGTGGCGGACGCCAACCTCGACCAGGCGCACACCCGCTTCATCGTCTCGGACGATCCCCAGGACGTCGTGGACCGCATCGCGCCGTACCTGGACCTCGGCTTCCAGGACCTCGTCATCCACGGCCCGGGCGACGACCAGTCGCGCTTCATGCAGCAGTTCACCGAGGACGTCATGCCGCTGCTGCGCAAGCGCGCGGCGCAGGCCGCGCCCGCCGCGGCGGCGCCGGACGCGGGGGCATCGGCCTAGCGCCCGTCGGGGGCCGGGCGGGTCGGGCCGGGCCTCAGGCCTCGTCGACGACGTCCGGCGGCGGGTCGCCGATGTCCAACGCGACCCGGCGCATGACCGCCAGCGCCTCGGCGCGGGTCCGGTGGACCGGCAGCTCTCCGGCGCACACGATCTCCAGCACCCGGTCCGGGATCCCGCCGGCCGGGCAGACGATCGCGAAGGCGGCGTCCTGCCCGTGGGCCAGGCGCTGCGCGCGGAGCACCTGGGCGGCGCCGCTGCTGTCGAGAAACGGGCAGCCCGTGAGGTCCACGAGCACGTCGTGCCCGGTCCCGGCGGCCTCGTCGACGACCGCCCGCAGCCGCGGCACCGCGGCCAGGTCGATCTCGCCGCCGACCGCAATGACGGCGATCCAAGCGTCGTAGGAGACGTCGACGGTGAAGCCTGGACGTGAGGCCCGGAGGCGGCGCTGCGGCATGGGGTTCTCGGCGGGTCGTGGCGGGGTCCCGCTCCTGCGACGGACCCCGGGGGGAGCCCGGTGCCGAACGCGGAGATGACGGAGGCCACGGAACGGGTCCGCGGCACCTGGGGCCGCAGCATGCCCGAACGGCGGCGGGCGGGCGGGGGACCAGACGAACGTTGTGGGTCCTCCGGTCCTGATGCGTCCGTTCGCGGACACCTGGCCCGTCCCGCCCCTCGGCGCGTGCCTGCACGCCGACCCCGACCCCGACGCCGACGTCGACGCCGGTGCGGCGGACCTGCAAGGTGCCCAGGCTCGTCGGCACGTCGCTCGCCGTGGCCCAGCGTCGGCTGAAGCTCGCCGGCTGCGCGCCGGCGAAGGTCACCCGTCGCCGCGCCCCGCGGGCCCGGCGCGGCCGGGTGCTCAGCCAGGGCAAGAAGGCCGGGACGACCGTCACGCGGACGACGCGCGTGGCGGTCGTCGTGGGCCGGTAGCCGGCGCGCCCTCACACGCCGCCCCGCGCGGGACCGGCCGGCCATCCGCGACGACTGCGCGCTGCCCGGAAGGACGACGGGGACCCGAAGGTCCCCGTCGCCGACACACCAGATCGACCGCGGGGGCCGGCCTCAGCCGGACCCCGCGTCACGCGCCGAGGCTCAGCCGCAGCCCGTGTTGTTGCCGCAGCTGCCGCACGTGTAGCACGAGCCCGTGCGCTGCATCATGCCGCCGCACTGGCCGCAGGCCGGGCCGAGGTCCAGCCCGACCATGCGGGCGGGGACGACGGGCGGCGTGTCGGTGAACGCGGCGGCCGCGGGGGTCGCCTCGCCGGCCGAGGCCTCAGGGGCGCTCGTCGGCGAGAACAGCCCGCCGGTCGGCGCCGCGGGGCCGTTCGTGTCCGAGGACTGCACCGACAGCGACACGTCCTGCGCGACCTTGCGGGCGCG
>CAZRLR010000262.1:5879-6594 GCA_964600395.1 uncultured Conexibacter sp.
CCCCCCCCCGGCGGGGGGGGGCGGGGGGGCGGGGGGGGGGGGCGCCCCCCCCCCCCCGCCCCCCGCCGGGGGGGCCGGGGGGGGCCCCCACGGCGGGGGTGAGGATGCCGAGCTCCTCCTGGTCGTCGGCGTCCAGGAACCGGGACGCCAGCCACCGCATGATGTAGTCGGGCATCGACTTGGCGAACGGGATCTCCGGGTTCTGCGTGATGCCTTCGGGCTCGAAGCGCATGTACGCGAACTTGCTCACGAGCGTCTCGAGCGGCACCCCGTACTGCAGCGAGATCGAGATCGCCGTCGCGAAGGAGTTCATCATGCCGCGCATGGTGGACCCCTCCTTGCCGATGTCGGTGAGGAAGATCTCGCCGACCGTGCCGTCGTCGTACATGCCGGCCGTGATGTAGCCCTCATGGCCGCCGATCGAGAACTTGTGCGTGATCGACTGACGCTCGCGCGGCATGCGACGGCGCGTGGCCGCCTCACCCTGCGCCTCGAGCTTGGCCTTGATCGTCGCCTCGGTCACGAGCTCGTCGACCTGCTCCTGCGTGTACAGGCCCTCGACCGTGGCCGCCAGCTCGTCCGCGCTCTTCTCCTTCTGCGCGTCCGTGCGCAGCGCCTGCGCGGTCTTGGATCCGTCGCGGTAGATGGCGAGCGCCTTGATGCCGCCCTCCCACGCCTTGATGTACGCGTCGGCGATGTCCTCGACCGTCGCGTC
>CAZRLR010000263.1:0-6590 GCA_964600395.1 uncultured Conexibacter sp.
GACCGGGATGACGCCGGCCATGTTCACGCGCAGCGGCAGGTAGGTCTGGCCGCCGGCGCTCATGCGGCGGCCGATGACGCGCTTGGCGTACTGGACCGGGATGCGGCGCTGGCCCTCCTGCATGAAGACGATCGCGGCGATGACGCCGAGCGCGATGAAGGGCATCATCACGCGGAAGACCTGGTCGGGGTTCGTCCACCACGCCTGCAGGCCCCGCGGGAGCCCGGAGACGATCGACGCGAAGATCATGAGCGAGATGCCGTTGCCGATGCCCCGCTGCGTGATGAGCTCGCCCATCCACATGAGCAGGATCGTGCCCGCCGTGATCGACAGGACGATGAGGAAGACGTGGGGCGCGTCGAAGTTCGGGATGATCGGCAGCCCGGCGTTCGGCGAGAACGAGCGGAAGAGGAAGACGTAGCCGATCGCCTGCGCGAAGGCCAGGCCGACGGTGAGGTAGCGCGTGTACTGCGTGATGCGCGCCTGGCCGACCTCGCCCTCCTTCTGCAGCTTCTCCAGCGACGGCACGACGACCGTCAGGAGCTGCAGGATGATCGACGCCGTGATGTACGGCATGATCCCGAGCGCGAAGAACGAGAAGCGACTCAGCGATCCGCCGCTGAACGTGTTCAGCAGGTTCAGGACGCCACCGGAGCCGAACTGCTTCTGCACCTGGTCGACCGCGTCGATGTCGATCCCCGGCGTCGGGATGTGCGACCCCACCCGGTAGAGCGCGAGGATGAGCGCCGTGAAGGCGAGCTTCTTGCGGATCTCCGGGACGGTGAAGGAGCTGAGGATCGTCGAGAGCATGAACACCGGAGAGTAGCGGCCACCCATGAACGACGGCGGGCCACCCCGAAGGATGGCCCGCAGCCGGTACCTCGCAGTGCGCGTCGACTACTCGACGACGGTGCAGGTGCCGCCGGCGGCCTCGATGGCCTCCCTGGCGGCGGCGCTGAACTTGTGCGCGTGCACGTTCAGCGGCTTGGTGATCTGACCCTTGGCCAGGATCTTCACCGGGACGTCCTTCGCCTTGGCCAGGCCCGACGAGGCGAGCGCCTCGAGGGTGACGTCGGCGCCCGAGTCGAAGCGGCGGTCGAGCATCTGGATGTTCACGCCCTGGGTGTGCGTGCGGAACATCTCGAACGGCATCGACTTCTTCATGTGCGGACCGCGCAGCTTGCGCATCCGCATGTGCAGCGGCATCTGGCCGCCCTCGAAGCGCTGACGGTCCTTGGCGCCCGAGCGGGAGCCGTAGCCGTCCTGGCCACGGCCGGCGGTCTTGCCCATGCCGGAGCCGTGGCCGCGACCGACGCGCTTGCGCGGCTTGCGCGAGCCCGGGGCCGGTTTCAGGTTGTGGAGGCCGACGTCGGCCGCGTTGTACTCAGGTTCAGCCATGGTCTTCCACCTTCACGAGGTGCCGGACGCGGTGCAGCATGCCCCGCGTCTGCGGCGTGTCCTTGACGTCCACGGTGTGGCCGATCTTCCGCAGGCCGAGCGACCGGAGGGTGTCGATCTGCTTCTGGTCCGAGCCGTTCTTGGACTTGGTCTGGGTCACCTTGAAGTCGCTCACGATGCCGGAGCCTCCTCGGCGGGGGCCTCGGCCTCCGCGGCCGGGGCGTCGTCGGCGGCCGGAGCCTCGGGCTCCGTGACCTCGGCCTCGGGCTCGGCGTGCGCGGCCTCTTCGGCGGCGACGTCGCTGGGGGCCTCGGCGATCGAGGGCGACTGGTGCGAGCCGTCGACGATCTCGTTCGGCGTCTCGTCCTTGGGCGCGAGGCCCAGGACGGCGTTGATCGACAGGCCGCGGAGCTCCGCGACCTCCTCCGGCTTGCGCAGCTGCGCCAGCGCAGTGATCGTCGCCTTCACGAGGTTGATCGGGTTCTGCGAGCCGAGCGACTTGCTCAGGATGTCGTGGATCCCCGCGAGCTCGAGCACGGCACGCACGCCACCACCGGCGATGACGCCGGTACCGGGCGAGGCCGGCTTGAGGTAGACGCGGCCGGCGCCGAAGACGCCGAGCGACTCGTGGGTGATCGTCGCGTTGTGCTTCGGGACGCGGAACAGGTTCTTCTTCGCCTGCTCGACGCCCTTCTGGATCGCGAGTGGGACCTCGTTGGCCTTGCCGTAGCCGACGCCGACGACATCGCGCTCGTCACCGACGACGACGAGGGCCGTGAAGGAGAAGCGACGGCCGCCCTTGACGACCTTCGCCACGCGGTTGATCTCGACGACGCGCTCCTGCAGGTCCAGCCCAGCCGGGCTGACGCTGCGATCGATAGCGGTCCTCATACGGTCAATCCTCCTTCGCGGACGCCTTCGGCGAACGCCTTGACACGGCCGTGGTACTGGTAGCCGCCGCGGTCGAACACCGCGACGTCGACGCCCTTGGACTTGGCACGGTCCGCGAGGGCCTTGCCGGCCTCGGCGGCCTGCTCGGACTTCTGCAGCGACCGGAACGCGTCCTCGGTCCACTGGACGGACGCCAGCGTGACGCCGTTGACGTCGTCGATGAGCTGCGCGCTGATCCCGCGGTTCGAACGGAACACGGAGATGCGCGGCCGCTCGGGCGTGCCGGTGATCTTCGCGCGGACGCGACGGCGCCGCTTGAGGCGCTTGGTGGGCTTGCTCTGGACGCTCATGCGCGCTTTCCGACCTTCCGGGCGACGTACTCGCCCTCGTAGCGAATGCCCTTGCCCTTGTAGGGCTCCGGCTTGCGCTGCTTACGGATGAGTGCGGCCGTCTCGCCGACGACCTGCTTGGAGGCCCCCTTCACGACGATGCGCGTGGGGACCGGGACCTCGAACGTGATGCCGTCCGGGGCCTTGATGGTGATGGGGTGCGAGTACCCGAGCGCGAGCTCGAGGTCGGTGCCCTTCAGCGTGGCGCGGTAGCCGACGCCCTGGATCTCCAGGGTCTTCTGGAAGCCGGCGGTGACGCCCTCGACCATGTTGGCGACGAGGGAACGCGTGAGGCCGTGCAGGGCACGGTGCTCACCACGGTCCGTCGGACGCGTGACGAGGAGCTCTTCGCCCTCGTGCACGACCGTCATGTCGCGGTGGATCCGCTCGCGGAGCTCGCCGTTGGGTCCGTTGACCGTCACGAGCTCGGGCTCGATCGAGATCGACACGGAGGCCGGGACGGGGATGGGTTTACGACCGATTCGGGACATGGGTGCCTACCAGACGTGGGCCACGACCTCGCCACCGACGCCCGCTTTACGCGCGTCGTGACCGGTCATGACGCCCTTGGACGTCGAGATGATCGCCGTGCCCATCCCGCCCTGGACCTTCGGCAGACGCGCGGAAGGCGCGTAGTACCGCTGGCCGGGACGGGAGACACGCTTGAGGCCGGAGATGGCCGAGCGGCGATCGTCGGTGTACTTGAGCTGGATGCGGATGAGCTCGGCCGGCCGGTCCTCGGTCGGCGGGATCGTCTCCCAGGACAGGATGTAGCCCTGTTCCCGGAGGATCTTCGCGAGCTCCTTCTTGAAGGTGGACGCCGGGATGTCGACCGTCTCGTGCGACGCGCGGATGGCGTTGCGGATACGGGTCAGGAAGTCGGCGATGGGATCGGTCATCGACATGTGATCACCAACTGCTCTTCGTCATGCCGGGGATGTAGCCGTTGTGCGCCATCTCGCGCAGGCAGATGCGGCACACGCCGAACTTGCGGTACACGGAACGCGCGCGGCCGCAGCGGCGGCAGCGCGTGTACTCCCGGGTCGAGTACTTGGATCCGCGCGCCTGCTTCACGCGCTGGGACGTCTTGGCCATTGCTCAGGCCTCCGTGGTTTCGGCGGTGATGTAGGGGTTCCCGTCCTTGGCGAACGGGAAGCCGAACGCCTCGAGCAGCGCGTACGCCTCGGCATCGGTCTTGGCGGTGGTCGTGATCGTGACGTCGAGGCCACGGACCTGGTCGATGGCGTCGTAGTCGATCTCGGGGAAGATCGTCTGCTCGCGGATGCCCATCGAGTAGTTGCCACGCCCGTCGAAGGACGTGAACTTCAGGCCGCGGAAGTCACGCACGCGCGGGAGCGCGACGCTCGTCAGGCGGTCGATGAACTCGTAGGCGCGCTCGCGACGCAGCGTGACGCTCGCGCCGACGGGCATGCCCTCGCGGACCTTGAACTGCGCGATCGACTTGCGGGCCAGGCGCGTGTTGGGCTTCTGGCCGGCGATCGTCGCGAGCTGCTCGACGGCGGCCGCGAACTGCTTGTTGTCCTGCTTGGCCTCGCCGAGACCCATGTTCAGGGTGACCTTGACGAGCTTCGGCGCCATCATGGGCGTCGAGTAGCCGAAGCGCTCGATGAGAGCCGGGAGGATCTCGTCGTTGTAGCGCTGCTTCAGGCGGGCGTTGGTGAGAGTGGCTGACATGGCGGTGACCGGGCTCAGTCGAGCTTCTCGCCCGAGCGCTTGGCGACACGGTTGCGCGTGCCACCGTCGCGGGAGACGCCGACACGGGTCGGCTTCTTCGTCTTCGGGTCGATGAGCTGGACGTTGGAGATGTGGATCGGTGCTTCCTTCTCGACGACGCCACCGGCGGCCTTCGCCGGGTCCGTCGACTGCGTGGGGCGCTGGTGGCGCTTGATGATGTTCAGACCCTCGACGTAGACCCGGGACTTCTTGGGGTCCACGCGCAAGACCTTGCCGGTCTTGCCACGGTCCTTGCCGCTGATCACGATGACGTCGTCACCGGAGCGGATCTTCAGGGCGGCCATGTTAGAGCACCTCCGGCGCGAGCGAGACGATCTTCATGAAGTTGCGATCGCGCAGCTCACGGGCCACGGGGCCGAAGATGCGCGTGCCCCGCGGGTTGTTGGCCGCGTCGATGATGACCGCGGCGTTCTCGTCGAACTGGATGTAGGTCCCGTCCTCGCGGCCGAAGGACTTCTTCGTCCGCACGACGACGGCCTTGACGACCTCGCCCTTCTTGACGGTGCCCTGCGGCGTGGCCTGCTTGACGGTCGCCGTGATGATGTCCCCCACGCCGGCGTAGCGGCGGCGCGAGCCACCGTTGACGCGGATGCAGAGGATCTCCTTGGCGCCCGTGTTGTCGGCGACGCGCAGCCGGGTCTCGTTCTGGATCACTTGGCACGCTCCAGCACTGCTTCGAGGCGCCAGCGCTTCGTGGCGCTCATGGGCCGGCACTCCACGACGCGGACGAGGTCGCCGGTGCCGGCGTCGTTCTTCTCGTCGTGCACGTGCAGCTTCTGGGTGCTGCGGACGATCTTCTGGTACTTGCGGTGCCGGCGGGCGTCGTCGATGCGGACGGTGATCGTCTTCTCGCCCTTGTCGGACGTGACGATGCCCTGGCGCACCTTCGGCTTGCCGGTGCCGACGGCGTCGCGCGGGGCGATGTCCTCGACGGGGCCGGCCTCGGCACGGACGGCCTTGGCCTTCTCGCGCTCCTGCAGGCGACGGCGACGACGGGCGACGGCCTTCTTGGCGCGCGCCTCGGCGCGCTCCTCGGGCGTCGCGCCGCGGCGCTTGCCGCGGCGGGCGCGGGCCGCGGCCTTGCGCTCCTTCGGGCTCAGCTGGGCGACCGGCTCGGCCTTGGGGGCGGGCTCGGCGGCGGGGGCCTCGACGGCCTCGGTCTCGGCGGGCGCCTCGGCGGCCACGTCCACGTCGGGGGTCTCGGTCTCGGGGGTCTCGGGGGTCTCGTCAGCCATCTCTACGCCTTCGCGTTCTCGTCGAGGCCACGCTGGCGCGCGACCGTCAGGACACGGGCCAGCTGGCGCTTTGCGTTGCGCAGGCCCGCGGTGTTCTCCAGCTCGCCGGTGGCGTGCTGGAAGCGCAGCCCGAAGACCTCGCGGCGCGCCGTCTTGACCTGCTCGAGGATCTGCTTGTCGTCCAGATCCCGCAGTTCCTTGGTGTCCATCACAGACCGTCCTCTCGCATCACGAACTTCGTGCGCACGGGCAGCTTGCGGCCGGCGAGGCGCATCGCCTCGCGGGCCAACGGCTCCGGCACTCCGGCGAGCTCGAACACGACGCGGCCCGGCTTGACGACCGCGACCCAGCCCTCGGGCGAGCCCTTGCCGGAACCCATCCGGGTCTCGGCCGGCTTCTTCGTCACGGACTTGTCCGGGAACGCGTTGATCCAGACCTTGCCGCCACGCTTGATCTTGCGGGTCATCGCGATACGCGCCGCTTCGATCTGGCGGTTCGTGAGCCAGCCGGCGTCCAGGACCTTGAGCCCGTACTCGCCGAACTGCACGGTCGTCTGGGCACGGCTCATGCCGGCCTTGCGACCACGGTGCACCTTGCGGTGCTTCACGCGCTTGGGGGAAAGCATCTATCGACCTCCGCCGTATCCGCCCGGACGTCCGCCGCCGCCACCCTGGCCGCCGCGTCCACCCGGTCCACCGCCACGTCCGCCGGGGCCGCCACCGCGACCGCCCGGACCGCCGCCCTGGCCACCGCGACCGCGACCGCCGCCACCGCGACCGTCACGGCCGTCACGCCCGCCGCCGCCGCGACCGTCGCGGTCGTCGGCACGCGCCGGCGCGTCGATCTCGGTGAGGTCGACGCCGCTGAAGCCCTCGGGCATGATCTCGCCCTTGTTGATCCAGCACTTCACGCCGATGCGGCC
>CAZRLR010000264.1:0-6586 GCA_964600395.1 uncultured Conexibacter sp.
CGCCGCCGACCAGGAAGCGCGCGCCGCCGGCCCCGGCGCGATAGGTGTGCGGGACGCCGGCGGGCGCGCGCACCGCGTCGCCGACGCCGAGGACGTGGTGGGCGTCGGCGCCGACCCACAGCTCGAGCTCGCCCTCCAGCACGTAGAAGGACTCCGCCTCGTCGGCGTGCTCGTGCAGCGGCGGCATGTCGCCCGCGGGCGCGGTGGCCTCGATGAGCGCGGGCTGCCCGTCGCCGGCGGGCAGGTGGATCTCCATCAGGCTCGCGAAGAACCAGAACGACTCGGACATGGTGGCCCCTTCAATATAGACTCCGTTTCAGAGTCATCACCCTAAGGTCTGGATCAGAGCTTTGTCAAGCCCTCGCCTGTCGCCGCTGTCGTTCGTCGTGCTCACCCTCGTCGGGAAGGACGGTGCAGGCCCCCACGACATCGCCCTCGCGATGCAACGCGGGCGCGTCTACTGGACCGCGGCACCAAGCCAGTACTACGCCGAGGCCAAGCGCCTGGCCGGCCTGGGCCTGCTGGCCGCGGAGAAGACCGCAGGACGCACGGGACCGCGGACGCACTACATGCTCACGGCGGCGGGGCTCGACGCCCTGCGCGAGTGGGTGCGCACCCCTGCCGCCTTTCCCAAGCTCCTCCAAGAGCCCGCCGTCCGCCTGCTCGCGGCGAGCCTGACCGGTCCCGAGGCCGTCCTGGAAGGGCTGGCGGCGTTGCGCCACGACCTCGACGCCCTCGACGCGGAGATGGCCGCCGCGGAGCTCCGCGCGGCCGAGCTTCCGTGGCGGCAGAACGCCCTGCTCCTCAACCACCGCCTGTCCCGCCGCCTGATCGCGGCCCACCGGGAGTGGCTCGACGAGGTCGAGGCCGAGTTCGGGCCGGCGGCCTCCGACGCCCCGTAGTCCGTCCCGCCTACGGGTAGATCCCTCGTCTGGCGCCCGCGCCCGCGCGTCCGCCTACGGGTAGATCCCTCGCCGGGCGCCAGCCTCGGCGACCCGCTGCACCGCGACGGTCAGCGCCGCGGTGCGGTAGTCCACGCCGTGCTGCTCGGCGCCCTCCCAGACGCGTGCCGCCGCGGCGCGCATCATCCGCCGCAGGCGCTCCTGCATCTCGATCCCGTCCCACGAGTAGCGCTGGTGGTCCTGCACCCACTCGAAGTAGGAGACGGTCACGCCGCCGGCGTTCGCCAGGACGTCCGGGACGACGGGGATGCCCCGCTCGGCGAGGATCGCCTCCGCCTCGGGCGTCGTCGGGCCGTTGGCGGCCTCCACGACGAAGCGGCACCGCACCTGCCCGGCGTTGCGGTGCGTGAGCTGGCGCTCGAGCGCCGCCGGGACGAGCACCTCGCACTCGGTCAGCAGGATCTCCGACCGGCCGACCGCCTCGGCCCGCGGGTAGCCCTCGAGCGTCCCGTGCTCGTCGACCCAGGCCGCGACGTCGGGGATGTCCAGGCCGGCCGGGTCCACGACGCCGCCGCTGACGTCGCTGACGCCGACGACCGGCGCGCCGATCGCGTGCAGCTCCCCGGCCGCCACGCGCCCGACGTTGCCGAAGCCCTGCACGACGAAGCGCTGCTCGCGGATCGGCAGCGACAGCCGTTCGAGCAGCGACTCGATGACGTAGACGACGCCCAGGCCGGTGGCGGGCTGGCGCGCCTCGACCCCACCCAGGACGACGGGCTTGCCCGTGACGACCGCGGGGACGGCGTAGCCCATCGAGTGCGAGTACGTGTCGTAGAGCCACGCCCTCTCGCGTTCGCCCGTGCCCATGTCCGGCGCCGGGATGTCGCGGTCGGGGCCGATGACCGGCAGCAGCTCGGCCGTGTAGCGCCGGGTGATGCGCTCCAGCTCGCCGACGGAGTGCTGGCGCGGGTCGCAGCGCACGCCACCCTTGGCGCCGCCGAACGGCAGCTCCAGCAGCGCGCACTTCCACGTCATCCACATCGCCAGCGCCGCACACTCGCTCAGCGAGACGCCGCGGGCGTAGCGGAAACCGCCCTTCGTCGGGCCCATCGTCAGCGTGTGCTGCACGCGGTACCCGGTGAACTCGCGGACGCTGCCGTCGTCCATCTTCACCGGGAAGTTCACCGTCAGCGCCCGGCGCGGCTCCAGGAGCCGGGTCCGGGCCTCGGTGTCCAGATCCAGGATCCCGGCGGTGTGCGTGAACTGCGTGGACGCGATCCGGTACAGCTCCCCGGACCACTCCGCGCCTTCGTGGACCGCGCCTTCGAGCTCCTCGTCCTTCTCGTCCAGGGCCATGGGCGCGAGCCTACCCGGGACATGCCCGGCCGTCGTGGCGCGCCTGTCACCGCCACGTGGTCCGCGGCGGCGGGTGTCGGTCGCCGGGGCGCGGGCATCGAGGACGCCCGCGCCACCCGCGGGCGCTCAGGCGTCGAGCGCGGCCTTCAGGGCGTCCAGCTGCGCGGTCATCTCGGCCGGCAGGTGGTCGCCGAACTTCGCGAGGAACTCCTCGACCTGCGGCAGCTCGGCCTTCACGGCGGCCTCGTCGACGGCGAGCAGGGCGGCGAGCTGCTCGCTCGTGATGTCCAAGCCCTCGACGTTGAGGTCCTCCTGCCGCGGGACGTTGCCGATCGGCGTCGGGTCCGCCTCGACCTCGCCGTCGCAGCGCCGGAAGATCCACTCCAGGACGCGCGAGTTCTCGCCGAACCCGGGCCACAGGAACTTGCCGTTCTCGTCCTTGCGGAACCAGTTGACGTAGAAGATCTTCGGCAGCTTCTCGACGTCGGTGCGCTCGGCCATCGACAGCCAGTGCCCGATGTAGTCGCCCATGTTGTAGCCCGCGAACGGCAGCTGGGCGAAGGGGTCGAAGCGCAGCTGGCCGACGGTGCCGAAGGCGGCGGCGGTCATCTCCGAGGACATGGTCGCGCCGAGGAACGTGCCGTGCTCCCAGCTCGTGGCCTCGCGGACCAGCGGCAGGACGGTCGCGCGCCGGCCACCGAAGAGGAAGGCGTCGATCGGGACGCCGGCCGGGTCCTCCCATTCGGCGGCGATCGACGGGCACTGCCCGGCGCTCACCGCGAAACGCGAGTTCGGGTGCGCGGCGGGGACGTCGGACTCGGGCGTCCAGTCGTTGCCGTGCCAGTCGGTCAGGTGCGCGGGCTTCTCCTTCGTCATGCCCTCCCACCAGACGTCGCCGTCGTCCGTCAGCGCCGTGTTCGTGAACACGGTGTTGTGCGTGATGGACGCCATGGCGTTCGGGTTCGTCTCGTAGCCGGTGCCGGGGGCGACGCCGAAGAAGCCGGCCTCGGGGTTGATGGCGTACAGGCGGCCGTCCTCCCCGATCTTCATCCAGGCGATGTCGTCACCGATCGTCTCGACGGTCCAACCCGGGAGGGTCGGGACGAGCATCGCGAGGTTCGTCTTGCCGCAGGCGCTCGGGAAGGCGCCCGTCACGAACTTCACCTTGCCCTCGGGCGAGGTGAGCTTGAGGATGAGCATGTGCTCGGCCATCCAGCCCTCGTCGCGGGCCATGATCGACGCGATGCGCAGGGCCAGGCACTTCTTCCCGAGCAGGGCGTTGCCGCCGTAGCCTGAACCGTAGGACCAGATCTCGCGGGTCTCGGGGTAGTGGACGATGTACTTCGTCTCGGCGTTCGTCGGCCAGGCGCTGTCGGCCTCCCCGGGCGCCAGGGGCGCGCCGATGGAGTGGATGCACGGGACGAAGTCGCCGTCCTCCCCGAGGACGTCGAGGGCGCCCTGACCCATGCGGGTCATGACGCGCATGGACACGACGACGTACGGCGAGTCGGTGACCTGCACGCCGATGTAGGACTTGTCGGAGCCCAGCGGGCCCATCGAGAAGGGCATGACGTACATCGTGCGGCCGGCCATCGCGCCGTCGAAGAGGCCGTTCATGACCTCGCGCATCTCGGCCGGGTCACGCCAGTTGTTCGTCGGGCCCGCGGCCTCGGCCGTCTCGGCACAGATGTACGTTCGGTCCTCGACGCGGGCGACGTCGGAGGGATCAGACCAGGCGAGGTAGCTGTTGGGGCGCTTGGCGTCCGACAGGCGCTTGAAGGTACCGCTGTCCACGAGGCCCTGGCAGAGGCTGTCGTACTCCTCGGCCGAGCCGTCACACCAGTGGATGGAGTCCGGACGCGTGAGCGCGGCGATCTCCTCTACCCAGGCCAGCAGCTTGGCGTTCTTCGTGGGGGCGGCGGCGGTCTCGCTCACGGGTCAGGGACTCCTGTATGACGTTTGACTTGAAACAGCGAAGGCATCATCGGCCCCGGACGGGGCCAGGGCATCCGGGCAGACTACCGGCCTACCCGTGGTGGACGAGTCCCGAGCACGGTTCACATAAGCGCACCCCCCTTGCGACGGGGCACCCACACGTTCGTCCACTGAGACCCCCTTGGGACCGACCGGCGCCCTCGATGCACCGATACTCGCCGGGATGGCACGCCCCACCATCCGCAAAGACCGCACGCGCCCGCGCGCCCCGGCCCGCCTGCGGGCGTCCGCCGTGACGTCCGCCGCCGTGACCGTCAGCTGGGCCGCCGCCCACGACGACCGCGGTGTCGTCCTCTACGAGGTCTGGCGCAACGGCCGCCGCCTGAAGCGCACCCGCAAGCGCAAGCTGGCGGACGCCGCGGTCAAGCCGGACACGCGCTACCGGTACGTCGTCCGCGCGCTGGACGCCGCCGGCAACCGGTCCGCCCCCTCCAAGACGCTCGTCGTCCGCACGCTCCCGGCCCCGGTCAAGCGGCCGCCCGTGACGACGCCCGTGTCCGGCCCGCCGTCCCCGCTCCCGGGCTCGACGAGCGGCGGGACGCCGGTCACGCCGCCGGACCCCGGCCCCGCGCCGGCGCTCCTGTCGACGGCGATGGTCGACCGGCTCTTCTGGCGCGCGGGCTTCGGCCCGTCCGACGCCGAGCGCGCGACGTGGACCGGCCGCCCGGTCGCGGACCTCGTCGACTTCTTCGTCAGCGCCCCGCAGTCGTTGGACCAGACCGTCCCGCCGCCGGTGACGCAGACGAACGGGCCGATCGACCCGCTCGTCTCGCGGGAGGAGCTCGTCATGGAGTGGCTGGACACGATGCAGCGGGCGAGCAACCCGTTCGTCGAGCGCATGACCTTCTTCTGGCACCGCCACTGGGCGATCACCCAGGCCGACGGCGTCCCCTCCCAGTGGCTCGTCACCTACCGCAACCGCCTGCGGCGCTTCAGCGACCTGGCGGCCAACCCCGACGCGAGCTTCCGCGACCTCGCGATCGAGATGACGACGCAGGACGGCGCGATGTCGCTGTTCCTGTCGGGGGCGTACAACACGAAGAACGGGCCGAACGAGAACTACGCCCGCGAGTTCATGGAGCTCTTCTGCCTCGGCGTGCGCGACGCGGCGGGCAACCCGAACTACACCCAGACGGACGTCGTCGAGCTCGCCAAGGCGTTCACGGGCTGGCGGCTGAACCAGACGCCGGGGAGCCCCGGCTACGGGACGGTGAGCTTCGGCGGCCCGAGCTACCACCACACCGGCAACAAGACGATCTTCGGGCAGACGGCGAAGTGGGGGGCGATCGCGGGCGTCGTCGCCGGGGAGCCGTCCGCCGTCGACCTCGTGCTCTCGCGCCCGGCGCACGCGCCGTTCCTCGTCCGCAAGCTCTGGTCGGAGTTCATCGTCTCCCCCATCCCGGATGCGACGCTCGACGACCTCGTCGCCAAGTACACCGCCGACGGCGCCTACCGGCTCAAGCCGCTGCTGCGCGGCATCCTCGGCCACCCGCTCATCTTCGAGTCCCTCGACGAGCCGAACATGGTCAAGCCGCCGGTCGTCTACCTCGTCGGCGCGCAGAAGGCCCTCGGCGCCCCGATGAAGTGGTTCTACCAGCGCGACGCGCTCGTGAACATGCAGCAGGTGCCCTACGAGCCGCCGAACGTCGCGGGCTGGGAGGGCGGCCTGTCGTGGCTGAACACGAACACGACGCAGGCGCGCTTCGACACGATCCTGCGCCTGCTGTACCTCAAGCATCGCCCCGTGCCGGCCTCGCCGCCGAACAGCACCTCGGGTTACCCGGGCAGCGTCCCGATCCCCGACCCCGGGGCGGGTGAGACGCCGGCGCAGGCCGTGGCGACCGCCTACGCGGCGTGCGCCTCGCCGTGGCTGTCGGACGGCGCCAAGGCCCGGCTGCTGACGTTCGCCGCCGCGCACCCGGTGGCCACCTCCACGAACCGCGTGCAGCGCCAGTACGCGCTGCGCGCCCTCATCCTCGGCGGCCCCGACGCACAGGTGATGTGAGATGACCAGCCCGTCCCCCTTCGTCCCCGACGCGGCCGCCCCGGACCGCTGCATCGCCTGCGAGGAGCTCGAGCTCGCGCGCGTCCGCGACCAGCGGCCGAGCCAGACGCTGCCGCTGCCGGTCGAGGCGCTGGAGGGCCTGCCCGGCGGCCGCGACAGCGGCGCGCTGACGCGCCGGCGCCTGCTGCAGGGCGGCGTGGCGGGCTTCGCCTCGGTGTACGCCGGCCGGATGCTCGGCTTCCAGGAGGTCTTCGAGGCCGCCGTCGCCGACGCGGCGCCCTCGAGCCAGAACTGCCTCGTCGTCCTCTACCTCGCCGGGGGCAACGAC
>CAZRLR010000265.1:0-6568 GCA_964600395.1 uncultured Conexibacter sp.
CCCCGTCGCATCGAAGGTGATGCCCTGCTGCATGAAGATCGCGTCGCGGCGGCGGCCGGCGGAGGCCAGCTGCTCGGGCCCCAGGCGGTGCAGCTCGGCGACGAGCGGGGCCGCGTAGTCGCGCGGGATGCCGCCCGGGGCGAACACCTCGTCGAAGAAGTCGGGAGCGGGGCGGTAGACCGTGGGCTCGCGGATGACGATGGGTTCGGGCATGCCGTCATCGATCTTCCCACGCAGGAAGGGCCACAACCCCCCTCCCCGGGGAGGAACTTCGCCGCTGCCGGTTGTCCCGGGGGTCGACCCGCGCCGTCAGAGGCGGATGCGGGCACGAGCCAGGACGCCGCCGCCGGCCGCCAGGGCGGTGACGGTCACCGTCCCGCGGCGCGCGGCGATCCAGGCGCCGCGCACGCGCGCGCCGGCGCGGCGCGCGAGCACCGTCCCGTCCGGGCGGGTGACCCGGAAGGCGACGATCGCCGACGCATCGCCGCCGACCGACCAGGTCAGCAGCGTGCGCGCCCGAGCGGCGGAGGCGCGGCTGCGGCGCTTGACGCGGACGCTGAGCGTGGGCAGGTCCGGGACCGTCGGCCACTGCGCCTCGGGGACGATCCGGTGCAGGGCGGCCGCGACGTCCAGCGCCCCGCCCCCGATGCGGCCCAGCAGCGACGTCGGGTGCCGCGCCGACTGCAGCAGCGCGTCGCGCAGCGCGCTGGCGGGCAGGTCGGGCCGGGCGCTGCGCAGCAGGGCGAGGGCCGCACTCACCTCGGGCGCCGCCATCGACGTGCCCGAGCGCAGCTCGAAGCCGTCGCCGCGGGCGGTCGAGAGGATGTCCACGCCGGGCGCGGTGAGGGCCACCCCGCGGCCGAAGTTCGAGAACGCCGCCAGCAGGCTGTCGCCGTCCGTCGCGCCGACGGCCAGGACGCTCGGCTCCGGCGAGGAGGCCGGGTAGGACGGCACGAGGCCGAGGTCGTCGCCGTCGTTGCCGGCCGAGGCGACGACGGTCACGCCCGCGAGCGTCGCGGCGTGGACGGCGTTCTGCAGGGCGGTGGACTGCGCCGGGCCGTTGACCGAGACGTTGATGACGTCGGCGCCGTGGGCCAGGGCGAAGCGGATGCCCTCGGCGACGGTGTCGGTGTTGCCGCCCCGGTGGGCGTCCAGGACCTTGACCGGCAGGAGCGTCGCCTCGGGCGCCAGGCCGACGACGCCGGTGCCGTTGATCCGGGCCGCGATGATGCCCGCCACATGGGTGCCGTGGCCCTCGTCGTCGGCCGGGTCCCCGTCGTCGTTGACGAGGTCCACGCCGTGGACGTCGTCGACGTAGCCGTCGCCGTCGTCGTCGCGGCCGTTGCCGGGGACCTCGCTGGGGTTCGTCCACAGCGCGTCGCGCAGGTCCGGATCCGTCGCGTCCACGCCCGTGTCCAGGACCGCGACGAGCACGCCGCGGCCCGAGGCGACCTTCCACGCCTCCGGCGCGCCGATCGCGGCGTTGGGCTGCAGCGCGGTCTGCTCGGCGTACAGGTCGTCGGACGGCAGGTGCGCGGGCGCCGGGGCCGCGAGCGTCGCCGGGGCCTGGGCCCCGCCGACGAGCGCGAGGCCGGCGCACACCGCCACGAGCGCACCGCGGTGCGCGGAGGCGCAGCGGACGGCGGGCAGACGGAGGCGAATCGACCGGGAACGGACCATCGACAGGCAATCTCGACAGCCGCACCCGGTCCCATGAGGGGGTTTTTCCGCAATTCGGACGAGGGTCGACACATTGGCCGGGACCGGGCGCGCGGACGTTCGGTAGCCTCGCCGCCCGTGACCCTCACCAAGACCCTGGCCCTCCCGGCCGCCGTCGCGGCGCTCGGCCTCGCCGGCCTCGCCGGCTGCGGGACGACGACGATCGACTCGGACAAGGCCGAGACGGCCATCACGAAGGCCGTCACCGAGCAGGCGGGCGCGAAGGTCAAGAGCGTCACCTGCCCGGAGGGCAAGGAGGCAGAGAAGGGCGCCACCTTCACGTGCCGGGTCGTCGGCACCGACGGCTCGACGGGCGACGCGCTCGTCACGATGAAGGACGACAAGGGCGCGGTGAACATCAGCGCGCCGTTCATCCACCCGCGCGACGTCGAGACGAAGGTCGCCCAGGGCATCGAGCAGCAGGCGAGCCTGACCGACGTCAAGGTCACCTGCCCCGAGATCATCCCGGGGAAGAAGGGCGCCAAGACGACCTGCCAGGCGACCGGCGGCGGGAACAAGGGCGACGTCCTCATCACGCAGACCGACGGCACCGGCGGCTTCGACTACAAGGTCCAGGGCAGCGGGGGCGGCTGATGCCGACGCTGCCGCGGCTGCCGCTCGTCGGCGACCCCCTGCGGCGCATCCGCGTCCCGGACGACCTGGACGCCGTGACCTGCGTCGGGGTCGAGGCCGACCCGGCCGAGGCCGGGATGACGCAGGAGAACGTGGAGGCGATGTGGCGCTCGGCCCGCCGGCTGTACCGCTCCGGCGTCCACCCCGCGCTGCAGCTGTGCGTGCGGCGTCACGGGCACGTCGTGCTGGACCGCGCGATCGGGCACGCCAGCGGCAACGGCCCGCGTGACCGGCCTGACGCGGCGCGCGTCCCGGTGACGACGGACACGCCGTTCGTCATCTTCTCCGCCTCCAAGGCGATCACGGCGATGGTCGTCCACCTGCTGGACCAGCGCGGGGCGCTGCACATCGGCGACCGCGTCGCGGACTACATCCCCGAGTACGCCCGCCACGGCAAGGACGCCATCACGCTCGCGCACGTCCTCAGCCACAAGGCCGGCGTCCCGAACCTCCCCGGGCACGTCATGGACGTCGAGAACCTCGCCGATCAGGAGCTGCTCGTCGAGGTGCTGTGCGACGCGCGACCGGCCTCGCGCGCGGGCAAGACCCTCGCCTACCACGCGATCTCCGGCGGCTTCATCCTCGGCGAGGTCGTCCGGCGCGTGACCGGGGACGACATCCGCACGGTGCTCGACCGCGAGATCCTCGCCCCGCTGGGCTTCCGCTTCATGAACTACGGGGTCGCGGCGACCGACCTGGACCAGGTCGGCCGGTGCTACGCGACCGGGGCGCCCGTCCTCCCGCCGCTGTCGACGCTGCTCGAGCGCGCGCTGGGCAAGGCACCCGACGCCGTCGTGGAGGCCTCGAACGACCCGCGCTTCCTCACCGGCATCATCCCGGCCGGCAACGGCGTCGCCAGCGCGCACGAGCTCTCGCGCTTCTTCGAGCTGCTGCGCTGCGACGGCGAGCTCGACGGCGTGCGGATCTTCGAGCCACGGACGATCCTGCGCGCGCGTTCGGAGCAGTCCTACCGCGAGATCGACTTCACGCTCGGCTTCCCGACCCGCTACGGCCTGGGCTTCATGCTCGGCGCGGACGTCCTGAGCCTCTTCGGGCCTGATACCGAGCAGGCCTTCGGACACCTTGGGTACACGAACACCATCGGCTGGGCGGACCCCGCGCGCGGCGTCTCGGCCGCCCTCGTCACGAGCGGCAAACCGGTCCTCTACCCCGAGCTGCCGGACGTCTGGGCGCTCATGCGGCGCGTCGGGCTGGAGACCGGCAAGGGCTGACGGGCGCGAGCGTGGGCGCGCCCGCATCGCGTTCGCGGGCGGACGCCGGCGCCCGGACGGGTTTTGCGTCCGCCGGGCCGGGGCACCAGCCCGGGTGCCGGGCCACGCCACTGCGGTCCGCCCGTTCCCCCGACGGGCCGACCCGCGGGCTCGGCTCCCCGAGACGCCACGGAAGGCCGTGCCAGGTGCGGCCGCCGGTCATTCCCCGATGCCGGCGGCCCACCGGCACCACTCGCGCCCGGCCGCGTCAGGCGTCCTCGTTCACCCCGCTGTTGTCCTCGCCGGCCTCGGGCTCGTCGGCCCCATGGGGCGCGGTCTCCCCGTACTGATCCGAGACGGCCTCCTTCGTCGGCGCGAACGCCTCGTTGTCCTGATGGTCGCGGGCGGGCGTGCCCTTGTCGTCGTCTTCCATGCCGTGCGGTCTACCCGCGCACGGGGGTTTGCGCACGCCCGGACGCCGGGCATCTGCGCCCCATGGTCAACGCCGCCGTCACCGTGGTCGTCG
Source organism: uncultured Conexibacter sp. (assembly GCA_964600395.1). Taxonomy (GTDB): domain Bacteria; phylum Actinomycetota; class Thermoleophilia; order Solirubrobacterales; family Solirubrobacteraceae; genus Paraconexibacter. The sequence goes on from CAZRLR010000265.1 coordinate 4,090, forward strand.
CCGCGCTCGCCTACGCCCTCTGCCTCGCGCTCGGGCTGCCGGCGCTCGTCGGCGTCATCGCCGCGACACTCATCGTGCTCTCGGGATTTCCGCTCGGCACGCAGGGGTCGCGCGCCCGCCGCTGACGCCGGACGGCCGCTACGGGCGGTCGCCGAAGAGCGCGTACGAGTCAGGCCCCTGGTGCTCGACGGCGAGCGCCGTGATCGCGTCGACCGTGCGGCGCAGCTCGTCGACCGCGGGCGCGGCGTGCTCGCCCAGGCGCTCGCGTTCACGCTCGAAGGCGGCGGCCAGCTCGCGGTAGTAGACGCGGGTCGCCAGGCCCTGGCCCTGCTTGAAGCGGGCCCACACCGCGTCCCCGTGGGTGCGGTAGTCGATGAGGATCGAGCGGGCGTTGTGCAGCTTGTCGGCGAGCGACACGCGCAGCGCCGCCGGTGACTTCTCGGGGAAGGCGTCGAGGTAGGCCTTCTTGCGCGCATACCACGCGCTGCGCCGGGCGGGCAGGTCCGGCTCGGGCGCGTCCGGATCGTCGATCTTGTCGCTGTTGGCCAGGACGATCGCGGCGACGTGTGCGCCGAACTCGCGCTCGATGTACCGCAGCGCCGGTGTCCCGCCGCCGTCCTCCACGACGTCGTGCAGCAGCGCGCCGATCGCCTCATCCTCGTCGCCGTGCATCTCCAGGACGAGCGACGCGACCGCGAGCAGGTGGGCGGTGTACGGGACGGGCGTGCCCTTGCGCAGCTGGCGGCGGTGGTGGGCGGCGGCGTAGTGCAGCGCCGCGTCGAAGCGCTCGGTCAGCAGCGGGGTGTCGGTGAAGGACTCGGGCACGACGGGCGGCGGGGTCACGCCTTCGATCAGGCGCGGCGCGGCTTGACCGTAGCGCGCCGCGTTGACCGGGCGCGAACGCGCCAGGTGCAGGGGATCACGCGGGGACCGACGACCCGGCCGTCCCCACTCCCCTTTCCGCAAAGGCTCCCCTTCGATGAGCAACCGCCGCATCACCCTCCGAACGAAGCTGCTGGGCGGCTTCGGCGTCGTCCTGGCCCTCATGGCCGTCCTGTCCTTCGTGTCGATGCGCAAGCTCGACGCCGTCCAGCAGGGCGCCGTCGTGGCGAACACGAGCGTCATGCCGAGCCTCCGCATCATCGACGACGTGTCGACGAACGTCGAGGCCTACCGGAAGTTCGAGTACCGGTACGTCGCGACGAAGGACGCCGCCGGCCGGGCGAAGGTCGTCGACAAGATCGCCGCCGTCCGCGCGCAGCTGCGCAAGGACTTCGACGGCTACGACAAGTACATCGCCGACAGCCAGGACCGCCGCCTGCACGAGGCCGTCCAGGCGCAGATCCTGACGATGTTCGCGGGCGAGAAGGCCGTGCTCTCGCTCACCGACGCGGGCGACGACGGCCCGGCGATCGCGCTGATGCAGCAGCAGCTCGACAAGATCGTCACGCCGCTGCGCGACAGCCTCGACCGCTGGAACGCCTACAACACGCGGCTCGCGACGCAGGCCTACGACAACGCGAAGGCGACGCTGTCCTCCGCCAAGCGCCTCACGCTCGTCCTCCTGCTCGTCTCGATGGCGGTCGGCCTGGGCATCGCCCTCTACCTCTCCGCCTCGATCCGCCGTGGCGTCGAGCAGATCGTCGAGCGGCTGAACCTCCTGCGCGACAAGTGCACGACCGACCTGGCCGCCGCGCTGCGCGCGATGGCCGCCGGTGACCTCACCGTCGAGGTCACGCCGGTCACGCCGCTGATCGACCACTGGTCCAACGACGAGATCGGCGACGTCGCCCAGGCCGTGAACGCGGTCCGCGACAACACCGTCGCCTCCGTTGTCGCCTACAACGAGTCCCGTGCCGCGCTCGGCGAGCTCGTCGGCCAAGTCGCCGGCGCCGCCGCCTCGGTGTCATCCGGGTCCCAGCAGATGGCGGCCACCTCCGACGAGGCCGGCCGCGCGGTCGGCGAGATCGCCCACGCGATCACCGAGGTCGCCACGGGCGCCCAGCGGCAGGTGCAGACGGTCGAGGAGGTCCGCGTCGCCTCCGAGGAGATGACGCACGCGACGACGACCTCCGCCGAGAACGCCCAGGAGACGGCGCGGATCGCGGAGGGCGCGCGGACGATCGCCGAGGAGGGCTCGACCGCGGTCCAGCACGCCACGGAGGCGATGGTCGCCGTGCGCGAGGCGTCCACCCAGGCCACGCTGGCCATCCGCGGCCTGGGCGCCAAGAGCGACCAGATCGGCGGGATCGTCGACACGATCACCGGCATCGCCGAGCAGACAAACCTGCTCGCGCTGAACGCCGCCATCGAGGCGGCGCGTGCCGGCGAGCAGGGCCGCGGCTTCGCGGTCGTCGCCGAGGAGGTCCGCAAGCTCGCCGAGGAGTCGCAGACCGCCGCGCGCTCGATCGCGGCGCTCATCGGCGAGATCCAGGACGAGACCGGCAAGGCGATCGCCGTCGTCGAGGCCGGCGGCGAG
>CAZRLR010000266.1:0-6535 GCA_964600395.1 uncultured Conexibacter sp.
CCGCCGACGCCGACCTCCTGCCCGCGCCGGACGCCGGCCGCGACGGCGTCCCGGGCCCGCGGCGCGGCTTCGCGCGCCGCCTGCGCGCCGCGCTCGCCGACGGCGAGCTCGTCCTGCACTACCAGCCGATCATCCGCCTCGGCGACGACACGATCCAGGTCGTCGAGGCGCTCGTGCGCTGGGCGGTCCCGACCGAGGACGGCGGGACGCGGCTGCTGCCGCCGGCCGAGTTCATCCCGCTGGCCGAGGAGACTGGCGCGATCGAGGAGATCGGGGCGTTCGCCCTGCAGGAGGCGTGCCGTCAGCTGCGCGAGTGGGACGACATGGGCCTCGCACCGTTCCGCATCGCCGTGAACCTCTCCGCCCGCGAGCTCTGCTCGCCGGAGCTGCCGGCGCGCGTCGCCGACGCCCTGGCCGAGAGCGGCGTGCCCGCCGAGCGCCTGGAGGTCGAGCTGACGGAGTCGATGTTCGCCGACCCGGACGAGACCGCGAAGATGCTGCGCCGCCTGCGGGCGATCGGCGTCCGCGTCGCGATCGACGACTTCGGGACGGGCTACTCGTCGCTGGGCTACCTCACGCGCTTCGCGGTGGACGTCATCAAGATCGACGGCGCGTTCGTGCGCCGCGCCGCCGACCGCGACGGCGCGGAGGTCCTGCGCGGCATCGTCGCGATCGCCCACCAGCTGCAGCTCGAGGTCGTCGCCGAGGGCGTCGAGACCGTCGAGCAGCTGCAGTTCGTCAAGGCCGAGGAGGTCGACCTCGTGCAGGGCTACCTCTTCTGCGAGCCGCTGCCCGCCGACGCCGCCGGGGCGTGGCTGGCCTGGGCCGAGCAGATCGTCAAGACCAAGGCCCCGGTGGTGCCGCGCACGACCGGCGTCACCCTGAGCTCCCGCGAGAAGCTCATCCGCGCCGCGACCCTCGCGACCGGCGCGGTCCTCGGCTGGCTGGCGGTGTGGCCCGTGCACGCACCGCCCGCCAACGCCTGCCCGCCGGCGGGCGAGGGCCTCGTCTTCTGCCAGGTGCAGCACGCCTGGGCGCCCGCGTTCACGCTCTTCATGGCGATCGTCACCGTCGTCTTCCTCACCGTCGACGTCGCCCGCTCGCTTGTGGAGCGGGCACGGACGCCGAAGGCCGAGCGGCCGCCCCGGGCGCTCGCCCGCGCCCGCCGCGCGCCGCTGCCCGCGGCCGACGCCGACCCGGTGCTCCTGGCCGCCTCCTGGGGCGTCACGGCAAGTCCGGCACGGCCGGTCGTCACGAGCCAGGGCCGCGACGCCGAGCGCCGGTAGCCGCCTCAGCCGGCCCGCAACGCGCGGGCGACCTGCGCCCAGGTCTCCAGGTCCGGGTCCTCGCCGACGAGCGCGACGCGGTCGGCGTGTGCGCCGACCCGGGCGCGGACCTGCGCGGCGACGGCAGCCGGATCCGCCGCGCGCACCGCGAAGAGGGCGAGCACGTCGTCGTCCACGAGCGACGGCATCGCGTCCCACTCCCCCGCGCGCGAGCGCTCGTGCAGCGCGTCCGCCAGGCCACCGAGCCCGTGGTGGGCCAGGACGTGCCGGTAGCCCGGCGTGGAGCCGTAGAACGCCACGCGGCGGCGCACGCCCTCCCACTCGGCGTCCGTGGTCGCGACGAAGACCGCAGCGGTGACCTCGAAGGCGCCGCGGTCCCGGCCGCTGCGCTCCAGGCCTCGCTCCACGGCGGGCATCGTCACCTGCGCGAGCGTGTCGGCCGACTGCAGCGCGTGGCCGAGCAGCCCGTCGGCGACCTCGCCGGCGACCTCGAGCATCCGCTCGCGCACGGCGGCCAGCAGGACGGGGGGACGCCCGCCCGGGACCGGTGGCGGGCGGAAGTTCGGCGGCATCAGCGTGTGCGTCCAGAACTCGCCCTCGAAGCGCAGGGGCGTCCCGTGCTCCCAGCTGTCGAAGATCGCCGCCAGCGCCAGCACGTGCTCGCGCATCCGCGCGGCCGGCCGCTCCCAGGCGGCGCCGTAGCGCCGGGTGACGTGGGCGCGGACCTGCGACCCCAGCCCGAGGGCGAAGCGCCCGCCGCTGAGCGCCTGCAGGTCCCACGCGGTGTACGCGACGTCCATCGGCGTGCGCGGCAGCGCGAGCGCGATCCCCGTCGCCACGCGCACGCGCGTGGTGGCACCCGCGGCCTGTGCGGCGGCGAGAAACGGGTTGCCGGTGGACTCGGTGACCGCGACCGCGTCGAAGCCGAGCGCCTCGGCCCGGGCGGCCGCGGCGGCGACCGCCGTGACCGGCAGCGCCCGCAGGGTGAGGTCGACGCGCACGGTGCGCAGCTTCGCACGCGCGCCCGGCCGACGGACCGGGTCCCGGGCGCTCAGGCGGGGAGGCCGGGCGGGAAGAGCAGGTCGACCGGCGTCGGCTGCGCCAGGTGGAAGCCCTGGCCGTAGTCGACGCCCAGGCGCCGCAGGATCTCGAGGGCCTCGTCGGAGCCGACGAACTCCGCGACGGTCTGGCTGCCCAGGCCCCGCGCGATGCCGACGACCGCCTCGACGACGAGCTGGTCGACCGGCGTGTGCGGCAGGTGGCGGACGAACTCGCCGTCGATCTTGATCTCGTCGAAGCGCAGGTGCTTGAGGTAGTAGAACGAGCCGAAGCCCGCGCCGAAGTCGTCCAGCGCGAAGCGGCAGCCGACCTCGTGCAGGCGGTCGGCGAACGTCCGTGCGCGGTCGATGTTCGTGATCGCCGCGGTCTCGGTGACCTCGATGATGAGGCGCCCCGTCGGGAAGGGCGCCTGCTCGACGAGCGCGGCGAGCTCCTCCCCGATCGCCTGGTCGCCGAGCGTGCGGCCCGAGACGTTCACCGAGAGCGCGAGGTCCCGGCCGGCGGCGTGCTCGCGGTGCAGGATCCCCACCGCCTGCCCGAGGACCCAGCGGTCGATCTGCCGCAGCAGGTCGTAGCGCTCGGCGAGGTAGAGGAAGTTGTTCGGCGTGACGAGCTCGCCGTCGTCGCCGAGGTAGCGCAGCAGGAGCTCGGCGCGGGGGATGCCGTTGGAGCAGATGCCGACGATCGGCTGCCCCAGCAGGCGGAAGCGATCCTGCTCGAGCGCCTCGCGCAGCCGGGTGATCCACTGTGCCCGGACCGTGACGCGCTCGCGGCGTCGCTCCTCCGCGCGGAAGGTCCGCACCGTCGCGCGCCCGGCGTCCTTGGCGTCGTACATGGCGATGTCCGCCTCGGCCATGACGTCCTCGGCGCTCAGGTCGGCGAACGGCGGGAAGCACGAGATGCCGATGGACGCCGAGATGCGGGCGGGCCGTCCGGGCCCGGCCGACTGGACCTGGTGGTTGACGGCGGCCAGGAGCTTCTCGGCGACGCGCTCGGCCTCGCCGGCGTCGGCCTGCGGCAGCAGCACGGCGAACTCGTCGCCGCCGATCCGGGCCAGGACGTCGGTCGTGCGCAGGGCGTCGCGCAGGACCGTCGCGACCTGGGCGATGAGCTCGTCGCCGGCCGAGTGCCCGAAGGAGTCGTTGACGAACTTGAAGCCGTCCAGGTCGGCGAGCAGCACCGCCCCGTAGGTGCCGTAGCGGTCGGCGTGCGACAGCGCGCCCACGAGCTCCTCGTCGAAGCGGCGGCGGTTGAAGAGACCGGTCAGCGCGTCGTGGTCGGCCATGTGCTGCAGCTGGTGCTCGAAGGACTTGCGCTCGGAGATGTCCAGCAGCTGGGTGACGGCGTACGCCGGCGGGCCGTCCTCCGTCACGACGAGCGCCCCGGTCAGCAGCGTCCACGCCTCGCCGCCGTCGGCCCGGACCACGCGGACCTCCAACTCGACCCGTCCGACCCCGCTCTGCAGCCGCTCGAGCGCCGCCGCGAGCGCGGCCCGGTCGTCGGCGTGCACGACCGCGTGCAGGCGCATCCCCTCCAGCTGCGCCGGCGGGTGGCCGGTGAGCGTCGTCAGCGCCGGGTTCGCGCGGCCGATCGCGCCGTGGTCGGGGTGACGCAGGTCGACGAGGCAGACCCCGATCGGAGCGGACTCGAAGACGGCGGCGAAGCGGACCTCCGCCTCGTCCCGGGCCGCCTGCAGCGCCAGGCGGTCCGTGACGTCCTGCAGGACGCCGAGGAGCAGCGCGCCGTCCTCGGCCCGGCCGACGGCGCCGGCCTGACCCTGCACCGTCCGCACCCCGTCCTCCGGATGCACGAGGTGGAAGCGCTCGTCGAAGGGCGCGCCCGTCGCCACCGTGCGCAGGACGGCGTCGGTCACGCGCCGGCGGTCGGCCGGGTGCACGTACGTCCGGACGAACGCGCCCAGCGCCAGCGGCCCGTCCGCGGGGTCACGTCCGATGACCTTGAAGAGCCCGGGCGACCACGTGATCGCGCCCGTCGCCGGCTCGAAGCTGCAGGATCCGACGGACGCCAGCTCCTGCGCCAGGTCGAGCTGCTCGCGGTAGCGCTCGGCGCTGGCCTCGGCGTCCTTGCGCTCGGTGATGTCCTTCAGCTGGCGGACGAAGCGCTCGACCTGACCGTCGGCGTCGCGCACGCAGCTGACGCTCAGCAGGGCCATGAGCATCCGCCCGTCGGCGTGCCGGTAGCGCTGCTCGACCTGGTACTCGGCGATCTCGCCGGCGACGAGCCGATCGAGCAGCGCGAGCTCCGCCGGGAGGTCGTCGGGGTCGGTGATCTCGGAGAAGTGCCGTCCGAGGAGCTCCTCCTGCGACAGGCCCGTGAACGCCGCCAAGGCGGTGTTGGTGCGGATGAAGCGGCCGTCGAGGCCGACGAGGGCCATGCCGATCGGCGCCGCGTCGAAGGCGCTGCGGAAGAGCTCCTCGGCCTGGCGCAGGCTCGCCTCGGCCTGCAGACGCTCGACGTCGTCGTACATCTGCGGGCGCAGCAGCAGGCCGTAGCTGCGCCGCAGCGAGAGGTAGGTGACGGCGACGACCGCCGTCACGGCGTCCCAGGCCGCCATGTGCCAGTCGGCGCTCGCGCGGGCGGCGTCCCCCACCGCGCTCGAGCTGAACCACGGCTCGGCGAGGTGCAGCGCGTGGAGCCAGTGCCCGACGCCGCACGAGAAGAAGATCGCGGCGGTCATCGTGCCCAGCGGGTTCGTCAGGCCGAGCTGGCCGGACCGCAGCAGCCCGCGACCGATGGCGAAGAAGATCCCGAAGTAGGCCAGGGCCACGACGAGGTTCGCCGCGAAGATGACCTGCCATGACACCCCGCGACCGTACCGGGGCTGTTGGCACGCAAACAGTATTTGGACGGATGGCGTGGGCGCCGGGTTCGTTACGAACCCGGCGTCCCGAACCGCCGCCGCGCTACATCGGCTGGCGGATCACCGGGTGCTTCGCCGCACCGGCTTCGTCGAGCCGCCGCACCGGCGTCGTGTACGGCGCGTTCTGCGCGATCGTCGGGTCGCCCTGGGCCTCGGCGAGGATCGCGGCGATCGCCTCGGCGAACGAGTCCAGCGTCTCCTTCGTCTCGGTCTCGGTCGGCTCCATGAGGAACGCCTCGTCGACGAGCAGCGGGAAGTAGACCGTCGGCGGGTGGAAGCCGTGGTCCAGCAGGCGCTTGGCGAGGTCGAGCGTCCGGATCCCGAGCTCCTTCTTCATCGGCGAGCCGGAGAGGACGAACTCGTGCATGCACAGGTCGCCGAAGGCCAGCGGCAGGTGCTCGGTCGCCCCGAGGGCCCGCAGCTTCGCCAGCAGGTAGTTCGCGTTCAGGACCGCGGTCTCGGACGCGTCCTTGAGCCCCTCCGCCCCGAGCGAGCAGATGTAGGCGTAGGAGCGCACGAAGCAGCCGTAGTTGCCCTGGAAGCCGCGCAGGCGCCCGATCGACTTGGAGCCGGGACGGCCCTCGGCCGGGCTGTGCTCGAGCGTGAAGGACCCGTCCTCCTGCTTCTCGATGACCGGCAGCGTGAGGTACGGCGCGATCCGGTCGCTCACGGCGATCGGGCCGGAGCCCGGGCCGCCGCCGCCGTGCGGCTGCGTGAACGACTTGTGCAGGTTGTAATGGACGATGTCGAAGCCCATGTCGCCGGGCCGCGACTTGCCCATCACCGCGTTGAGGTTCGCGCCGTCGTAGTAGAGCGTCGCGCCGACGCCGTGCACGAGCTCGGCGATCGCCTCGATGTTGGGGTCGAAGATGCCGAGCGTGTTGGGGTTCGTCAGCATCAGGCAGGCGACGTCGTCGCTGACGAGCGCGCGCAGGTCGTCGATGTCGACGCCGCCGTCGGCGTTCGTCCCGACCTTCACGACCTCGTAGCCGGCCATCGTCACCGTCGCGGGGTTCGTGCCGTGTGCGGTGTCGGGCGTGAGGACCTTCGTGCGGTGCTCACCGCGCGACTCGTGGTAGGCCCGCGTCAGCAGCACCCCCGCGAGCTCGCCGTGCGAGCCGGCGCTGGGCTGGAGCGAGACGTGCGGCAGCCCGGCGACCTCGCCGAGCGCGCGCTCGAGGTTCCACATGAGCTCCAGCGCGCCCTGGGCGCGGCGCGGATCCTGCAGCGGGTGCAGGCGCGCGTGCCCGGGCAGGGAGGCGACGCGCTCGTGCAGGCGCGGGTTGTGCTTCATCGTGCACGACCCGAG
>CAZRLR010000267.1:0-2505 GCA_964600395.1 uncultured Conexibacter sp.
GCGGGTTCAGCGACGAGTACGGGTCCTGGAAGATCATCTGCATGTCGCGGCGCAGGGGCTTGAGCTCCTTCGCCGACAGCGTCGCGAGATCCCGGCCCTCGTAGAGGATCGAGCCGCCGGTGGGGTCCAGCAGGCGGGTGATGAGCCGCGCGGTCGTCGACTTGCCGCAGCCCGACTCGCCGACGATGCCGAGCGTCTCGCCGTGGTGCACGTCGAAGGAGACGCCGTCCACGGCACGGACGGCACCGACCTGCTTCGTGAAGATGATCCCCTTCTTGATCGGGAAGTGCTTCTGCAGGTCGCGGACCTGGATGATCGGATCAGGCATCGCCTGACTCCTCCTGCTCGGTGGTGACGGCGGTGGCCTCGACCGATCCGGACCGTTCGAGGACCGGCGCGTCCGCGAGCGGCGGCGCCTCGGTCGGATCGGCGATCGCGGGCGTGCGGCCCGCACGCAGGTCCGCCCAGACCTGCTTGCGCTCGGGCGAGGGGATGATGCAGCGGACGCCGTGGGCCGCGTCGCCGGCGACCGGGTCCAGCGGCGGGTCGATCGTCGTGCAGTCCTGCCGCGCGTACGGGCAGCGCGGGTGGAAGTGGCAGCCCGACGGCCGCACGATGAGGGACGGCGGACGGCCGGAGATCGGCACGAGCGGCTGGTCGCGCGGCGTGTCCAGGCGCGGGATCGAGTTCAGCAGCCCCCACGTGTACGGATGCTCGGGGGCGCCGAAGATCTCCTCCTTCGTCCCCCGCTCGACGATCCGCCCGCAGTACATGACCGCGATGTCGTTCGTCACCTCGGCGACGACGCCGAGGTCGTGCGTGATGACGATGACCGCGGTGTCCAGCTCGTCCTGCAGCTTCTGGATGAGCTCGAGGATCTGCGCCTGCACGGTGACGTCCAGGGCGGTCGTCGGCTCGTCGGCGATGAGCAGACGCGGGTCGTTGCACAGCCCCATGGCGATCATGACGCGCTGGCGCATGCCACCGGAGAACTCGTGCGGGTAGGAGTCCAGGCGGCCACGCGCGTCGGGGATGCCGACGAGCGAGAGCATCTGCGCCGCCCGGTCGCGGGCGGCGGCCTTGGAGACCTTCTGGTGCATCTGCACCGCCTCCACGAGCTGCGCGCCGATCCGGTAGAGCGGGTGCAGCGAGCTCATCGGGTCCTGGAAGATCATCGCGATCGGGCCGCCGCGGATCGCGCGCATGGCCTTCTCGTCGGCCTGCAGCAGGTCCTGTCCCTCGAAGAGCACCTCGCCGGTGATCTGGGCGTTCTTCGCGCGCGTCAGGCCCATCACGGTGAGCGAGCTCACGGACTTGCCCGAGCCCGACTCGCCGACGATGCCGAGCGTCTGCCCGGCGTCGATGGCGTAGGAGACGCCGTCGACGGCGTTGACGACGCCGTCCTCGGTGGTGAAGCGGACCTGCAGGTCCTTCACTTCCAGCAGCGGGGCCATGTCAGTACCTCACGCGGGGGTCGAGGAACGCGTACAGGATGTCCACGACGAGGCTGGAGAGGCAGACGGCCAGCGCGAGGAAGAGCGTCGTGCCCTGGATCATCTGCAGGTCACCACGCTGGATCGCGTCGAACGAGAGCCGGCCGATGCCCGGGATGGAGAAGACGGACTCGGTGAGGATCGCGCCGCCGACGAGGATGCCGAGATCCAGGCCGAGGACGGTGATGAGCGGCGTGATCGCCGAGCGCAGGCCGTGGCGGATGACCGCGCGGCCGGGCAGGCCCTTCGCGCGTGCGGTCCGGATGTAGTCCTCGCCCATGACCTCCAGGAGGTTGGACCGCAGGAGCCGGGCGTAGATCGCGGCGAAGGCGGCGGCCAGGACGATCCACGGCATGACGAGCGAGTGCGCCTTGTCGAAGAACCCGTTGGCCGACTGGTAGGCGCCGACCCCGGGCAGGAGCGGGTACTTGCCGAGGTCCGACGAGAAGAGGTAGGTGACGACGAGGCCGAGCCAGTAGACGGGCGCCGAGATGAGCACGAGCGCGCTGCCCATGGCGAAGCGGTCCAGGAGCGAGCCGCGGCGGATCGCGGAGATCGTCCCGATGATGACGCCGGCCGTGAACCAGATGATGGCGGCGCCGGAGATGAGGAAGAGCGTGTTCGGGAGGCGGTCGAGGATCGTCGCCTTGACGTCGACGTCGTTGACGTACGAGCGCCCGAAGTCGAAGTGGAAGACGAGGTCCTTCATGTACGAGCCGAACTGGTCGATCTTCGGCCGGTCGGTCCCGAGTTGCTCCCGGATCGCCGCGATCGTGTCGGGCGTCGGGTTGCGGCCTGCTCGCAGCAGCGCGGGGTCGGCGCTGGGCAGGACGTTGAAGATGACGAAGGTGATCAGGCTGATGAGGAACAGCAGCAGGATCGTCCAGAGGAGTCGGCGGATGATGTAGGTGCCCATGGGCGTCCTTTGGGGATGGCGGGATCCGCGGTGGCGGGGGGGGGCCCCCGCCGCCCCCCCCCCCCCCCCACCCCGCGGAAGAAAGACACCACACAG
>CAZRLR010000267.1:2515-6502 GCA_964600395.1 uncultured Conexibacter sp.
GAATCGGTCGGACTACTTCAGCGACGTGAAGTTGTAGTCCAGCGCCGTGTAGTACCCGTTGACCGAGCCCGCCACGTCCTTGGACCAGATGATGGTCGTGTTGTCCCAGATGAACGGGACGGCCGGAGCCTGGTCGACGATCATCTTGTCGACGTCGGCCCACGCCTTGTACCGCTCCTCACCCGTGAGCAGCGCGGCCTTGTCCATGGCGGCGTCGATCGCGGGATCCTGCAGCTGGGCGAGGTTGTTGTTGCCACCGTCCGGGTTGAACGAGCTGCCCTTGAAGGTCGGCTCGAGCATGGACTGCGGGTCGTTGAAGTCCTTGAACCAGCCCGCCGAGCCGCAGATCGCGACCTTCTTGGCGGGGACCTGGCAGTACTCCGTGTAGACCGCGTCCTGCGGGACGGTGCGCAGCTTCACCTTGAAGCCGAGCTTCTCGAGCTGCGCCTTGGCGACCTGCGCCTGCGCCTTGCCCGGGTCGGCGTTCGCCGTGACCATCAGCAGCTCGTCGCTGCCGGTGTACTTGCCCGACGGGTAGCCGGCGGCCTTCATGTACTTCTCCGCGACGGCCATGTCACCGCGCGGGTTGGCCAGGAAGTCCTGACCCGGGCCCTTCTCGCCACCGGCCTGCTCGAAGCCGGGGATGCCCGGCGGGATGAAGTGCGTGCCGGGGATGCCGACGAACTTGCCGCCGCGCGCCTTGATGGCCGCCGTGCGGTCGAACGCCGCGAGGATCGCCTTGCGGACGTTGAGGTTGTCCAGCGGCTTGATCGACGTGTTCAGCGGGAACCAGCGGAAGCCACCGGCGGCGACCTGCTGGTACTGGTCCTTGTACTGCGTCGCGGCGAGCTTCAGCTCGGCGGACGGCGGGTTCGTGTCGATCGCCAGGTGCGAGCCCTTGAGGATCTGCTGCGCGGCGACGGACATGTTGCCCTCGTTCGTCGTCAGCTTGATCTCGTCCAGGTACGCCGGGCGGTAGTCGAGCTTCGCGTCCCAGTTCGGGTTGCGGACGAGGTCGATGGACTTGCCGGCCTTGTAGCCGGTCGTGTTGCCCTGCGCGTCGTTGGCGACCATGTACGGGCCGGACGCGATGACGTGCGTGTTGTACGTCGACGGGTTCTTCGCGTCGAACTTCTCCGCGTACTCCTGCGGCACCGGCGCGGTGTACGGCATGACCAGCGAGGCCGCGATGCTCGGGGCGGCGGCGGTCTTGAGCTTCAGGACGAGCGTGTTGTCGTCCGGCGTCTCGATGCCGCTGATCGGCTTGACGCCGGTCGTGGGCTTGGAGGGCGCGCCCTCGATGGCCGCGTAGTAGAAGGTGTACTGGCCGCCGACGTTCTTGGAGAACGTGCGCTCGATCGCGTACTTGACGTCCTTGGACGTGATGACGCGGCTGACGGGCGGCGCGAACTTCTGGCCGGGCTTCAGCTTGACCGTGATGGTCTTGTTGTCCGGGGAGATGACCGGATCGCCGTCGGCGAGGTCGGGCGTGGCGGTGTCCTCACCCGGCTTGTAGCTGTAGAGCATCTTGTTCGTCGCGTACGCGACCTGGTAGCCACCGGTGTAATACGTGTGGCCCGGGTCGAGGTAGTCGACGTCAGAAGCGCCGAGCTGCGTCAGCACGCCGCCCTTCTTGCCGTCGGTCGGCGCCTTGGCGGGCGTGCCGGCGGGCTTGGCGGCGGAGCTGCTGCTGCTGGAGTTGTCGTCGTCACTGCCACAGGCGGAGACGCCGAGCGCGAGCGCGCTGACCCCTCCGGCGATGGCGAGACGCAGCATGCGACTGGTCATGGCTGTCCTTTCGATGTTGGGGCGTGCGAGCCCCGGTGCGAGTCGTACGGCAAGTGCACTGCGATCCTGCTTGCGAACGGCATACGGCGTGCGAACGTCAGGGCGAAGGTGCTACTTCGCGGTCCGGGAGTTGAGGGCGTCCTGCAGTCCGTCGCCGATGAGGTTGAAGGCGAGGACCGTGATCAGGAGCGCGAGGCCGGGGAACGTCATGTACCACCAGGCCTCCTGGAAGATCTTCGTCGCGTCCGAGATCATCTGCCCCCACGAGGCGGTGTCCGGGTCGACGCCGACGCCGAGGAAGCTCAGCGAGGCCTCGTAGAGGATGTTCTGCGGGATCAGGACCGTCGTGTAGACGATGATCGGCGCGACGAGGTTGGGGAGGATCTCGCGGAAGATGATCCGCGCGTCCGACGCCCCGAGCGAGCGGGAGGCGTCGACGAACTCGCGTTCTCGCAGCGACAGCACCTGCCCGCGCACGATCCGGGCCATGTACGGCCACGACGTGAGGACGATGACGAAGACGACGACGCTCAGGCCGGGCTGCAGCGCCCCGCCGAGGCAGCCGTCCTTGCCCGAGCAGGCGACGCCGACGCCGACGGCCAGGACGAGCACCGGGAAGGCGAGGACGAGGTCCATCGTGCGCGTCAGGAGGCTGTCGGCCCAGCCGCGGTAGTACCCGGCGATGAGGCCGACGGTCACGCCGATGATGACCGTGAGGAACGTCGCCGTGAACGCGGTGATGAGCGAGATGCGGGCCCCGTAGATGACGCGGGAGAAGACGTCGCGGCCGAGCTGGTCCACGCCGAACGGGTGGGCGCCGTCCGGGCCGAGCGGCTGGCCGAAGTCGTCCGTCAGGTCCGAGTTCGTGATGTTCGGCTTCGGCGTGCCGACCGCCTTGATGATGAGCGGGGCGAAGATCGCCGCCAGGCAGACGAGCGCGATGATCGTCAGCGCGACGAGCGCGATCTTGTCGTTGCGGAGCCGGCGCCAGAAGAGCTCGAGCGGCGAGCGGGCCGCGATCGTGCGGACGTCGTCCTCGTGCCCGGCGGGCTCCGAGTCGGCCGCGACGTCCAGGAGGGGCGTGCTCACGGGGCGGGCGTCCTGGCCGGGGCGCGGGACGGGATGAGGGAAGGCTTCATGGGTGGGTGCGGCAAGGGTTCCGTCGACGGGCGTGCCTGAGCGCGCCTTGGTGAAGTGGGGTGACCATACCCCGCGAACGGATCGCGCGTCGGCAAAACATTTTTCCCTAACGCACCTTGTCAGCGCGCACGCACCGAATCGTTGGCCCGGATGGCCAACCGCCCCCGCGCCCATTGGCCCGATCGTCCTCCGGACGCCTCGGAACGGTCGAGAAACGACCTATTTTGCTGGGGTTCCTGCAACGGATCTGCCGTGGCGACGACGCCCGGCGTCGGCTCCGCGGATGGGCTCAGCCCCCGTTCGACGCCGGCGTATAGGCCCGGCTCGGCTGCCCGCGCAGCGCGGTCGCGGGCGGTAGCGGCGTGCCCTGCGCGTCCGCTCCGGCGAGCACCGGCAGCACGAGCGAGGAGGCCTGCGCGCCGCCGAGCGCGACGGTGTTGCGGGTCCTTCCGCGCTCGAGCGTCGCAAAGCGCCAGCGCGGCCGGTCGCCGCCGGGCGCGGTGACCGAGACGCGGATCCGCGAGCCGGCCCGGAACGCGTGGGCGACCGGGAAGACCGGCACCCGCACGAGGGTGAAGCCGGTCCTCGGCAGCGGCGCGGCGTCCTGCGCCAGATGCGTCGGCACCGGGTCGCTCGCCGTCGACCGCCGCGCGTCGAGCCGGCGGTGCGAGGCGCGCAGCCAGCCGTTCTGCACGTACGTCTCGGCGCCATCGGGCCGGACCTCGCTCAGCGTGACCTGCAGGTCGGTGTCCTGCGCGCTGCTCTTGAGATACAAGTCCAGGCTGGAGGCGCCGGCGACGACGACGTCCCGCGTCAGCGCCCCCGTCGTCCAGCCCAGGCCCTTGCCCGCGGCCACCGGGGCCCAGGTGTACGGCGGCTGGGCCTTCCAGGCGTCGGCCTCGCCCGCCCCCGGGAGCGTCTGCAACGGCCGCGCCGACGGGTCGCCGGTGTACGCGGCCGTGCCGGCGCTGGCGGGCCGGTCGGGGCCGAGCGCCCCGTCCGGGCCGAGGTAGAAGCGGCTCGGCGCCGCGCTCGGGACGGGCCACGCCGGCGCGTCCA
>CAZRLR010000268.1:0-6487 GCA_964600395.1 uncultured Conexibacter sp.
GGCTCGGGCGGCGGCGGTGGGAGCGCGGCCGCGCGCGCCCGCGGCCGGCTCCCGGCCCCGACCGGCGCGGTCGTCTCGGGCTGGGGCCAGGACCCGTTCTCACGCGGCGCCTACTCCTACCTGCCCGTCGGCGCGACGAGCGCGGACCGACGGGCGCTCGGCGCCCCCGTCGGCGACCGGCTGTTCTTCGCGGGGGAGGCGACGCACCTGCAGTTCCCGCAGACCGTCCACGGTGCGCTGCTGTCCGGGCGCCGCGCCGCCGCGCAGGTCCTCGAGGCCGCCGACGACGGCGTCGTCGTGGTCGTCGTCGGCGCCGGCGTCGCCGGCCTGGCCGCCGCCCGGGCGCTGGACGACGCGGGCCTCGACGTCACCGTCGTGGAGGCCCGCCGGCGGATCGGCGGGCGGACCTGGACCGACACGTCCCTCGGCGTCCCGGTCGACCTGGGCGCCTCGTGGATCCACGGCCCCGACGGCAACCCGCTCACGCCGCTGGCCGAAGCGGCGGACGTCGAACGGCGGACCACGGACTGGGACGGCATCGTCGTCCGCGACGCGCGCGGACGCCGGCTGGACGCCGCGGGCTTTCCCGACGTCGTCGCGCGCGCCGAGCAGCTGGCCGAGCGTGCGGACGCGTCCGGGGCGGCGGACCGCGCGGTCGGCCCGGCGCTGCGGCGCGCTTTCGGGTCCCCGCCGGCCGGCAGCGCCGCCCGGCGCCGGCTGGACGTCGCGATCGCCTCGGACATCGAGCTCGAGTTCTCCGCGCCGGCCGGGCGCATCGGCCTGGCCGGGGTGGACGAGGGCGAGGAGCTCGACGGGGGCGACGCGCTCGTGGCGGGTTACCGCGCGATCGTCGACGAGCTGGACCCCGGCGTGCCGACGCTGCTCGGGCGGCCGGTCACGTCGATCGCGGTCGCCGGGGACGGCGTGCGCGTCGCCGGCCCTGGGCGCAGCGCGACGGTCGACCGCGTCGTCGTCACCGTCCCGCTCGGCGTCCTGCGGGCGGGGACGATCCGCTTCGACCCGGTGCTGCCGGCGGCCAAGCGCACGGCGATCGCCCGGCTGCGGATGGGCAGCTTCCACAAGCTCGCCCTGCGCTTCGACGAGCCGTTCTGGGACACCGACGCGGACGTGCTCGGCTTCGTCCCCGACCGCGGGACGACGTGGGTGTCGTGGGTCAACCTCATGCCGCTCGTCGGGCAGCCGGTGCTCCTCGGCCTCAACGCGGCCGCGGCGGCCGCGGCGCTGGAGGGGCGACCACGGGCGCAGGTCGTCGCGTCGGCGATGGCGGCCCTGCGGGCGATGTACGCCTGAGGGTCTGAACGCGCCAAGTGCGCCACCCCGTCTTCGTTCGATGAACCGGTTCCCGAACCGTTGCGAAGAGGGCTCTTAGGTTCGACTCCCGGGGAGCGGGCCGGTCATCCACTTCTCAATGCGGGAGCACCACATGAAGCGCATCAGCAAGGGCGACGTCTCGATGGGCGTCGCCGCCGTCTCGCTGTTCATCGCCCTCGGCGGGCCGGCGCAGGCCGCCTCGCTCATCACGGGCGCAGGAATCAAGGACAACTCGGTCACGAGCGCGGACATCAAGAACAGCTCGCTCACCGGCACCGACGTCAAGAGCAGCTCGCTCACGGGCGGCGACATCAAGAGCAGCTCCATCCTGAGCAGCGACATCAAGGACGGCTCGCTCCTGAGCAAGGACTTCGCCCTGGGCCAGCTGCCCAAGGGCGACACCGGCGCCAAGGGCGACAAGGGCGACACGGGTGCGACCGGCCCCGAGGGTCCGTCCCGCTGGTTGCTCGTCAACCGCGACGGGACGATCGAGGCGCAGTCCGGTGGCTTCCGCATCGCGAACGCCTACCCGGCCCTGCCCAGCGCCGGACACGGCAACGTCTACATCGACTCCGGTGACGCGGACCTGACCGACAACGGCATCGTCGCGACGATCGCGTTGGAGAACGGGTACGACCTCGGAGGCGACCCCATGATCAACAACGGCACCCAGGACGCTGCCGACGTGAACCCGGAGTTCTCGGGCGAGATCAGCGCGTCGAAGTGCAGCATCCCGAGCGTCGTCACCTGCGCGCCGAACGACGTGACCCCCGGGGGCACGGGCGCGACGACGAACACGAGCCGGTACTTCGTCGTCAGCCCGCGCAACAGCGACGGCTCGCGGACCCTCGCGACGGCGAACAACCGCAAGCGGTTCTACGTGATCCTCAGCGGCCCGCGCACCGCGGTCCCGCTGCCGCTCGCGCCGTAGCCGACAGCAGCAGGACGTCGCGCCCCGAGGGCCCGCTCCGGCGGGCCCTCGGCCGTTCTGCGTAGATTGCCCGCGTGGACCTCAACGAGCGCGTCGCCTCCTACCTGGACCAGGCCCGCGAGGCGCTGAAGGCCGGGGACCCGGCCAAGGCCGAGGGCTTCGAGCGCCTCGCCGCCCAGAGCGCGCAGCCGCTGCGCGACGGCCGCGCCGAGCAGTTGCAGCTCTGCCTCGTCCGGGCCGAGCGCCTGAAGCTCCAGGAGCGCCACGCCGAGTCCGCCGCCCAGCTGCGCGACGCGGTCGCGATCGCCGACGGCCTGGACGCGCCCGACAAGGAGCGCTTCGAGATCCTCAGCGACCTCGGCGTCGCGCTCACCCGCGCCGGTGACCTGGAGGCCTCCGTCGGCGCCTTCCAGCAGGCGCTCGCCGTCGCCTTCACGATCAGCCCGACCTTCTGGCCGGCGGCGCAGACGCGCGTGCTCATGTCCGTCCCCCTGCGCCGGCTGGGCCGGCGCGGCGAGGCGGACGCCGCCTTGCGCGAGGCCCTGCGCCTGACGACCGAGCTGCGCCCGCCCGGCGCCGCGCGGCTGACGGCGCAGATCGAGGCGGAGCTGCGCGAGCTGCGCGTCTCGCACGGCCCGCCGAAGGCCGGGCCGGCGCCCGCCGTCACGCCCCCCGACGCCCCGGCCGCCCCGCTGCCGCAGGCGCACTTCGACGAGGCCGCCTACCAGGCGGCGCTCGCCGACCTGGACGCGCTCATCGGCCTGGCGGGCGTCAAGGCCCAGGTCCGGCGGATGGCCGAGCTGCTACGCGTGAACACGCTGCGGGCCGAGGCCGGCCTCAAGCGCGCCGACGTGAGCCTGCACCTCGTCTTCGTCGGCGCTCCCGGCACGGGCAAGACAACGGTGGCGCGGCTCTTCGGCCGGCTCTACCACGCCCTCGGGTTGCTGAACTCCGACCGCGTCACCGAGGTCACGCGGGCCGACCTCGTGTCGGGCTACGTCGGGCAGACGGCGACGCTGACGAACAAGGTCGTCGACGGCGCGCTGGACGGCGTCCTCTTCATCGACGAGGCGTATGCGCTCGTGCGGTCCCAGAGCCCGGGGGACTTCGGGCCCGAGGCGGTCGCCGAGCTCCTCAAGCGGATGGAGGACGACCGCAAGCGCCTGGCCGTCGTCGTCGCCGGCTACCCGCAGGAGATGGGCGAGTTCCTCGCGTCCAACTCCGGGCTGGCCAGCCGCTTCGCCGAGCAGATCACCTTCACCGACTACGGCCCGGACGAGCTCGTGCGGATCTTCACGTCGTTCGCGACGGCCGCCGACTACGGGCTGGACGCGGCGGCGACCGCGGCGCTGCTTGAGGTCATGACCGCGCTGCACGCCGGGCGCGACCGCTTCTTCGCGAACGCCCGGGCGGCGCGCAACCTCTTCGACGACGTCATCGGCCACCAGGCCGAGCGGCTCATGGCGGCCGGGAGCGCGCCCCCGGACCGCGCGCAGCTCATGGCGATCACCGCGGACGACGTCCGCGCCGCGGCGCCCGCGCCGGGGAGGTAGGCGGCCGGGGAGCTACGCGGCCGACAGCGCGTCCGCGTCGCGCGCGCCGACGAGGCGGTCGCCGATCACGCGCTGCTGCTCGTCGAACTGCACGCCGCGCTCACCCGCGGCGGTCGCGCGCACGACGGTGCCCGTCCCGTTGACGGTGACGCCCTCCAGGTGCAGGGTGAAGCGGACCTGCTGGCCCGGCTGCAGCGCCTCGGCGCCGCCGAGCAGCATGCCGCCCTCGCTGAGGTCGACGGTCCGGGCGACGAACTCGTGCTCGCCGTCGGTCAGCTGCACCTCGACGGACGCGCGCACGCGCGGGTGCTCGCGCTGCTGGACGATGCCCGTGCCGCCGGTGACCTCCAGGCGCAGGACGTCGTCGACGGCGTGGACGATGCCGCGGGTGCTCGCCGGGGTGCCGGCGCCCGTGGTCCACTCGATCGCCGCCGAGCACCACGACAGGCCGCCGGGCAGGGCGGCGCCGGCGCCGGTGAAGGCGAGGTCGACGTGCGGGGCGTCCACCGCCGTCACCGTCGCCTGGCGGCGCCAGCCGCCCTCCAGCACGATGTCGAGCGCGTCGCCGGTCTCCAGCAAGAGGTCCATGCCCGGGTGATCGGTCCGGCTCCGGCGCGCTTGAGGCAGGGCCGGCGCCGGGAGGCGCGCGGCCTCAGCGCACGGTCAGCTCGCGCCCGAAGGCGCGGGCGAAGAGCTCGACCTCGCGCTGCGCCGCCCAGCGCGGCAGGGCGGCGGCGCCGTCGGCCACCAGCGTCAGGCGCACCTCGTCCCCCCGGACCTTCACGTGGACCGCCCGGACGATCTGGTCGCGGGCGCGCTCGAGGTCCTCGGCCAGGCGCAGGAGCGTCGCGCAGCGGTTCAGGCGCTCCCGGTCACGCGGGCCCATGAGCGGCGCCAGCTCCCCGGGCTCGGGCATGCCCTTGCGGTGGTAGCGGGCGGCCTGGGCGATCACCGCGACCTCGGCGGGCGTGAAGCCGGGCAGGCCGCCGTTGAGGATGAGGTAGCGCGAGTGCTTGTGGTGGTCGTCGTAGTCGACGGACATCCCGATGTCGTGCAGGCAGGCGGCCGCCCACAGCAGCTCGCGCTCGATCGGGTCCCCGTCGTGGACGCCGGCGGCCGCGAGGTCGTCGAAGAGGTTGAGCGCCAGGGTCGCGACGTGCTCGGTGTGGGCGGCGTCCACGTGGTAGTGGGCCGCGAGGTTGAAGACGCTCGAGCGGCGCACGTCCTCCGTCAGCGGCGGGTCGCCGACGTCCTGCAGGAGGCGCTCGAAGAAGACGCCCTCGCGCAGGCCGGCCTCCGTCGCCTCGATCGCGTCGAAGCCCCCGGCCTTGAGCACCCCTTCGACGACGATCGCGCCGGCGAGGATGAGGTCGGCCCGGGCCGGCTTGATGCCCGGGACCGACCCACGCTCGGCGGCCGGCAAGGCGGCGAGGCGCTCGATGAGGTCGCCGAGCGCCGCGCGGGACACGAGCTGGCCCTGGACGCCGAGGGACGGCAGCCCGTCGGCCCGCTGCACCGCGGCCGCGAGGTTGCGGACCGTGCCGCCGACGCCGACCAGCCGCCGGCCCGAGCGCGCCAGCCAGGGGGCGCGCTCGAGCTTGCCCGCGACGTGGGCGCGCAGCTCGTTCAGCGCCTTGCCGGGCTGCGGCCCCCCGCCGGGGAGGAAGCGCTCGGTCATCCGCACCGCCCCCGTCCGCCAGGAGTCCGAGGCGGTGGCGTGGCGGCCGGTGACCTGGACGAGCTGCATCGAGCCGCCCCCGAGGTCCAGCACGCAGCCGTCGGCCAGCGTCGTCGAGTTCACCGCGGCGAGGTACCCGTAGTGGGCCTCCTCGTCGCGGGAGAGCACACGGATCGGCAGGCCCGTGAGCCGGCGCGCGCGGGCGAGGAACGCGTCGGCGTTCGCCGCCTCGCGGATCGCGCTGGTGGCGACCGCGTCCACCTGGTCCTGTCCGAGTCCGCTGGCGCGAATGAAGTGCGCGAAGACGTCGAGCGTGTCCAGCGCCCGGGCCATCGGGTCCGCGCCGAGCTCCCCGGTGGCCGCCATGCCCTCGCCGATCCGGACGGCCTGGTGGATCTCGTCCGTCCGGCGCCACGCACCGCCGCCGGCCCCGTAGGCGAAGACGACCAGGCGGAACGAGTTGGAGCCCAGGTCGATCACGACGAGCCGGCGATCGGGCGAGGGGGCGGTGGCCACGCGCCCATCCTGATGCATCGGCCCGGCGGATCGGGGTGTGGCGCGAACAACTGGACCGGCGGTCGCTGGTTTTGCGCCCCACATGCGTTAGAAGCTGCACATGCGCCGTCCCGCCGTCCTCGCCCTGCTCTGCGTCCTGGCCACCCTGGCGGCGTCGCCGGCCCCCGCGGGTGCCGCGGTGTCGGGTGGGCGCGCCGCCGGTGGCCTCGCCGTGGCGACGCTCTCCAAGCCGCCGGCGACGGTCGCGCCGGGCGCGCGCTTCGTCCTGCGGGGCCGGCTCGTGAACACGCGGCGCGCGGCGACCTCCGCGCGGGTCACGTTCTCGCTGCGGCCCATCGCCGGTGGGGCGATCCGGACGCTCGCGGGGGCGCGGACGCTGCGGCTGCCGGCGCGGGGCAGCCGCGCCTACACCGTGACGGTCCGCATCCCGGCCGCCGCTGCCGGACGCTCGTACACCGTCCGCGCCTGCGTGCGCCG
>CAZRLR010000269.1:0-6456 GCA_964600395.1 uncultured Conexibacter sp.
TCGCGCTCCTGCGCCCGCCGCCCGCCTCACCACGGGACGTCGCCGCCGCGGCGGCCGCCGCCGACCGGGCGCGGGTGGCGGCATGACCGACGCGCCGGCGGCCCGCCCGATGCGCATCGGCGAGCTGGCCCGCGCGGCCGGGACGACGGTCCGCACGGTCCGCTACTACGAGGAGATCGGGCTGCTGGCGTCGGCGGACGCGCGCGAGTCCGGCAGCCACCGCCTCTACACGGGGGAGGACCTGGAGCGCCTCCGCGACCTCCTGCGCCTGAAGGACCTGCTCGGCGTCTCGCTCGAGGAGCTGCGGGAGCTCGCGGCCGCCGAGGAGTCGCGCCCGCTGCTGCGCGAGGAGTTCCGGGCCGGCCGGACGTCCCCCAAGCGCAAGGCGGCCATCCTGCGCGAAGCCCTGGCCAACGTCCAGCGCCAGCAGGCGCTCGTGGACCGGCGGCGCGCGCAGCTGGACGAGCTGGACGCCGACCTGCAGGCGCGCGCGGCGCTCATCCTGACGCGGCTGGACGAGCTCGGGAGCACACCCGCCGATGCCGGAGGGTCGCGCGGAGCCCCGTCGGGGTAGACGCCCGCGATGGACTCCTCCGTCGCCGCCCGGCCCGACGCTCCGCCGACAGGCGAGGACTCGCCGCTGAAACAGGCGATCTCGCGCAACGCGCTGCTGCTGTTCGTCGTCGGCGACGTGCTCGGCGCCGGGATCTACGCGCTCGTCGGCGTCGTGGGCGGCCGCATGGGCGGCGCGATCTGGATGGCGTTCCTCGCGGCGCTCGTCCTCGCGATGTTCACGGCGACGGCGTACGCGGAGCTCGTGACGAAGTACCCGCAGGCCGCCGGGGCCGCGCTCTACGTCAACAAGGCCTTCGACGTCCCGTTCCTCACCTTCATGGTGACGTTCGCCGTGATGGCTTCAGGCCTCACCTCGGCCGCGACGCTCGCGCGGTCCTTCGGCGGCGACTACCTGAAGGTCTTCGTCTCGGTCCCGACGGTCGGCGTCGCGGTGGTCTTCCTCATCGTCGTCGCGGCGATCAACACCCGCGGCATCGGGGAGAGCGTGAAGATCAACATCGCCTTCACGCTCATCGAGCTGTCGGGGCTGCTGCTCGTCGCGCTCATCGGCGCGGCGTTCCTCCTGGACGGCGGCGGCGACCCCGGGCGCGCGCTGGAGCTCAAGGACGGCGAGCCGGCGCTCGGGGCGATCATGGCCGGCACCGGCCTGGCGTTCTACGCGCTCATCGGCTTCGAGGACAGCGTCAACCTCGCGGAGGAGGCCAAGGAGCCGCGGGCCTACCCGCGGGCGCTCTTCGGCGGGCTGCTCATCGCCGGCGGCGTGTACCTCGTCGTGACGATCATCGCCTCGATGGCCGTGCCGACCCAGACGCTCGCGGAGTCCTCCGGCCCGCTGCAGGAGGTCGTCCGGCTCGGGCCGCTGGCGGTGAACGCGAAGATCTTCTCGGCGATCGCACTCTTCGCGCTGGCCAACGGCGCGCTGATCAACATGATCATGGCCTCGCGCCTGGTCTACGGGATGAGCCGCCAGGGGATCCTGCCGCGCCTCTTCACGCGCGTGCTGCCGGGCCGCCAGACGCCGTTGCCGGCGATCCTCTTCACCACCGCGCTCGCCGTGCTGCTCGTCGTGACCGGGGACCTGTCGGAGCTCGCCGACATGACCGTCCTGCTCCTGCTCGTCGTCTTCGCGATCGTCAACGTCAGCGTGCTCGTCCTGCGCCGCGACCGTGTCGAGCACGACCATTTCCACGCGCCGTCGGTGCTGCCGGCGGTCGGCGCCGTCGTCTCCGTCGCGGTCATGTTCAGCAAGGACGGCGAGGTCTTCGTCCGGGCCGGGCTGCTGCTCGTGCTGGGCGTCGCGCTGTACCTCGTCAACCGCCTCGTGATGGCGCGCGAGGGCACGCCGGCCTGACGCTGCCATATTGGGCCGGTGCGTCTGCCCCAGCTCACCGGCTTCCTGCGGCGCGTGCGCGCGCAGGACTCCGCGAGCGGGCGCGTCGTGCCCGTCTGGGCGCCGGGGCTCTTCGTCGGCTGCACGATCGTCCTCATCCCCTGGACCGTCCTGCTCGTGGCCGACCTGCCCGACCGGCAGGTCGCCCGGCACTGGGACCTCGCGTGGGCGGGGCTGGACCTCATGATCGCCGGCGGCCTGCTGGCGACCGCGGTGACCGTGGTGCGGCGCTCGGTGTGGACGCCGGTCGCCGCGACGGTCACCGGGACGCTGCTCGTCGTGGACGCGTGGTTCGACGTCGTGACCGCGGCCGGGCAGGGCGAGCGCCTCGTCGCCGTCGCGATGGCGCTGCTCGTCGAGCTGCCGCTGGCCGCCGTCTGCGTCCTCGTCGCGCGCAACGTCGAGCGCGTCCTCGAGCAGGCCCGGCGCTACGCGCTGGCCGCGGGTTACCGGGTCGAGGGGCGGCGGCTCGTCGCCCCGCCCGACGCACCGTCGGCCGACGAGGACTGACGGCGGGCGGTCACGGCGGGCGCGCTTCGCCTACCATGGGTGGGGCAGGACGCTCCGCGCGTCCGCACGCGCCCGTAGCTCAGCTGGATAGAGCGTCGGTCTACGGAACCGAAGGTCAGAGGTTCGAATCCTCTCGGGCGCGCTCAGGATTCACCTGCATTGCCGGGTGATTGCGGGTCCCGAGCCTTCTTGCTCGTAGCGGGAAAAGGTAGAGGTCGGCCTGCAGCTGCTCGATCGCTCGGCCCGGCAGATCGAGCTGACCCCCGACGGCGTCACGGCGCTCGCCCACGCACGGACGGTGGTGGCGACCTT
This sequence comes from uncultured Conexibacter sp., assembly GCA_964600395.1. Taxonomy (GTDB): domain Bacteria; phylum Actinomycetota; class Thermoleophilia; order Solirubrobacterales; family Solirubrobacteraceae; genus Paraconexibacter. The sequence continues at coordinate 2,789 of CAZRLR010000269.1, forward strand.
CGACCGGGCGGGCGGCGAGATCCGCGAGCTGACCCGCACCCTGCCTGGTCCCAGGCGGCCGGAATCCGGCGTCGGGACGTCGCCGTCCCCCGTCGCCGCCCTGGCGAGCACGGGCTGAGCGCTCGCGGACCGCGTCACCCCGCGATGAGCTCCAGCGCGCCGTCCAGGGCGATGCGCAGCTGCTGGGGATCGCGTCTGAGCTGGGTGAGCAGCAGGCCGCCTTGGACGGCGGCCAAGACCTGGACGGCGAGGACGTCGGGGTCACGTCGCAGGTCGCCGCGGGCATGCATCCGGCGCAGGCCGTCGCGGATCGGTGCCTCCCAGCGATCCATGCCGTCGGCCAGCAGCCGGCGCGCGCGGTCGTCGTGCTCGGCGAGCTGGCCGGCCAGCGAGCCGATCGGGCATCCGCCGCGGGCGTGGCGCTGCACCTGCAGATCGACAAGGGCATCCGCCCAGCGCTCGAACCCGGCGCGGGTGTCCAGCGCGGTGAAGAGGTCGGCCTGAAGGTCCAGGACCGTGTCGGTGATGTCCTGCACCGCGGCCCGGACGAGGTCGTCGCGGTCGGCGAAGTAATGGTAGAGCTGGCTCTTGGAGACGTTCGCGGCGGCGCGGACGTCGTCGAGGGCGATCTCGCCCGTGCCGCGCTCGCCGACCAGGGCGGAGGTCGCCTTGACGATCCGGGCGCGCGTCTCGCGGCCTTTCGACGTGGTGGGAAGAGCCTGCTCCATGAACGACAGGCTACCGTTTGTGGACTAGTCAGTCCAGCATGTGCTACCGTCGAATGGACCGTTTGGTCCATTCATCTCACAAGGAGTCCACATGCCCACTGCCCTCGTCACCGGTGCCACGTCAGGCATCGGCCGCGCCACCGCCGAGCAGCTCGCCGCCGCCGGTTACGACGTCGTCGTCTCCGGTCGCGACGCCGACCGCGGCGCCCAGGTCGTCGACGCGATCACCGCCGCCGGCGGAACCGCTCGCTTCGTCGCCGCCGACCTCGCAAGCGCCGACGCGGCGAGCGCGCTGGCGGAGGCGGCGGGGGAGGTCGACGTCCTGGTCAACAACGCCGGCATCTTCCCCTTCGCCGCGACCCACGAGACCGATCCGGCGGTGCTGGACGAGACGTTCATCGTGAACGTCTACGCACCGTTCGCGCTGACGGCGGCAATCGCGCCGGGCATGGCGGCGCGGGGCGGCGGCGCGATCGTCAACCTCTCGACGATGGTCGCCGACTTCGGCCTTCCGGGCGCCGCGGCGTACGGCGCCTCGAAGGCGGCGATCGAGTCGCTGACGCGCACCTGGGCGGCGGAGTACGGGCCGCAGGGCGTGCGCGTCAACGTCGTCGCGCCCGGCCCGACCCGCACGCCCGGCACCGCGCCGATGGGTGAGGGCCTGGATCAGCTGGCGAGCACGCTGCCGGCGGGCCGGCCGGCGGAGGCGGAGGAGATCGCCGCCGCGATCGTCTTCCTCGCCACCGCGCCGTCGTCCTACATCAACGGCACGACGCTCGCGGTCGACGGCGGGCGCACCGCGGTCTGAACCCGGCCCGGGCCTGTGCGACAGCCCCGCCGTCCCGGCCGCGTCCGTCGGACGTCCGTCGACCCGGCTTGCGCCCCGGGCCGGCAGGGCCGATGCGGGCGGCATGGACCCCGATCGCGCAGGCCTGCGGGCCGGTCACCTCGCCGCCCTCGCCGGTGCGCTCGTCCTCGTCGTGTCGCTGTGGCTGCCCTGGTACCACCTGCACCTCGACGCGCTGACGCGGGGGCAGATCACGGGCGGCGCCAGCGCTGTCGGGGGCGCGCCGCTGGCGGCGTTCATGGACGGCCTGGCCGCCGTGCTCGACGGGCAGTCCGTCTCGGCGTGGACGGTGTTCGACGGCGCCGACGTCGTGCTCGCCGCGGGGGCGGCACTCGTCGCCCTCGCCGTGCTCGTCGCCGGCGGGGCGGGCGGCCCCGGGGTCCGCGTCGAGCCGCCGGCGGCCGCGCGCGTGGCCGCCTCCGGTGGGCTCGCGCTCGGCGGCCTCGTGCTCGTGAAGGTCGTGTCGCGACCCGGGCCGGCGGAGATCCTCGTCCCCGGGCCGGGCATCACGATCGGGCTGGCCGGCTGCGCCCTGATGCTCGTCGGGGGTGTGCTCGCCGCACGACCGCGGCCCATGTCCTCCGCCGCGTCCGCGCCGCCGCCGCCGCCAGTCACCGTCCGCCCAGCGGTCGACGCGAGCCGGTCGGTCCCGCCGCCGACGGCCTCGGGCGCCGGCACCCGCGCCTAGGGCGCCGACCGGCGGGCGCGACCGATCCCGTGCAGCGCTCACGATCGCGCGCCGGCGGCCGATGCCGGGGGGATGCGCCGCATCGCCGCCCTCGCCCTCGCCGTCGCGGTCCTGACGGGGGCGCTGTCCGTCGCGGGGGCGACCGCGGGGCCGGCCGGTCGCCGGGTCGCCACGGTCCTCAGCGCGGCCTGGGGGACCGACGACAAGGTCGCGTGCCCCACCGGGCAGACCGGCCTGGACAACATCCCGGTGACGTTCGACTGGATGATCCGGCCGGCGTCGATCCAGACGACGGACTTCCGGATCGTGCGCGACGACGGGACGGTGGTGACGCCGATCTGCAGCCTGCAGTTCCCGCCCGACGAGCCCGACGAGGGGCAGACGGTCAACCTCATCGGGGACTTCGGGGACGCCGCGGACGGCCCGGTGCCCGCGAGCGTCCGGATCGTCGGGGCGCTCGAGGGGCGGGCGCCCGGGGCACGCCGCTGGGCCCGGCTGCCCGCCGCGCTGATGCACACCGTCGCGCCGCTGGCCGCAGGCCCGTCGATCGTCGACGCGTGGACCATCCCGCCGGCGCTCCTGCAGGGGGATGCCAACCGCTGCACGGTCGGCGCGACGTCGGTGCGCGTCGTGTGGTCCAACGGGCTGACGGCCTACCCGACCGGCGTCGAGGTCGGCCCCGCGGTCATCGCGTCCTACCGCGCGGTCTACCGGCGGGCGGACGGGCGCACGCTCGCCGTCGCGCCGCTGGACGTCGCCGACCTGCACGACCACGCGATCGCGTTCCTCTCGGACAACATGCACGACCTCTGCCTGCCGCGGCCGCCGCGCGGGGCGACCCTCACCGGCGTGACGATCGGCGCCGGTCTGATCCAGGACCCCAACGGGGACGCCAACCGCGCCCAGCGCTTCCGCCTGCCGCGATGACCGGCGGGCGTGCGGATCAGGCGCGCCCGTCGCTGCCGACGAGCACGGGACGCAGGTAGCGCAGCGCGAACGCCCGCGCCTGCGCGGGGTCGTCGAGGTCGACGAGCGTCTGCGGGGTCAGGACGTAGGAGAGCATGAGGCGCACGACGATGTCGGCGACGACGACCGTCTCCTCGTGCGTACGGCCGCCGTCGTCCTGCAGCAACCGCGCGGCGAGGTAGTCGCGTGCGGCCGCGATGAACGGCGAGCCCTGCACGGTGAGGTAGGGGAGGATCGTCTCGGGCTCGCTCTCGAGCATCCGTTGCAGCAGCCGATGGCCGCGGACGGCGTCCAGGACGAAGATGAAGCCCTCCACGAGCCGGTCGTCGCTGTCGTCGAACGGCGCGACGGCGGCGTCGAGGTCGCGGAGGAAGCGCCGCAGCTCGCGCTGGATGACGGCGTCGATCAGCGCGTCCTTGCCCGGGAAGCGGCGGTAGAG
>CAZRLR010000270.1:0-6454 GCA_964600395.1 uncultured Conexibacter sp.
GTCCTCAGCGGCGACGACCTGGCCAACCTCGACGCGGCGCTGCTCGTCGTCGAGCGCGCCGCCGGCATCGCGATCGTCGTGCGGCTCTTCAGCGGCGAGCTCGCGCACGGGGTCGAGCACCTGCTCGGCGGGCGCGGCACCGTCCTGTCGGCGACCGAGGTCGCCGCGCCCGCCTTCGTGCAGGCGGTGCTCTCGGGCAACGAGGGCCAACGCGTCCCCGTCGGCGGCCGCGTCCTGGAGGTCGCCGAAGTCGACGCCCAGGACCCGCGGGTCGTCGTCGTGCTCGCGAACGCCGACACCCCCACGGCCGTCCTGCCCACCCGCGAGGAGACCGGCCCGGCCGTGCTCGCCCTCGTCGACCCGCAGGGCGCGGTCGCCGGGCCGCGCGGCGCGCTGCCGGCGAGCCTCGCCGCGCACGCGCGCGGGCGCGAGGTCACCGTCCCGCGGCGCCGCGGGCCGTCGCGGCGCCACCGGGCGCGGACCGCGCTGGCCGCCGTCCCGTCGCGGGTCTGGCTGCTGCTGGGCGCGATCACCGCCGTGCTCGCCGTCGCGACGACGACCTTCGCGCTCGCCCTGCACCGCTCCGTCGTCGATGCGGCGTACTTCACGGTCACGACGATGGCGACGGTCGGGTACGGCGACATCTCGCTCGCGGACGAGGCCGGCTGGCTCAAGCTCTTCGACATCGCGCTCATGGGGACGTCGGCGATCCTGCTCGCCTCGTTCCTCGCGCTCGTCACCGACGCGCTCGTGCGCACCCGGATCGACTCGGCGCTCGGGCGCTTCCCGCTGCCGAAGGAGGACCACGTCGTCGTCTGCGGGCTGGGCAAGGCGGGCTCGCGGATCATCGCGGCGCTGCACGCGCTCGACGTCCCCTGCGTCGGCGTCGAGCAGCATCCGCAGGCGCCGGGGATCGCGGTCGCGCGGGCGCTCGAGATCCCCGTCCTCGTCGCGGACGCCCGCACCCCGGGGACGCTCGAGCAGCTGCACATCACCGGGGCGCGGGCCCTGATGGCGGTGACCGACGACGACCTGGCGAACCTCCAGTGCGGGCTGGCCGCGCGCGAGCGCACGCCCGACCTGCGCATCGTCCTGCGCTGCTTCGACCCGCACCTGGCCGAGCGCCTGGACCGCTCGATGGAGCTCGACCTCACGCGGTCGGTCGCCGGGCTCGCCGCGCCCGCTTTCGCCGCGGCGCTCCTCGGCCATCCCGTCGCCGAGCCGCTGGCGCTCTCGAACGTGCCGCTGCGGGTCCTGGAGGCGACCGTCCCCGCCGGGTCGCCGATGGCCGGCGTGAGCGTCGGCGAGCTGCACCGCGCCGGCGAGCTGCGCGTGCTGGCGCTGGAGGGGCGCTGGCTGCCGCGCGACGAGGTCGTCCTGGCGGCCGGCGTGACGGTCGCGGTCGTGGGGACGCGCGAGGCGTGCGAGGCGCTGGTCCGCGTCGACGGCGGCTCGGCGACGACGGCTGAGCCGCAGCCGGCGCACCGCTAGCCTGACGCGGTGGCGTCCACCACCACCGCGCGCCCTGGTCCGGCGCCGCTCCCCGTCCCGCTGTCCCCCGCGCTCGTGCGCCTGCTGGCGGTCGCCTGCGGCGCGGCGGTCGCCAACCTCTACTACGCCCAGCCGCTGCTGGACACGATCGCCCGCGCGTTCGGCGTGTCGTCCGGGACGGCGGGGCTCATCGTCACCGCGTCGCAGATCGGGTACGCGGTCGGGCTCGTCCTCGTCGTCCCGCTCGGCGATCTCGTGCACCGGCGCAAGCTCGTCTGCCGCCTGTTGCTGCTGACCGCGCTCGGCCTCGCCGTCACCGCGGCCGCGCCCTCGATCGCCGTGCTCGCGCTCGGCCTCGCCCTGGTGGGGACGACGTCCGTCGTCGCGCAGGTCCTCGTCCCCCTGGCCAGCGAGCTCGCGCCCGAGGACGACCGCGGGCGCGTCGTCGGGGTCGTCATGAGCGGCCTGCTCATCGGCATCCTGCTGGCGCGGACGGTCTCGGGCCTGATCGCGGCCGTCGGGGGCTGGCGCTCGGTCTACGCCGTCGGGGCGGCGCTCATGCTCGCGCTGACCGTCGCGCTGTGGCGGGCGCTGCCGGACACCGCGCCGCCGTCGACGCTGCCGTACCGCAGGCTGCTCGGATCGATCGGGCTGCTCGTCCGCGACCGGTCCGTCCTGCGCCGGCGGATGGGCTACGGCGCGATGGGCATGGCGAGCTTCTCGGCGCTGTGGACGACGCTCACCTTCCTGCTCGTGAGCGAGCCCTACGGCTACAGCGACGCGGTCGTCGGGCTCTTCGGGCTGGCCGGGCTCGTCGGCGCGGGATCCGCGCGCTTCGCCGGGCGCCTGGCCGACGACGGGCGCGAGCACGCGGCGACCGGGCTCTTCCTGATGATCGTGCTCGTCGGCTGGGGGGCGTTGGCCTTCGGCGGCTCGTCGCTCGTGGCGGTCCTCGTCGGGATCGTCCTGCTCGACCTCGGGGTGCAGGGGCAGCACATCCTCAACCAGTCGACGATCTACGCCGCGGCGCCCGAGGCGCGCTCGCGCGTGACGACGGCGTACATGGGCCACAACTTCCTCTGGGGCGCGGCCGGGTCGGCGGCCGGCGCGCTCGCGTTCGCGGCCGGCGGCTGGGACGGGGTCTGCGCGCTGGGCGGGCTGTTCAGCGCCGCCGCCCTGCTGAGCTGGTGCGACGAGCACCGGCGCGCGGGCGCCGCCGTGGCACGGGCCTGACCCGCCGGTCATCCCGCGGGCGCCGGCGTCCGGATCGTCCTCCGTGAGCCCTGTTGCCGAGCCCGTCCGCCTGCCCCCCGTGCCGCCCGATCCGGGCGGGGCCGTCGCCTGGGTCGCCGAGCACCTCGGGCACCTCACCGCCGAGGGCGCGGACGGCGTGGCGGCGTCCGGGCGCTTCGCCGGGGGGCAGGCCGCGGCCGACGCGGCGCTCGCGCAGTTCGACGTGTCCGGCTACGCGCGACGCCGCAACGAGGTCTGGCCGGAGGACCGCCGCGGGGCCAGCGCGTTGTCGCCCTACATCCGCCACGGGCTGCTCACGCTGCCGCGGGTCTGGCGGCACGTCGCCGGCGGGCCGGGCGCGGACGTGCGCAAGTTCCGCGACGAGCTGCTGTGGCAGGAGTACGCGCGCCACCTGTACGCGCGGCTGGGGACGCGGCTGGGCGGCTCGCTGCGCGGGGAGCCCGCGCGGGCGCGCGACCCGTGGCCGGAGCCGTGGCGGCGCGACATGGCCTGCGTGGACCTCGTCCTCGGCGAGCTGGTGCTTGACGGCTGGATGGTCAACCAGACGCGGTTGTGGCTGGCGTCCCAGTGGACCGTCCGCGGCGGGCAGGCGTGGCAGGGCGGGGAGGAGCGCTTCTTCACTCACCTGCTCGACGGGTCGCGGGCGGCCAACCGCGTGGGCTGGCAGTGGGTCACCGGCGCGGCGGGCAAGGCCTACGGCTTCAGCCGCTGGCAGGTGGAGAAGCGCGCGCCGGGGCTGTGCGGGACGTGCGCGCTGCGGGACGCGTGCCCGATCCAGGGGTGGCCGCCGGACGCGACGCCCACGCCGATCGAGCCGCCCGCGGAGCTGCGCGGCGACCCGGACCCGGCGGCCACGGGCGGGCCGGATCAGGTCGTCGCGGGCGGGCGCGAGCCGTCCGTCGTGTGGCTGACCGCCGAGTCGCTGGGGGACGAGGACCCCGCCCTGAGCGCCCACCCGCAGCTGCCGGCGCTCTTCGTCTTCGACGCCGCCCGGCTGGAGCGCTGGCGCCTGTCGGGCAAGCGCCTGGTCTTCCTCGCGCAGACGCTGGCGGGCCTGGACCGCGAGACGGAGCTGTGGCTCGGGGACCCCGCCGCCGTCCTGGCCGGGCGTGCGGTCGCCACGACGTTCACCCCCGTCCCCGGCTGGCGGCGCCTCGCGCGCGATCTCGACGGGCCGACCGTGCATCCGTGGCCGTGGCTCGCGCGTCCGCACGGCGACCGCGCGCAGTCCTACAGCGCGTGGGTCCGCAAGGCCAAGCCGCTGGCCTGAGGTCAGCGGCGCCGCTTGGCGGATTGGACGACGGCGTTCTGCAGCACGCGCGCCAGGCGCTTGGCCGCCTGCGGGGACTGCGCGGTCGTGCAGTCGGCCTCCAGGCCGGTGCCGCCCTTCAGCTCGACCATGATGCGGCCGAAGCGCCCGCTGCCGCCCAGGAGCGCACCGAAGCCGACCGAGGTGCGCCGGCCCGCGCGGGCGGCGACGCCCCAGGTGTACGCGTCCCCGCCGGCGGCGATCGTCGGGCCGTTGCCGGCCAGCCGGGCGGCCACCCAGTCGGCGGCCGTCACCGTCGAGGCGACGTAGAGCATCCGCAGCTTCAGGCTGACGAGGTGGTCGCAGCCCGGGCGGCTGGACGGGGCGGTGAGCTTGACGTGGTCGCCCGTGACGTCCCCTCGCCAGGCGTCGGGGACCGTCATCGTCGCCGTCGCCTGCTGGCCCTGAAACGTCGTCTTGAGGCGGACGCTGCGGTCGGCCTGTGCGGCCGCAGCCGGGAGGACGGCGGCCATGAGCAGCACGACGGCGAGCAGCACGCGGTGGAGCGGAGGACCGGTCATCGGGCAGGCGCGAGCCTCCCACATTCCGGCGCTTCGACGCCAGCGCGCTCACTCGGGCAGGACGACCGCGACGCGGCGCCCGCCGGGCAGGCCCCGCGGGGTGACGTCCCGCCAGCCGGCGACCTCGGTGTGGGGGTCCGTCGCGTCCGCGTCGAGGAGGATCTCGTCGGCGGCGGCCAGCTCGGCCAGGCGCGCGGCGAGGTTCACCGGCGGGCCGTGCCAGTCGCCTGCGCGGCGGATGACCTGCCCGCGGGCCACGCCGGCCCCGGCGCGCAGCGCGGTGCGCCGCCCGAGCTCGACGACGGTCTCGGCCGTGGCGTGCAGGAGCCGGTCCGGGTCGCCCGAGACGAGCAGGACGCCGTCCCCGAGGAACTTGCCGGCCGCGACCTCGTTGCGGCTGGCGACCGCCTGCGCGACCGCGTAGAGCTCGTCGATGAGGTGCTCGATGTCCGCCTGCGGGCGCTCGAGCATGAAGGCCGTCGAGCCACGCAGGTCGACGAAAGCCACGGCGACCGGAGGCAGCGGCGCGCCCGCAGCGGTCGGGGAGGCGGCCAGGCGCCGGCGCGCGATCTGCTGCAGGCGGTGGGCGAAGAGGACGCCGAAGGCCTTCGTGGAGCTCTGCAGGATCGCGCGCAGCCAGCGGTCCAGGGCGGCGTCGTGGTCGTCCTCGGGCAGCTCGGCCAAGTGCCGGACGACGACGTCCGCGCTCGCGGCGGCCAGGCGCTCGGCGGCGCGCCCCATCGCCTGGGAGAGGCCGACGAGGTCGCCCTCGTCGAACGGCAGGCCGCCCGTCCCGCGGGCCTGCGTCAGCAGTTCCTGCACGAGGTCCACGTCGCCTTCGTCGATCAGCCCCAGCGTGAGGAAGTGCGCGACGAGCGGATCGGAGGAGGGGGACATTCCTGGCGCCAAGGATGACGCGCGGCGGGCACGCGTGCGAGGCGGACGACCGCTACCCTCTGTCCCTCGCCTGGGAAGGCGGCCCCGGAGAGATGCCAGAGCGGTTGAATGGGGCGGTCTCGAAAACCGTTGTGCGGTGTAAGCCGTACCCAGGGTTCGAATCCCTGTCTCTCCGCCTCAGACCGTGATTCTCCAGCACCAGAGCCGCTTTTCTAGCGTTGCCGTGGTGCTGGTGACGGTCGGTGGTTCGCGGCTCAAGACCGCTCAAAACCGCCTGGGAGAGGTGCCAACTACCCCACAACTACCCCACAGCATCGACGCTGCGGATTTGGGGGGAGGGTGGTTTGGCCTGTCGCACGACCAAGCAGCATGGGCGTCCTACGACAGGCGATCGAGGAGCAACGCGACCGGGCTGATGCGGCTGCGCTCAGCCGTCTGGCGCTGTCGAAGCGCGAGGCGGCCGACGCTCTTGGCGTCAGTGTCGACTTCCTGGACGAGCACGTCATGCACGAGCTGCGTGTCGTTCGCCGAGGGCGTCGAAGGCTGATCCCGGTCGAAGAGCTCGAGCGGTGGCTCGAGCAGAACGCCGTGCGGGCGCTCGACGGTGAGCGCCGCCAGGGGCGATGAGTCCACTCACGCACCCAGGAGATCACGATGGCAAGCCGGAAGAACAAGTACGAAGGAATGGAAGTCAGGCACGTGCGTACGTGCGCAACGCGAAGTGGCGGCGAACGCTGCACCTGCAAGCCGACGTATCGCGCCCAGGTGTTCGACGCTCGGTCGGGTCGACTGCTGAAGAAGTCCTTCTCGTCGCTCGCCGACGCAAAGATCTGGCGGCAGGACGCGCAGGGCCAGCTTCGGAAGGGCACGTTGAGCGCCACACGCCTGCCCCGTTTGGGCGAGGCGTCGGCAGCTTGGCTCGAGGCAGCGCGCGCCGGCGCCATCCGTAATCGGTCCGGCGACGCCTACAAGCCCAGCGCGA
>CAZRLR010000271.1:0-6446 GCA_964600395.1 uncultured Conexibacter sp.
CGGCGAGCTGCGCGGCGAGCTGGCCACGGGCGAGCACCTCGAGCATCACACGTCGATGCGCGAGTGGCTCGACGGCGCGCGCTGAGTCAGCGCGCGGCGAGGCCGGCGCACCCGGCCAGGACGCCCGAGACCGGGTCGATCTCGATGGCGACGACCGGGTAGGCGTCGGCCTGCTCGTAGATCCGCCGCGGCAGGTCGCCGTCCAGCGACGGGGAGCTTGCGTTGGCGAGCACGAGCAGGCGGAAGCGCTGCCCGGCGAAGACGATGACCGTGTCGTCGCCGTGGCGGACGGTGCGCACGCGGTCCAGCGTCCCGGCGTCGATCTCCCGGCGGGCGGCGCCGAGGTTGATCGGCCCCTTGACGATCGATGCCTCGCCGCGCAGCAGGCAGGCCCGCAGGTCCCCCGGGAGGTCGTCCTTGGAGCTGCTGATCGCCAGGATCACGGCGACGATCGTCGCGACCGACGCGAGCGCGAGCAGCCCGCCGGCGACCTTCACGCGTCGCTCCGGACGGCGTGGTGGCGGCGCTCCTCGGCCTCGCGCATCAGGCGCCGCAGCCCGAAGAAGTAGTCGACGCCGGAGACGATCGTGATCGCGACGGTCGCGTAGACGAGGGCGTCCAGCCAGGCCGGCGAGCCGTCGATCGCGATGAGGAAGAAGACGCAGGCGACCTGGACCATCGTCTTGACCTTGCCCCACCAGTTCGCGGCGATGACGACGCCCTGCGAGGTGGCGACCATCCGCGTGGCGGTGACGGCGAACTCCCTGGCGATGATGACCGTCGCGACCCACGCGTCCACCCGGTCGAGGCTGACGAGGGCCATGAGCGCCGCGAGGATGAGCAGCTTGTCGGCGATCGGGTCCATGAGCTTGCCGAAGTTCGTGATCGCGTTGCGCGAGCGGGCGATGTAGCCGTCCACCGCGTCGGTCATCGAGGCCAGCGCGAAGACGAACGCGGCGACGAGGTCGCCGTTGGGCGTCTGGTCCAGCAGGGCGACGACGAGCACCGGCACGAGCAGGATGCGGAAGACCGTCAGGGCGTTGGGGAGGTTGAGCGTGAACACCGGCGCAGGGGAGTATCGACGTTCACCCGTCCAGCGGGGGCACCGCGGTCTCGCCGCTGCCCCGCGTCACCCCGATGCTCGCGGTGATGACGAGGACGATCGCGACGCACTCGCGCAGCCCGAGGGACTGGCCGAGGATGAGGAAGCCCGCCACCGCGGCCAGCGCGGGCTCCAGCGACATGAGCACGCCGAAGACGCTGGCGCGGATGCGGCGCAGCGACTGCATCTCCAGCGAGTACGGGATGACCGAGCTCATGAGCGCCACGACGAGCCCCAGGGCGAGGAACCCCGGGTCCAGCAGGTCGGTGCCGCTCTGGACGATGCCCGGGCCCAGGGGGACGAGCGCCGCCACGACGGACGCCAGCGCCAGGCCGCGCCCCCCGGTGAAGCGCTGCCCGGCGCGCTGGGCCAGCAGGATGTAGGCCGCCCAGCAGGCTCCCGCCAGCGCGATGAAGAGCAGCCCGAGGCGGTCCAGCGGCTCGCCGGTGCCGGCGTCCGTCGAGGCCAGCAGGACGATGCCGACCGCGGCCAGGACCGCGAAGGCGACGTCGGCCACCCGGCGGGAGCCCACGACGGCGACCGCGAGCGGCCCGGCGAACTCGATCGTCACCGCGATGCCGAGCGGGATGCGGTCCAGCCCGAGGTAGAAGAGGAGGTTCATCCCCCCGAGCACGAGCCCGAAGAGGGCGGCCAGGCGCAGGTCGCCGGCTGGGTGCTCGCGCGGGTCCGGGCGCCAGACGAGCAGGAGGATCGGCGCCGCCAGCCCGAGGCGCAGCAGGCTCACCCCGGCCGGCCCGAGCTCGTCGAAGAGCGTCGCCCCGACCGCCGCTCCGAACTGGACGGACACGGCGGCGGCGAGCACGAGCGACCAGGCGGGCAGGCGGTGGGACATCCGCGGCCATCATCGCCGCTGGCGCCGCCGCCCGCGGTGCGCCCCGCGCCGGGCGCCCGCCCCTTCGTCCAAGCCGGCCGGCCCAGAACTGGGGAGGGCCGGATCGATCAATGGCGCAGGTGTCGGCGCCTGACGTCGGCGGCCCCGAAGGGGCGGTCGAGACCCCCTGTGGATGGACCGCGCACCCCTCACCCCACCCCGGCGCCCGGCGCCCGGCGCCGAGGACGGCTTCACCCTCGTCGAGGTGATGGTCGCCTCGCTGCTGCTCGTCGTCGGCATGCTCGGCGTGCTGACGTGCATCACCCAGGCCCAGTCGACGACGTGGTCCACCCAGGCGCGCACGAACGCGAACGCGCTCGTGCGCGAGATCGTCGAGGAGGTGCAGGGCGTCCCCTACGACCAGCTCGTCACCGCGACGCTCGTCACCAGGCTCCGCGCCCGCCCCGGGCTCTCGGACGATCAGCTCGGCACCCCGGGCTGGCAGGTGCGCCGGGGCGGCGTCACGTACACGATCTCGGTCGGCGCCTGCACGATGGACGACCCCCGTGACCGCACGGGCACCCACGAGGCCGGCGTCTTCTGCGCCAGCGGCACCGGGGGGACGACGCCCGCGCAGTGCCGCAGCCTGCTGGCGGTGGACGCGCTCATCGGCCTGCCCGGCGCGGGGACGACCGCGGCGGCGGCCGCGGGCCTGGGCGACTGCGGGCTGGATGTCGACCTCGACGGCGAGGTGGACGGCCTCGTGGACCTCGCCGGATCCGTCTGCGTCGGGACCTGCGCCGTCGGCGGCGTCGACAGCAACCCCGCCGACGCCAAGCGCATCGTCGTCCTCGTCCGCTGGGACCGTGGCGAGGGCTCGCGCTACGTGCTGGAGGGCACGACCGCCGCCAACCCCGGCCTGGCGGGGGCACCGGCGATCACCGCGATCTCCAGCCCCACGACGCTGCCCGTGACGAGCTCCGCCGTCACGTCGGTGCAGGTCAACGGGACGAGCTCGGCGCAGAGCGCGACCGTCGCGGCCTACCTCGACGGGACCGCGCAGGGCAGCGCGACCGGCACCGGCACGTCATGGACCTTCACCTGGCCCCTGGGGACGGTGTCCGCCGGGACGAAGCCCGGCGCCGGCGAGGTCGTCGACGGCAGCTACCTCGTCGGGCTGAAGGCGTTCGACGACAACGGGCAGTTCGGCCAGTCGCGTTCGCTGACGGTGCTCGTCAACCGTCGCGCCCCCTACCCGCCGCAGAGCCTGCGCGCCGGACGCAACGACGACACCGTCGAGCTCGAGTGGCAGCCCGCGCCCGAGCGCGACGTCGAGCTGTACCGCGGCTACCGCGCCACGGGCGCGGGCTGGACGCTCGTCTGCGAGACGGTGCTGGCGACCTGCCAGGACCCGTCGCCGCCCGCGACCGGGACCCCGAGCTACACCGTGGTGGCCGTGGACCGCGACGCCGCGGGCGCGCTGCGTGAGGGCGCGCAGGCGACCACCGCGACGGTGCCGCTGCTGAACACGGCGCCCGGGGCGCCGACGAACCTCGTGGCGAGCACCCCGGCGGCGGGCACGACGGCGCTGACGTGGACGGCCCCCGCCGGCGGCGACCCGGACGTCGGCGACTCGATCGACCACTACGCGATCTACCGCGACGGCCTGCTGTACGAGAACCGCTACGACCGCACGGTCAACGGGACGAGCACGACGTGGACCGACACGCGCACCGGCGGCCAGACGCACACCTACGCCGTCGCCGCGGTCGACACGCACCTGGCGGAGTCCGCGAAGCTCGGGCCGGTGACGAAGTGAGGCCGTCGTCCGTTCTCCTCTCGCGCGCACGGGCGCGCCTGCGCGAGGAGCGCGGCGAGATCACGCTGCCGGGGCTGCTCGTGGCGACCGTCCTGTCGCTGCTCGTCATGGGCGCGGTCCTGGACACCTTCGCGGGCGCTCAGAGCCACAGCGTGGAGGTCACCGCGCGCAACGACAACCAGCAGGCCGTCCGGGCGATCTCCGACCGTATCGCCGCCGGCCTGCGCAACCTGGCCAGCCCGACGCCCGAGCAGCCCCAGGCGATCGACGTCGCCGGCCCGTTCGACCTCGTCTTCCAGGACGTCGACCCGGCCGGGCCCAACCTCGGGCAGAACGTCACGAACGTCCGGCGTCAGCGCTGGTGCGTGACGACCGACGGCACGCTCTACCTCCAGCGCCAGCTGTGGACGACCGCCACGACGCCGGCCGTCCCCTCCACCGCGGCGTGCCCGGGCACCGGTTGGACCTCGAGCGAAGCGCTCGTGAGCGGGCTGACGAATCGGCGTGGCGCCTCGCCGCGGGCGGCCTTCACCTACGACGCGGCCACCCTCACGGACATCAGCGCCGTGCACGTGGACCTCTACGTCGACGGCGACGTCTCGCACGGGCCGTCCGAGGTCCGCCTGGCCACCGGGGCGTTCCTGCGCAACCAGAACCGCCGGCCGATCGCGGCCTTCACCGCGACGCCCACCGCGCAGGGCATCGTCCTGAACGCGAGCGCGTCGACGGACCCCGAGGGGCAGACGCTGACCTACACCTGGAAGGACGGCACGACGGTCGTCGCCACCGGCGTCACCGCGACCTACCGGGTGACCGCGGGGACGGTCCACCAGCTGTCGGTCGTCGTGCAGGACCCGGCCGGGCTGACGACGACCGCGGCCACGCAGGCGGTGACCGGCTGATGCGCCCGCCACGCCGGCCGTGCGCCGCCGACGACGGCGGCTGGGTCCTGATGACAAGCGTCATCCTGCTCAGCCTGATGGTGACGATGGCGGTGACGCTGCTGTCGATCGTCGACGTGCAGACCGGCCAGTCGCGCCAGCAGCGCGAGCGCGAGACGGCGTTCAACCTCGCCGAGGCCGGCCTGAACGCGCAGATCTTCAGCCTCGCGCGCGACTGGCCCGGCCGGGGCAACGCGCTGACGCAGTACCCGAACTGCAGCGCCGCCGTGAGCTCCACGCGCTGCCCGACGCAGAGCCAGCTGACAAACCTCATCCCGACCGCCGACACGACCGGCGCCGCGTGGCAGACCGTCGTCCGCGACAACGGCACGGCCGGCAGCGCGCGCTTCTATTCCGACGCGATCGTGCTCGGGCAGCCGGCCTACGACGCCAACGGCGACGGGCAGCTGTGGGTGCGCTCGACGGCCACCGCGCAGGGCAAGACCCGCACGATCGTCGCGCTCGTCCGCGCCGAGTCCCAGGAGGAGGACATCCCGCACGGCGCGCTCATCAGCGGCCGGCTGGACATCTCCAACAACGGCAACAAGATCATGGTCGACGGCAGCGCCGGGGGCGGCCTGCCGACGGTCGTCGTCCGCTGCACGCCGCTGCTCGGCGAGCTCGTCCCGTGCCTCGGCCAGCCGATGAGCGGGCTGCTGACGAGCTTCCTGGCCGGCCTGTCACGGCAGATCTCGCCGAACGTCGTGAGCTACGGGTACGCCGGCGGCGCGGCGATGACGGCCGACGCCCGGGCCCGCCTGAAGGCGACGGCGATCGCGGACGGCACGTACTTCACGAGCTGCCCCGCGAGCCTCACCGGAGGTGTCGTCTACATCGAGACGGCGGCGCAGTGCACGTACACCGGCAACTCGGTCTTCAACAGCGACGCGGACCCCGGGCTGGTCGTCATGCCGACCGGCAGCCTGTACCTCGGCGGGACGGTCGAGTTCCACGGCGTGCTCTACCACGCCAACGAGCTGAACTCGTCGGGCGACCTCGTCCAGACCCAGGGCAACGCGCGTGTCTTCGGCGGGGTGCTCGTGGACGGGCCGGGGACCGTCGTCTGCGGCTCCTCCAAGCTCAACATCCAGCTGAATCCCAACGCCTTCCGCGCGGTGTCCAGCTACGGCTCGGCCGGCGTCATCCAGAACACCTGGCGGGAGATACGCACGCAGTGACCCGCGGCCGGCGCGGACGAGCCCGGTCATCGCGCGGGCGGTGAGCGCACACGGGACCGCCGAGGTCCCACCGCTCAGCCGACGGGGTCCTCGGCGCCCGCGCCCCGGCCGCCCTTGGCGCCCTGCTGCGGCCGCGACGACGAGGCGGGCGCCGACGGGGGCGTTGCGCTGCGGCCCGGGGCCGCGTCAGAGCCCGAGCGGCCGTTGGACGGCCTCGCAGCGGGCTTGCCGGTCGACGGCCGCGACGACGGGGTGGCCGGCCGGGGCCGGGTCGGCCGCAGCGTCTTGGAGCGGCCGTCGGACGTGATGGCCTTCGCGCCGGCGGAGGCCGGCCTGCCCGGGGGCCTCGTCGCCGAGCCGCCGCGTCCGTTCCCGTGCGTCTTCCCGTTGGCGCTCCCGCCGCCCTGGCCTGCGCCGCTCGGGCGCTTGGCGGCGCCCGGCGCCGCCGCCGCCCCGAGGGCCTTCGCGGACGCCGCCGCCTTGTCGGCCCTGGCCGCGCGCCTGGCGGCCTGGCGCTCCTGGGCACGGGCCTTCGCGGTCGCGGCGACGGTGGTGCCGGCACCGCCCTGCGCCG
>CAZRLR010000272.1:0-6432 GCA_964600395.1 uncultured Conexibacter sp.
GTGGCGGGCCATGCCGCCGTAGGTGTCGACGATGATCTTGCGGCCGGTGAGGCCACAGTCGCCGACGGGGCCACCGATGACGAAGATGCCGGTCGGGTTGCACAGGTAGTTGTGCGCCGTCTTCAGCTGCGCCTCGTCGTACATGTCGGCCGGGATGACCTGCGTGACGACGTGGTTCCAGAGGTCCTCGCGGATCGTCGCCTGCGTCGTGTCCTCCCCGTGCTGGGTGGAGATGAGGACCTTGACGACCTCGACGGGCTTGCCGTCGACGTAGCGGACGGTGACCTGCGTCTTGCCGTCGGGACGCAGGTAGGGCAGCGTCCCGTCCTTGCGGACCGCCGACAGGCGCTCGGCGAGGCGGTGGGCCAGCGAGATCGGCAGCGGCATGAGCTCGGCCGTCTCGTTGGAGGCGTAGCCGAACATCATGCCCTGGTCGCCGGCGCCGGCGACGTCGAGCTCGTCGGTCCCGCCCTCGGCGCGGACCTCCTGGGCCTTGTCGACGCCCTGGGCGATGTCCGGGGACTGCTTGTCGATCGTCGTGATGACGGCGACGGCCTTGCCGTCGAACCCGTACTCGCCCTTGTCGTAGCCGATCTCGCAGACGGTGTCACGGACGAGCTGCGGGATGTCGATCCACGCGTCGGTCGTGATCTCGCCGGAGACGACGACGAGGCCGGTGTTCACCAGCGTCTCGCACGCGACGCGGGCGTAGGGCTCCTCGGCGAGGATCGCGTCCAGGATCGTGTCGCTGATCTGGTCGGCGATCTTGTCCGGGTGACCCTCGGTCACGGATTCTGAGGTGAACAGGTACTCGTTGTCGGCGAACTGAGCCATCAAGGCCTTTCAAGTCGGACGGTGCGGAGAACGGGAACCGAGCCCCCTGGGCGCGGTTCTCGCTTGCTCATGGGATAGAGAGGAAGAGCTCCACGGTGGATTCGTCTCCCTCGGAGGACGAGCGGGAACTCACGGACTTCAGCTTCTGGAGGTCGTCCTTCACCGCCAGGTACTGGCTTGAGTCGTTCAGTCCGGTCTGCTCGCCCAGCCGCAGGAGCTGGTTGAAGTCGAGAAAGACTAGCGAGGTGACCGGCTTTTCGGTATTTGGCGCGGCCTGGCGCCAGGCATCGGTCTGCGGCAGCGACTGCTTGCTGTTGCGCACGGCCGTGATCCCGGAGGCCCGGGTCGACACGACGATGAGGTCGCGGACGACGGCGTAGTCCAGCTCGATGCCGGCCGTCGGACGCAGGCGGAAGGTGTCGCCGATGCGCTTCCACTCGGGCACCTTGCCGGACGCCGGGCGCAGGAGCTTGGCGATCGTCGGCCGTGCCCGGGCCAGCGTCGCGGCGGCCTGCTCCGGATCCTTCGCCTTCGTGACGAGCGTCAGGACCGGCGCCGGGACCGCGGCGGTGATCGTCACGCCGACCTGCCCCTTGAAGAGCGACAGCAAGGGGCTGAGCGCGACCCCGGCCCGCGTCAGGAGCGGCGCGAGCTGCGCCGTCTGCCCGCCGGCGAGGCCGAGCAGGCGCCCGGCGGCGCCCGAGATGCTGCTCAGCCCGAGGAACGCGAAAGCGTCGGACGGGATCTCGTCCTGGATCGTCGGGGTGAACGGCTTGAACGAGCCGCTGGTGCCGGCCTTCGGGTCCCGCAGCGAGCGGACGACGAGCTCGGCGCCGCCCTTGCGGCTCGTCAACGCGGCCGCCGTCGCCTTCAGCCCCGGCTGGTTCAGGAGCGTGCCGGCCCCGCCGAGCAGGCCGCCCTGGGGCGCCAGCAGGCGCTGCACCCCGTCCTGGGAGACCCAGGCGTCCGCGACGCGGGAGGCCGGCAGGCGCGCGAGCTCCCGCCGGTAGTCGGGCGCGTCGGCCAGCGACTTGCCCTTGCCGGCCGCCAGCGCCCGCGCCAGCGGCAGCGTCTGGGCCTGGCCGATGACGAGGAAGCGCCCGAGCTTCGCCGTCTTGATCGTGCCGCAGGTCCGGTCCGGGACGGCCTTGTCGTCGCCCGTGTCCAGCAGGACGAGGGAGCCCGCGTCGCCGCCGCCGATGTCGACCAGGGCGAGCGCGGCCTCACGACCGTCCGCGAGCGCCTTCGTGTCCACCGGGCAGCCGGGCGCCGACAGGCGGCGCAGCAGCGAGCGACGCGCCGGCTCGAAGCTCGGAAAGCGCTCGGCCAGCGCCTTGGCCGCCTGCGTGCCCGGGCGACCGGCGTCCGTGGAGAGGTGGACGTAGACGAGCGCGTCGGCGGGCACCAGGCGCGTGGCGCCGTCGGCCGGCGGCGCGCCACCCGAGGCGCCGCCGCCGGTGAGGGCGACGACGAGCGCCACGACGAGCAGCACGACGATCGCCCCGGCCACGAGCGCGCTGCGCCGGCTGAGGGCCGGCAGGTCGGGCAGGGCGCGGGACCGGCGGGGCTGGGCGGGGGACGGCTCGGACGACGACACGGTGCCCGCAGTCCAGCAGACGCGAGCAAGCCGTGCGTCAGGCCCCTCAGGCGGCCGGAGGTTGATTTCGGTTGAACTCCATCCAGGCCAGGCCGGTCCGGCCGTCGGGGGCCTGCACCCGGTACAGCGACCGCGGGAAGTGCGAGACGCGGCCGTCCTCGGCGACGAGCAGCAACGGGCCGTGCGCCAGCGCCGTGAGCGTCACGTCGAGCTCGGGCGGCGACAGCTGCAGCCGCGCCTGCGGCACGAGGCCGTCCGGGGCGACCTCCTCGTCGACCGTGACCGTCTTGAGGTCGGTGAACTCGCCGTCGGACTGCAGGTAGCCCATCCCCATCCGCGGCAGCGACGGCAGGCGCGCCTCGACGGAGTGAAAGCGCGTGCCGTCCTCCAGCGCGCCGGCGTTCCAGCACCAGTCCGCCGCCCACCAGTCACGTGCGCCCCAGGAGTGGTCGCGCTGGCCCAGGCCGTCGACCGCGAAGGTCTCCTCGCCGATCCGGACGGTGCCCGTGACGCGGCAGGGGATCTCGTAGCGGGTGAGCATGCGGTAGGCGTAGGGCTCGCCGTCGGTCGTCCACTCCAGGTCCATCGCGACGGGGACGGGCGCGCCGCTCTCGCCGCGCAGGATCGCCGCGGGCTCGGGGAACGACTGGCCCGTGCCCTCGCAGGTGACGCGGAAGCGCCGCAGCGGCTCAAGGCAGACGTGGTCGGCGACGAGGTCGCTCTCGCGCCCGGTCACCGCGAGCGTCCCGGGCGCCGGCAGCGGCACGTGCAGATCCACGAGCATCGCGCTCGGGGCGCCCGGCCGGACGAGCGCCAGCGTGATCCACGCCTCGTCGCGGTTGGGGTACAGGCCGATGCGGGTGTAGCCGGCGATCCCGTCCTCGGTCGTCGTGAAGTCCATGTACCAGGACTCGTTCCACAGCCGGTCGGCGTCGGGCTCGTGGTGCCCCTCGTCGGCGGGGTCCGGGCGCTGGGGCGCCAGGGCGCCGTCGACGGCGTCGGCCTCCGGCAGCAGCGCGAGGGAGTCCAGGTCCAGCGCCTGCTGGCAGTGGCGGGCCAGGACGGTCATGAACATGTCGTCGCCGCGCTCGGTGCGCTGTACGAGCATCGACGCCGCGACGGCCATGACGATGCCGTGGAAGACCTGGCGGCGGTACTCGCGCCAGCACTCCTCGAAGGCGAAGCCGGTCACCCCGGCCGCCTCCAGGCCCGCGTGGTAGCGGCGCACGAGCTCCTCCTCCCCCGCCCGGCGGTCCTCCACCGAGAGGCTGCCGCCGAGGAAGTAGGAGAGGTCCAGCAGCGCCGGGCCGTAGGTCAGCGTCTGCCAGTCCACGACGACGGGCTGGCCGTCCGCGCGGGCGCCGAAGAGCATGTTGTCCAGGCGGAAGTCGGCGTGGACGAGCGCGTGCGGGCGCGGCGTGTCGGCCGCCCAGGCGTCCGCGGAGGCGATGAAGCGCCGCACGACCTGCAGGTGCTCCTCGCTGACCCGCCCGGCGTAGCGCTCCTCGAAGCCCGGCAGCAGGTACGTCAGCAGCCCCTGGTTCAGCGGGGACGGGACGGTGAGCCAGTCCTCCTGCGTCAGCGCCTCCTCGTCCCAGCGCGAGGCCTGCAGGGCGGCGAGCGCGTCGACGGCGCCGGCGGCCTCCGCGAGGCTGCAGCCGGCGATCTGGTCGCCCTGCTGCGCGGGCGCGAGATCCTCGAGCAGCAGCGTGAAGTAGCCCGTGCCCTCGTCGATCTCGGCGTGCAGGCAGTCCGCCAGCGGGCCGCTCAGCGTCGGCGCGAGCTGCTGGTAGAAGCGGACCTCGCGGGCGTAGGCCCCCATCCCCGCACCGGTCGCGCGGCTGCCCTCGTCGGTCGCGGCGACCTTCAGGACGACGCTCGCCGGCGCCCCGGCGGGCGCCTGCCCGTCGTAGTCCAGCGTCACCCGGAAGCTCTCGCTCATCTGCCCCGTCCCGATGGCCTCGGTCCGGAAGCCGCTGACCGCCGCGTCCGCGGGCAGGCGACCGGCGGCCGCCAGACGGGCGGTGAGCCAGGCGGCGGTCAGGTCCTGCGGGCCCTTGACGGGGACGGCGTCGGCGGAGGCGGCGGAGTCGGTCATGCGCCGACCCTCGCCCAACCGTGACGCCTGCGTCAAGTTCCTGCGTCAGTCCTGGTCGTCCTCGGCGTCGTCCTCGAGGTCGGCCTCGCCGAGCAGGTCCTCGTCGTCCTCGTCGTCGACGACATCGTGCCCGTCGAAGTCCGGGGCGTCGTCGAACTCCGCGTACGGGTCGGCCGCGACGTCCTCGTCGAGGTCCACGTCGAAGCCGACGTCGGCGGCCTCGAGGAACGTGTCCTCCTGCACGGCCTTCAGGCGGTCGGCGCGATGGTCGCCGCCGGGCGCGCGGCGGCCCGAGCCGCGCTCGTTGAAGTCGATGATGACCGGGACGCCGTCCAGCCCGTAGCGGGCGCGCAGGCGGTTCTCGATGAAGTACGCGTAGTCGCGGGTGACGCGGCTGCGCGAGTTGACCTGGATGGCGAAGCGCGGCGGGCGCTCGCCGATCTGGGCCATGTAGAGGAGCTTGAGGCGGTGCCCCTGCTTGGCCGGCGGCTGGCGGGCCTGCCCGCACTCGGCGAGGAAGCGGTTGAGCTCGGGCGTCGGGATGCGGCCGACCATGCGGTCGCCCAGGACGATCGCCTCCTGGAGGATCCGCGTGACGTTGCGCCCGGTCTTGGCCGACGCGGTCAGGACCTTCGGCCGCAGGCGCAGGCGGCGCGTCGCGCGGGCCCGCTCGTGGATGAGGTCGTCCTCGGTCAGCGGGTGCTCGTCCCACTTGTTGAGGACCAGGGCGGTGGCGCAGTGCTCCTGCATGGCCAGCTCGGCGATCCGCAGGTCCTGGCTCGTGACGCCGTCCTCGGCGGAACAGACGACAAGCGCGACGTCCGCCCGCTCGACGGCGCGCTGGGAGCGCAGCGTCATGAAGTACTCGACGGACTCCTGGACCTTGGACTGACGGCGCATGCCGGCGGTGTCCACGACGATGAACTTGCGCCCGTCGAACTCGAGCGGCAGGTCGATCGCGTCGCGGGTCGTGCCGGCGACGTCGGAGACGATGACCCGGTCCGAGCCCAGCCACTGGTTGACGAGCGTCGACTTGCCGACGTTCGGGCGGCCGATGATGGCCAGGCGGATGAGGTCGTCCTCCGGCGCGTCGTCGTCCTCGGGCAGCTGCGCGACGATCGCGTCCAGCAGGTCGCCGGTCCCCAGCCCCTGCGCGGCGCTGACGGCGATCGGCTCGCCGAGCCCGAAGCCCCAGAACTCGGCGGTGGCCGGGATGTCCTGCGCGGAGTCGATCTTGTTGACGGCGAGGATGACCGGGAGCTTGGAGCGGCGCAGCAGGTCGGCCATCTCCTCGTCCCCGGGACGCACCCCGGCGCGGCCGTCCACCACGAACAGCGCGAGCTGGGCGTCGTTGAGCCCGGCCTGCGCCTGCTCGCGGATCGAGCCCGAGATCGGGTCCTCGTCCTGGAAGTCCATGCCGCCGGTGTCGATGAGCGTGAAGCGCCGGCCGTTCCACTCGCAGGCGATCTCCTTGCGGTCCCGGGTGATGCCGGGCCGCTCGTGGACCACCGCCTCGCGGGTCTGCGTGAGGCGGTTGACGAGCGACGACTTGCCGACGTTGGGGTATCCGACAACGGCGACCTTCATGGTGTGTGCCTCGGGTTCTGGAGGGGGTGCGCCAGCGCGGCGATGCGGGCGACGACCTCGTCGATCGACAGCCCGGTCGTGTCGAGCTCGATCGCGTCGTCGGCGGGCTTCATCGGCGCGTGCTCGCGGGTGGCGTCGCGCTCGTCGCGCTCGAGCAGCTCGGCCACGGGCAGCTCGCGCCGGCGTGCGCGCTCGTCCGGGGACGCGGTGAGCCAGATCTTCAGCTCGGCGTCCGGGGCCACGACGGTGCCGATGTCGCGGCCCTCGGCGACCCAGTCGCCGTCGGCAAGGAGCGCCCGCTGCTGCTGCACGAGCG
>CAZRLR010000273.1:0-6411 GCA_964600395.1 uncultured Conexibacter sp.
GTGGAGAAGTTCGCCCACACGAGCAGCGGCATCCGGAAGAACGACAGCCCCGGCGCCCGCATCGTGATGATGGTGACGAGGAAGTTCAGCGCCGTGGCGATCGACGACGCGCCCGCGAACTGCACCGCGATCGTGAAGAACACCTGGCCTATGGGTGCGCTCGTCGACAGCGGCGCATAGGCCGTCCACCCCGAGGCGAAGGACCCGCCCGGCGCGAAGAACGAGCCGAGCATCATCACGCCGGCCACCGGCAGCAGCCAGAACGACAGGGCGTTCAGGCGCGGGAAGGCCATGTCCGGGGCGCCGATCATCAGCGGCAGGACGTAGTTCGCCAGCCCCGCGAAGACGGGGATGATGAACAGGAAGATGAGGATCGAGGCGTGGACGCTGAAGACGCCGTTGTACGTGTTCGCGTCGATGAACTGCCGGCCGGGCTGCGCGAGCTCGGCCCGGATGAGCATCGCGAAGAGCCCGCCGACGAAGAGGAAGAAGAACGAGTGCACGACGTACTGGACGCCGATGACCTTGTGGTCGGTGTTCGGGTAGAAGTAGCTCTTCCAGCTCTTGGCGCCGTGGCCGGAGTGGTCCTCCGGGCGGGTGGGCCTGCCCGACATCCAGTAGCCCCAGTAGTCGAAGAGCCCGAGCCCGACGAGGAAGAAGAACGGGACCGCGATGAGCGAGATCTGCAGGACGGCCTCGCCGTCGAGGACCGGGTCGTAGCCGAGCCCGGCGCGGGCGCCGAGGCTCAGGGCGTAGGCGAAGGCGATCCCGATGACGGTGAACGTCAACGCTCGGGTCCATCCTGCCTGGCGGGCGGCTGCGGGCATCAGGTCTTCCTTACTTCTTGGTGGAGTCGACGAGGTACTGGACGAGCGCATCGACCTCGGCCGGCTTGAGGGTCTGGCCGAAGTTCGGCGGCATGACGTTGGGCGGGTAGCCCTTGCTGATCTCGGCCTGCGGCTTGAGGATCGACGTCTTGATCATCTCGGGGGTCTGGCCGGGGAGGACCTTGTCGAGGTCCGGGCCGATCCCCCCGGCGGGGGTGCCGGCGGCAGCCAGCTGATGGCAGCTGCCGCAGGCGATGGACTCGCCGTTGCCGTCCGTGAAGAGGGTCTTGCCGTCGATGGCCGCCGTGGCCGGCGCGCCGCCCGCGGCAGCGCTGCCGGCGCCCGCGGCCGGTGCCGCCGCCGGGGTCGCCTTGCTCTTGAACCACGCCTGGAACTTCGCCGGCGGCATGATGTAGGCGGTCTGGCGCATCACCGCGTGACCCAGGCCGCAGAGCTCGGCGCACACGATGGGGTAGGCGCCCTCGCGGTTGGGCGTGATGCGGTAGCTCGTCGTGATCCCGGGGACCGCGTCGATCTTCATCCGCATCGCCGGGATCCAGAAGTCGTGGATGACGTCCTTGGAGTGGACGTTGAACTTCACGGACTCGTTCACCGGCAGGTAGAGCCGCGTCGTGTTGACGGGCTTGCCGTCCGGGCCCTTGTACTTGAACGTCCACGCGAACTGCTCGCCGTAGACGTCGACGACCATCTCCTTGGCGCCCTTGGCCGGGGCCTCCTCGATGTCGCTCAGCGTGACCGCCGCGTAGCCGACGAGGACGAAGATGATGAGCGCCGGGATCGTCGTCCAGATGATCTCCAGGCGGGTGCTGCCGTGGATGTTGGGCCCGTCCAGCAGCTCCTCGCCCGGGCGCTGGCGGAACTCCTTCACGGCGAACAGCACGACCGTGACGACGAGGACGAAGACGGGGACCGCGAAGATGATCATCACGTCCCACAGGTCGTCGATCTTCTTCGCCTGGGTGGACCCCTGGACGGGGAACCAGTCGATGTACAGCCCCCAGAGGACGCCGATGATCGAGGCGACCACGCCGACGACCACCATCTGCACGATGGTGCGCCGACTTGTCCGCGAGCGTGGGTCCACAGCCATGCCGCGAACCTACCTTGCGGAGCCGACAGGTAGCAATCTCCTGCGGTCGCAGCAAGACGCTGGGCGCCCGCGCGCTCGCGCGGCGGGACGAGGGTCAGGCGGCGGCGCGCAGCGGCGTGCCGTCGGACATGCCGCGGCGGGCGCTGCGGAAGTCCGAGGGGGCGAGGCCGTGGTGGCGCCGGAACGCCTTGGCGAACTGCGCGGGCTGGCGGTAGCCGACGCGGTGGGCGACCTCGCGGACCGTCAGGCCGCGGTCGGCGAGCAGCTCGGCCGCGCGCTGCATGCGGACGGCGGCCAGATGCTCGCGGAAGGTCGTGTCCCCGATCTCGGCGTAGGCCCGCTGGAGCTGGCGGCGCGAGGACGCCACCCGGCGGGCGATGTCGTCCAGCGCGAGGTCGGAGGCGTACTCGACCTCCACGATGGCGATCGCGTCCTCGAGGAGGCTCGTGCGGTGACGGACGGTGGCGGGACGCTGCATGGCACTGGCCACTACGCCGAAAACGGGGTGAGCGGACGCATGGAAGGCCGCCAACGTAGCAGCACTTGGCGCGTTGACACTCGTCCGGCACCGGGAGACCGGGGTACGGTCTGCTTGAGGCAATCGTTGCAAGCAAGCAGGAGGAGACGGCATGCAGGTCCGAGACGGCATGAGCACGATGGTCCTGACGGTGGGGCCCGGTCACACGCTGCGTGAGGCCGCGGCGCTGATGTCCAAGCGCCGCGTGGGGGCGGCGGTCGTGCTCGATCCCGACGGCGCCGGCCCCGGGATCATCACCGAGCGGGACGTGCTCGTCTCGATCGGCGCCGGGCAGGACCCGGACGAGGAGCTCGTGGGCGAGCACCTGACCTCCGACATCGTCTTCGCGGCCCCCGACTGGTCGCTCGAGGCGGCCGCCGAGGCGATGGTCCGCGGCGGCTTCCGCCACCTCATCGTCACCGACAACGGCGAGCTGACCGGGATGCTCTCCGTCCGCGACGTCGTGCGGGTGTGGACGGGGGACGGCGCCAGCTGCGACGTCCCCGCCGGCGCCGCCTGAGCCGCCGCGCCGCCCTCAGGCGGTGACGGTGAAGCCCGCCTCGCCGTCGAGGGAGACCCGGCGCTCCAGCGGGTCCCCGGCCTCGAGGAACGCCGTGATGACGGCCGGGTCGTGGGTCTTGGCCAGGCCCCGGGCGCCGTCGGGGTCCAGGACGCTGACGATCGCCATCGTCGCCGCGCCCGTGTGGTCGTGGATGGCGGTGTAGGCCTCGACCGGGGCGTCGGCGATCGGCGCGGTGGTGAGCGACCGTCGCGGCAGCCCGTCGACCTCCGCCTGGACGTCGAGGGCCGCGAACGGCCGTGCCGGCGGGTCGCTGGAGAGGACGGCCGCCCCGTGCTTGGTCATGTACCAGCCCACCGCCGTCGCCAGGCCGTGCTCGCCCGTGCGGCCCCGCAGCCGCCCGACGAGCGTCGCCAGGCTGTGCAGGACGTAGGCGTTCGCCGGGCCGCCCGCGAAGGTCAGCCCGCCGGTGACGGTCGGCGCCCGCCCGGGGGCGTCCAGGTCGATCCCGAGCTCCCGGCCGGCGACCTGCACCGCGACGGGGAAGCACGAGTAGAGGTCCAGGTGGTTGATCTCGTCGACCGAGAGCCCGGCGTGGCCGAGGGCCGCCGTGCCGACCGCGGCGATGGCCGGGGAGCGGCTGAGGTCGTCCCGCTCGCCGGGGAACCAGTGGTCGTGCGCGCCGGCCGTCGCCGTCACGAAGACCCAGCGGTCCTCCGGGATGCCGGCCGCGGTCGCCGCCTGCGCGGAGCAGAGCACCAGGGCGGCGGCCTGGTCGACCTGGATGTTCGCGTTCATGAGCTTCGTGTACGGCGCGGAGACCTGCCGGTTGGACGGCGAGGCCTGAGCGATCGCCTCGGCGTCGGGCGCCGAGCGCATCCACGCGAACGGGTTCTCGGCGGCGACCGCCGCAAAGCGTGCCCACAGCCGCCCCAGGCGCGCCTGGTGCTCCTCGCGGGGGCGGCCGAGGGACCGGCGCAGCGCCTGCTCGAGCAGCGGGTACCAGAAGGCCGGCGCGATGAGGCCTGCTGCCAGTTCGGCGGGGTGCCCGGGCTCGCGGTCGGCCCCGACGAGCCGCGGGGCCGGCGTCCCCTCCGGCTGGGTCGGCCAGCCCGTGTCCTGCCCGCTCTTGACGGCCTGCATGAACGGGGTCATCGCTTCGCCGCCGGCGATCAGCGCGACGGCGAGCTCGCCGGCGAGGATGCGCGCGCTGAGGTCGCCGAGCAGCGCCGTGGGGCCGTTGCCGCCACGGGCGCTGACGACGGTCTCGCGCGGCTGCAGGCCGAGCGCCTGCGCCAGCGCGGCGCCCGGGTCGGTGACGGTCCAGGAGAAGAGGTCGACGATCGCGACGCTGTCGACCTGCCCGGCGAGCGTGTCGGCGCCCGTGTCGGCCAGTGCGGCGCGGGCCGCGTGCTCGAGCAGCTGCGGTGTGGAGGGCACCGGCCCGTCGTCGGGCCGGTGCGTGAGCTGCCCGGCACCCACGAGGACCGGGGTGCGGGGATCGATCGAGGACATGCCGGGGTTCTAGCTGAATCCGGTTCAGCTTGCGGCGCCGGGCGGCCGCGACGGTGGCGTCAGTGGTCGGCGTGGTGCGCCGGCAGCGACGCCATCTCGCGACGGGCGTCGCGGATCCAGGCGTAGAGGACCGCGAGCGTCAGGATCGTGCCCGGGATCGTCAGCGCGATGGGGGAGACGGTGACGCCGACGAGCGCCATCGTGATGCCGAGGGTCAGCAGGACCGGGTGCAGGGAGCCGCCGGGGAGGTGGATCTCCTCGCCGGCGGGCGGGACGGGCTTCTCGAGCTGGCTCATGTCAGGCGACGTAGATGAGGGCGGCGACGAAGGTCATGCCGAACATGAAGAGGCACACGGCGCTCACGATGAGGCCCGAGCGCACGTTCTTGCGAGCGAGGTTGCGATCCATGGTCTCTGCTTTCTAGCGGGTTTCAGAGCTTCGCGTCGGCGACCATCGAGACGAACAGCAGCGCCAGGTACGCGAGGGAGAAGAGGTAGAGCTTGAGGGCGGAGGCCCGGTCGGCGTCGCGGTAGAGCTTGACCGCGCCCCCGATGAAGCCGGCGCCCAGGACGAGCGACGAGACGAGGTAGATCGTGCCGAAGCCCCCGGCGCAGAACGGCAGCTGCGTGACGGCGTACAGCAGGACGCTGTAGAGCAGGATCTGCCGGCGCGTCTCCTCCTCGCCGCGCACGACGGGCAGCATCGGGACGCCGACCTTCGCGTACTCGTCCTTCATGAGGATCGACAGCGCCCAGAAGTGCGGCGGCGTCCAGAAGAAGACGATCGCGAAGAGGTAGACGGCGATCCACGTCACCTCGCCGGTGACCGCGGCCCAGCCGACGAGCGGCGGGACGGCCCCGGCCGCGCCGCCGATGACGATGTTCTGCACGGTGCGGCGCTTGAGCCACATCGTGTAGACGCCCACGTAGCCGACGAAGCCCGAGAACGACAGCGAGGCCGCGAGGACGTTGATCGTCAGCGACATGAGGACGAACGACGCGAGCGCGAGCGCGAGCCCGAAGGTCAGCGCCGCCCGGGGGGAGACGCGGCCGGACGGCACGGGGCGGTCCGCGGTGCGGGCCATCTGCGCGTCGATGTCCCGGTCGTAGAAGTGGTTGACCGCGCCGGCGCCGCCCGCGCTGAGGTACCCGCCGAGGCAGGTGAGCAGGATCAGGCCGAGCGACGGGCTGCCGGCGACGAGCATCGTCGTGACCGTCGTGAGCAGCAGCAGCGACTGGACCTTGGGCTTGGTCAGCTGCAGGTAGTCGTCGAAGACCTGGCGGGCGCCGGTCCGCAGGACCGGCGCCGTGGTGGCGGTGGAGGCCTCCATGGAGGGTGAGCCTACCGGGCGGGCAGGGCCGGAGCCCTACCCGGCCGCGATCGTCTCGTGCTCGGTGTGCTGCACCGGGGCGGCCTCCGCCTGGCGGGCGACCTGACGACGGATGTCCTTCATCGGCTCGACGGAGCGGATGCGCGGGACGGTGTCGAAGTTGTTCACCGGGGGCGGCGAGGTCGTGAACCACTCCAGCGTGTTGCCCTTCCACGGGTCCGGGCCCGCGACGGCGCCCTTCTTCAGCGAGAGCATCACGTTGACGACCGTCACGCCGACGCCGATGGCGAGGACGAACGAGCCGACGGTGGAGATGAGGTTGTAGAGCTCGAGGTGTCCGACGTCCGGGTACTCGTAGACACGGCGCGGCATGCCGTCCAGGCCGATGGCGTGCTGGACGAAGAACGTCACGTGGAAGCCGATGAGGATGAGCCAGAAGCTCACCTTGCCGAGCGTCTCGCCGAGCATCCGGCCGGTGATCTTCGGGAACCAGAAGTAGATCCCGGAGAAGATCGCCAGCACGGCGCCGCCGACGAGCACGTAGTGCAGGTGGGCGACGACGAAGTAGGTGTCCGTCAGCTGCCAGTCGAC
>CAZRLR010000274.1:0-6377 GCA_964600395.1 uncultured Conexibacter sp.
TCTTAGATAGCTTTGCATATTTCTGGACTGCACTATGTGCTTTGTTTTTTATCTTGGCTACACTAGGCATTTTGTGCTTCAATGGTTTCCTACCTAGTGATTTTCTGATGAAAGAACCCAGTTCTCTTTGCTTCCTTAATTCAATAGAGCGTAGTTTTCTTTCAAACTTAGCAGATAGTCCAACTTTGTAACTTTCTATCAATTCTTGCTGTCTTTTCTGAAATGATAGTTTACGGCTTTCTAGCTGTTTTTCTTTCTTAGCTATCTCTTTAGCTATTTTCTTATCGGACTTATATTTATAGAATTTGGATAGGGAGTCCATCTATATACGATTACGTCATAAAACAACATCTCTAGATCTGGCTATTTCAATCTAGATACGATTGATAATAATTCTGACTTTTTGTTTTGCCAGAATAACTGGTCTTGATAATCTTTACATACCCTTAGTATCTCTTTTATCTCTTGTATGCGTTTGTAGTATCGCATTTTGCTGTGTACGATTTCCATTATTTATTGAAGTGGATATAAAAGTCGTAGTCCTCGCCGATCTTTATCTGCTCTAGTGGGTGTACCTCTATCCATCACAAGTTCTTATATCACAAGTCCTCTATTGTTTTTACCGTTTCTTGTAGCAAGTCATAATCTGTATTATTTTCAATACTTAGTATATCTTTTTCGTCTATAGTTCCTAGAGTTTTGATATATAAATATACATTTTGCCCTGTATTATCCTCTAAATAATCTATAACTATATTTTGTCATTTTAGGATATTCCCTAGTCGCTCATTACTCCTTTGGTATAGTGTTATCTTTTTACTTAGAAAGGATCATCACTCTTTTTGGTTGGTTGGTTTTTGGGGTTGGCTTCTAAAACGAAAGTTCATTTACTAAA
This sequence comes from uncultured Conexibacter sp., assembly GCA_964600395.1. Taxonomy (GTDB): domain Bacteria; phylum Actinomycetota; class Thermoleophilia; order Solirubrobacterales; family Solirubrobacteraceae; genus Paraconexibacter. The sequence continues at coordinate 896 of CAZRLR010000274.1, forward strand.
GTTAGTGGTAAAGAATATGCCGTCTTCTTTTCTGCCGTATTTGTTTTTAATTATAGACATAGATATTTGGTTTACTCATACTGGGATAAGTAAGAATATAACATCACTACTTGCATAAAGCTCTCCTGCTCCTTTTAGTGGTATAAAGCTACTATCTCCTCTGGTTACATCTTTACCTGCACTATTACTTAGTTGCGATAGGCTAAACACTGTTACATCGTATTGGATTGCTAATTGTTGCATATCTCTAGCTATCATACTCATACGCTCATACTCACTTGATCCCTGACATTGCACATTCTGGACAAAATCTATAAATATAATGTCTGGTTTTATTTGCTCTGTTATTGTTGCTATATCTGCGATATCGTATGCAGTATCATAAATATATAAGTTATCAAAGTCTTTTTGTGCTATGTCTTCCAGTTGTAGGTCATTAAAGTCTTTGTTATATCTATTACAACACAAATTCCATAATACCATACCACTATCAACCTCTAGTGAGAAAAATATAACTTTCTTTCCAGCATTCAAAAAGTGATTAACATAGTTATAAGAGAACTTTGACTTTCCTGTATTACTATATCCAGCTATAGTATATACCTTACCCCTTATTATCCCCGAAGTCATTTTATCTATAGTTGGATATGGACTAGGTATACCCAGCATACCATTACGCTTTCCCTCCATATACCTATTCAGAGATATAACTGCTTTATCAAAAGATCAGTCGTGTTTAATTTTTTGCATTTGATTTTTTAGTATTAAAACCATTTTTTATATTACCTAGCCAAGTAGTTACTCTGCTTTTATGTGATTGTTTTTTAATTATATTTTCTATATCGTTTTTATGATGCTCAAAACAATCAGCTATTGCCTCTCTTGTCTTATCCCAATCATACTGTCAATCTTGCCTAAGTCAAAAAGTTGTTCTTGATTTGTTTTGCAACCAATCCATAAAATCTAAAATACCCTTTTCACTTTCTTCTACCCTATATCCATTATCTATAAAATACTTCCACATTATATTTAATCAACCTTTCCAGTTATTTATATATTCTTCTCACATTATATTCTTAATACTATCTATACTAATAATATATTTATCTATAGTATTATAACTTAACTTAACTTTACCATTTGGTGTGATAGAGTATATATAGTCTATAGATAGCCTATCAAGTTTCCTTATACTACCTATAATCTGAGGTGGTATGTTCTCTATACTCCTAGAAATTCATTTTATAACTTTTGGATTGAGTGATTGGTTCTTTACAAAGTTTGGTATAAAAATCCATCCATCTATATGATATGCTTTTTTATCTTTTTTGAACCTCTCTAAAATTCTAACAACCATATCTTGATCAAACCCAATCTCAAAAGCCATACGCTTTATAGTGAGTTCGTATATCCCACACAAGTCTACTGATCCGTTTGTGAGTAAATATACAAACAATAGCTTTTCACTAGGATCAAGACTTTCTACTCGTGTATCTGTCCAGAACTTTGTGTCTATTACTCTTTTCTTTGACATTTTTCAAATTAAATAAAACACCTTGGAAAGCAGCGACGCAAAACCAAGGTGTTTATCCTACCCCCTATTGCTAGGGTTTCATTGCATATATTGCTATATGCTATTTTCAAACTAGTAGGGTCAAAAGTTTTTGTCGCTGCTTTTGATTATTCCTAATATACACAATCAAAAAACATTTGCAAGAGAAAGTTATACTTTTTTATATATAAGAAAAAGCCCAGTGATACACTAGGCTTTAACTATTGATAGACAGCCCTGCCTACCATATACGGACTATATGGTGGTGGCTGTCCACCAATTATGCTACTTCTTCAACCACTTCGTCTTCTGCAATAGCTTCTTCAGCTACTACAACATCATCTCCATCTAGGATCATCATATGTCGATTATATATAAAACTACAAGAGGCTTCTTAAGTAATTGTTTGCATCATTCAAGAGCTTTTTTCAATTATCATCTGCGTACTGTCGAGCATCACTATTGCCTTTGATAGCTGTCTGGATAGCCGTATATGCCTGTGGTGTTAGTGTAGTTATCTCCTCTAATGGCAACCATATCCTTATAACTGGGTAAAATACACCTTGTTTGATGAGGTCTTTCATCATTTCCTTGCTACATTCTGCTTGTGTGCCTCTACTATCGCTATCATAGAACCTATATCAGCCATTTGCTCATCTACCTATAGCTATAGCGTGTCATTGTTTAGAACGCATATCTTTACCACCTTTTATTACACCTTGGAGCATCTGTGCAAAGAACCATACCGTACCTGATGGGTATCATCTAAGAGTAACAACACCAAGCAATCATTTATCTAGTGCTTTCTCACACCATTCATCAAATAGGTTAGCCACAAAGAACGCTGCTTGTTTGTCCATTACTTCGTTGTTATACACAGCTACTGTTTTAGCTCCTGTTTGGCTAGCGTTACCGCCTGTGAGTTTCATTCTATACTTAGTTACTCATACCATACAAGCTGCTTCTAGTTGTTCTCTGGTTCGTTTCTGGTTGAACAACGAGGAAACACATATAGCACTAGCAAACACAGTACACATATATCTCGTATCTACTGGAGCTTGGATATGCTGGTTGTATTGGTAGATTATTTTGTCTTGGACTGGCAGCTTATCTATGCAAGCCATAGCTTTCTCATCCTTATCTATCCAGAATGAGTTAGAGTCCACAAAATCAAATGTATTGTCTTTAGCGATCGCCATTTATAATAATTAAGATATAATAGTTTTAGTTATGTCGTCTAAGAGTAACTTCACATAGTCGTTATACATCTTTACATCTTCTTTGTCTTTCTTGTTTATATATCCTCTCACCATTTTCAAGTGCTGGGCTAGTGCTTCTCACAACAAAGTACCTAGCTCCTCAAACTCTACCTCATCATCTACCTCAATAGATATAGTCGCCTCATTCCAAGACATTTGTTTCCACCTGATAGATACCGTTTGCTCTCTCATTATGGCATTCTACGAATTAAAACATCTAGCTTATCGTAGTGGTTTCTCTGCACTCTTACATATCAAGGCTCACTCCATACATCTATCCTCTGTGCGTACTCTCATCTACTGGCTAATGCTGGAGTTCCTATCATAGTAGCATCCTTTGTTTCGGTAGCTGATATATGGTGCTTATCTCAATGTATTATTATGTTATCTACTCCTTGCTTTCAGTGTTTCCACAATATATCCTCTGGCTTCCTTTTGTCAAATCATTCGTCGCCATGTGCAAATATCCAATGTATGTCCTTAGTGATAGTGTTTACTTTGTTCTGGTAATACTCTATCGTTACATCTATATTTTGTAGTCATCTTTTGAGTAATTCATAGACTATTATATCTCACGTTCTTCTCATATCTTGGTTGTGGTCTTTCTGTAGTCTGCCATGATTACCGCCTATCCCTACGAAATGCACATTCTTGCCTTGTTTATAGAGCTGCAAGATCATAGCTTCCAAATTATTTACTACAAACATCATCAAATCAAATCAGTATATCCCCTCCATATCCTCTACTTGTCATGGGTGCATTCCTCACTCAACAAATGTTTCTGCCAAATCACCAAGATTGAGTATAAATATATCCCTCGCTTCTTCTGCACACATATCAGCCGTTATATTTTGCAATCTGGTTTGTATGTCGGCTGTTCCTTTCATTCCTAGGTGGATGTCCGAGAATATATAGGTTACACTCTTTTGGTTCTTTATCTTGTGTTTAACGAACGGTATGACCTGCGGTTTGTAGCTGTCCAAATAACTTCTAAGATGCTCCAAGTAGTTATCTCTATTGGCGGAAATCTTCATCAGCTTCTTGTAGTCGTTCCTGATGACATCGTTATAGGTTTTTATGTACTTGCCTTTGTACTTGTTTTGGATATTCTCATAGGTTGCTTCTTCTATCTTTTTGTCTACCAGCTCCTCGTCTATTTTCTCCAACCTAGCCAATCCTATCGGACTAAGTACATCAGAGTTCTTTGATAAGTCTAGCCTAGAGCGTAACATATTCCAGACTACTGGCTTTAGTTTGAAGTAGTCTATACATTGCTGCCCTGTCCAATTACTCCCATATCTAGAGTATCTTGTAAACATATCGTCTACTAGCTGGATAGGGATTGTGTACTTCTGGCTAGGTCAATCAATGTTTGCTTTGTAGAATATGTAGTTCTCCTCATCGTAATCGTATTTCGGTGTGTCTTCTATCCTGCTGTTCATGTTATCAATAGATGCCAATATAGCATCTTTTCTTTCTACTATTTTAACTACAGTCGATCTTGGCAAGTAATAACCAAGCTCTTGATAAATAATACTTTTGATAGTTCAGTAACCATATCATTCTTCCCTTAATGCAACCACTCTCTTCTCCACTTCAAGAGGTGTGCGTTGGCTCATGTTATTTTATGATGACATAAAGCATTAGCGTTTGATGTATAACCCGTCTTTGTAGACATACTCATCTTGCATCTGCATTACTTCAATCAAGTCCTTTTTGTATTTATCACTCAATGCAGGTGCGTTTATATGTAGCATCTGTTCCAATGCTTCCTGAAATAGTGCGTTCCCAAATACCCTATGATACGCTTTATGCAAATCTTGGTACAATACTATTGTAGGTCAATTCCTGCCATCTTTATTCCTGCTGCTTGGTACTATATGGTGTCTATCCTCTGGTCTTCTTTTCTTTGTATCTTCTGCACTGTTGATATATGGTCTGAAATAATCTAGTTGTTGTGCATTCATTTTTGATCTAAGATGTTATATAAAAGATACGATATAACTCTTTTATGTTGTGGGCTCATCCCACCGATCATCATAAATGCCTCAAACATCTCATTACTAACATCTTCCATACACCATCTTGTTGTGTGTTCTTTCATAACATAATCCTTTGTACCATAGAAGATTGTATCTTCGTCTGTTCCGATATACATATATACCATTTACTTAGGGATTTTGAGATAAATAGCAATCAAGAGTATTGCAACGAGAACTAGATATATATTGAAACTGTCCATAACCATTTTTTTTGTGCTAAACAAAAACCCGTAGTAAAATTACTGCGGGCATTCATATATTGGTATTTTATTTAGAGTCATCAATCGTTGCCTAAATAAATCTGTCGTTACTTAGTATTAGATAACAATTTTCTCAAGAACAATCAAATAATAGTAAACAAAGGTCAAGATACCTCTATTGGCATATTAAGATATTCTTGAGATAGTGTCTGCAATTCTGGCAAACTTTCAGTAAGTGTTGCTAACGCTACTGATACAAGCACGATGCTTGCTTGCTGCAAAAAGGAACTTCGGTTGTTAGTAGTCATTTTACCTACATTACTCATTATGGTTGCTTAGTGATAAAGATTTTAGTTAATCCGATGAGAGTTACCAAGAACCCGACAAAAGAACTTATAGCCCAGACTTCTCTTCTTTGGACAAATGTTT
>CAZRLR010000275.1:0-6371 GCA_964600395.1 uncultured Conexibacter sp.
GGGAACTGCAGCGGCTTGCCGGCGCGGATGCGGACCTTGTGCGGGCGGATGCGCCAGCGCTTGCGGATGTTCTCCGTGCCGATGACGGCGAGCGGGACGACGGGGGCGCCCGTCTCGAGCGCCAGGCGGCCGACGCCGCGGCGCGGCGCGCCGAGCGCGCCGGGGCGCACCCGGGTGCCCTCCGGGAAGATGAGGACGCAGTCGCCGCGCTCGAGGATCGCGCGGGCGGTGCCCATCGCGTCGCTGTCGCTGTTGCCGCGGTCGATCGGGAAGGCGCCGAGCGAGTTGAGGAACCAGCCCTGCAGCCGGTGGTGGAAGAGCTCCTTCTTCGCGACGTAGTACATCGGGCGCCGAACCATCGTCGCGATGACGAACGGGTCCAGGAAGGAGCGGTGGTTGGCGGCGAAGATGATCGGGCCGCCGTCCGGGATGTGCTCACGCCCGATCCGGCTCAGGCGGAAGTACACGTGGAAGAACGGCTGGAAGGTCGCGCGCACGAGCCAGTACACGAGGGGGTTCACCCCGGCGTGGCGGGCCCGGTCCAGGAAGGCGTTGCGCGACATTGACTGGCATACCCGGCACGGGCCGCGGGGGTTACAGTTGACGGCATGTCGATCGACCGAGCCAAGACCGCCCGTGGTGCCGTTGCCGGGGCGGTGGCCGCCCTCGTCTGGGCCGTCCAGCAGCCGGTGGACAAGCGGGTCTTCGGCGTCCCCTACGACGACTGCGAGTTCCTCGGCGCGGGCGCGACGGACGGCCCGGCGGCCGTCCCGCTCGGCTGGGTGCTCCACACCGTCAACGGCGCGGCCTTCGGCGCCGCGTACGCGAACGTCGCCCCGCGCCTGCCGCTGCCCTCGTGGGCACGTGGGCCGGCCGTCGCGCTCGTCGAGAGCACGGTCCTGTGGCCCGGGACGGCGTTCGTCCCCCGGCTGCACCCGCGGGCGGAGCGCTTCCCCCAGCTGTGGGGCTCACGCGCGGCGTTCGCCCAGGCGACGTGGCGGCACCTGCTCTTCGGCGTCGTCATGGGCGAGCTCGAGCGGCGGCTGAACGCGCCGGAGGTCGAGGAGGTCCCGCCGGCCTACGAGCACGTCGTGTCGACGAACGGGCACGGGACGCTCGATCACGCGCTCGTGACGATCACGCCCGTGGCGCCGGGGGACGAGGACGCCGACGACGCGGCCTGAGCGGCGGGCCGCCCGGCAGGCTGCGCGGAACATCGCTGTCGTCAGGCGACAGCGATCGTCCGCGCACGGCGTGCCTACAGGTCCAGGTGCAGCTGGGCCGTCGGCTTGAGCGCCTCGACGCGGGGCGGCGCGTCCGGGGCGCCGGCGGCCTTGTAGACCTGCAGGACGTCGCGGAGGGCCAGCGGCCGCGCGGGGCGGCCGTCGCAGCGCTGGACGGTGATGCGGCCCAGGCGGCTGCCCTGGACGACGGCATGGAAGCGGCCGGCGCTGTCCTGGGCCAGGACGACGTCCCCCGGTGAGATCGGCACGCTCATCGTCCAGGGAGGGTACGCGGTGGCCAGGCGTTGTCCTGCCCACCGCGATCGTCGGGTGTCAGCTCGGCGGGGTGGCGTCCACGACGACGACGGTGTTGCCGTCGGGGTCGCGGAGCATGAACATCAGCGGCGCCCCGGGGGTCTGCATCGGCTCGGGGTCCAGGTCGATGCCGCCGATCGCGGTCAGGCGGCGGTGCTCGCCGAGCACGTCGGTCGTCTCCACGCCGATGCCGCCCCCGCCGGGCTGGCCACCCATCGGCGGGTTGAGCGCCAGGCGGGCGGTCGACCCGGGGGGCGCGACCTCCAGCCAGCGCATCTCGCCCTGCTCGCCGAAGCTGACGTCGGCGCGGACCTCGAAGCCGAGCTTGTCGACGTAGAAGGCCTTGGCGGCGTCCTGGTCGGCGACGGTGAACATCGCGACGCCGAGGTTCGTGACGGTGGTGGAGGACTGCGTGGTTTCGCTCATGTCACCCCAGACGGGCGGCCGGCGCGGAACTCATCGGTGCTGGGCGCCCACGGCGTCGCAGCCCACGTGGAGAGCCTCCACCGGGAATCGAACCCGGGTACCTCGTTTACAAGACGAGTGCTCTACCACTGAGCTATAGAGGCGGCGTGGCCCGCAATCCTACGGCGCGCCGGGCCTCACAGCTCGCCACCCACGGCCCGCGCGATCCGCAGCGCGACGTCCGGCTTGAGGTCCCCGAAGTCGTGCCGCCGCCCGGTCCGCGTCCTGACGCGGACGCTCGCCGTGCCCCGCCGGCGCGGCCAGGCGAGCTTGGACTCCACGCGGTCCACGTCGCGGAAGCGCAGCGAGCGCACGCGGTGCGTCGGCTGGTCGTCGGCGAGCCACAGCAGCCGGCGGTCCGTCAGCGCCAGGCGCGCCTCGGGGCTCGCCCAGGTGGCGGTCCGGACGACGAGGTGGACGGCCTCCTGCTGCTCGAGCGCGCCCAGCAGCTCGGCGCCGAGGGCCCGCCGCGTCGTCTCCGGCAGCCAGGCTCCGCGTCGCCCGGGGGCGAAGGCGGCGGTGGCGACCCCCGCCTCGGGGCCGACGGCGTCGACGTGTAGGCCGGCGTCCGCCGCCCGCGCGCGCAGCTCGTCGTAGGCGGCGTTGATGCGGGCCATGACCTCCGCCGCGCGCGGGTCGTCGGCGACGTCCGGATGGTGCTGCTTGGCCAGCGCGCGGAAGGCGGCGGTCGCCTCCTCCAGCGAGGCGTCCGCGGGGACGCCGAGCACCGCGTGCGGGTCCACGGTCCGCGGTCCTCCGTCAGGCCTGCTCGGCGACGATGACGATCACTGCCGGTCACGGTACCGCCGGGGCCGTGGCGCCCGCGTGCCGTGACCGCCGCCGTCACCGCACCGTCATCGCACGAGCACCCGCAGCGCCGTGCGGCGGCCGGCGGCGTCCAGGACGCTGACGGCGCAGCGCTTGCCGCGCAGCGTGCGGGCCGCGGGCAGGCGGACGACGAGGCGCCGGACCCCGGCCTTGGGCAGCGCCCCGACCGAGGCGACGCGCCCGCGCAGCGAGAGCCGACCGACGGAGGTGCTGCGGCGGCCGGCGCCGGGCTTGACCGGCAGCGTCACCTTCAGGGCGCGCACCGCGCGCGTCCCGGCCTTGACCGTGAGGACGAGCGTCCCGCCGGTGAGCTTCGCAGTAGAGGTCGGCGGCTTGCGCGCGCCGGCCGGCGCCGGGCTCTTGGCGCAGCCCACGAGCGTCGCGTTGCCGCTGCTCGTCGACGTCGACCCGGCCTGGGAGACGAAGTCCGCGCGGTAGGCCCGCACGGCGTCGCAGAGCGCCTGCGTGTTCTGCAGCACGCCGCCGCTCCGGCCGCCGCGGAAGGCGAGCGCGAAGCGGGAGACCGGGACGTCCGGGATCCCCGAGAGGACCGTCTGCAGCGTCCCGGCCTTCGAGAAGCCGACCTTCGCGACGAGGACGATCCGCAGCGTCCCGCGCAGGTCGATGCGCAGCGAGGGCAGCGTGCCCGGCGCGCCGCCGACGAGGAAGACGTTCCCCTCGAGGTCGTCGGTCAGCAGCGGCGAGGTGACCGTCGCGGAGCCGACGACCGAGCCGGCCGGGCAGGCGTCGGCGCTCGCCTGGTCGGCGGTGCAGATCGCCGGGGTCGAGGTCGCGTTGGCGACGATGCCGGCCGGCAGCGTCACGACGGCGTCACGGATGCCGGCCTCCCCGGGCGACTGGGTGATGACGGTCGACAGCGACGGGCTGAAGCCGCGGGCGACGTCCCCGATCGAGACGGCGAGCTTCGGGGCGAAGGGCACCTTGTCGCAGCCCGTCGGGGTGTAGGACGCCGTGCCGCTGGCGACCGTCGTCGGGGCCGCGTAGGAGGTGACGTCGACCGTCGTCGTCGCGGGCGCGCACGAGGTGGGGTTGGAGGCGAAGCTGTCGCGCAGCGTCAGGCGGATGGCCTTGACCTGCGTCTCGGCCGGCAGCAGGCCGCCGATCTTCGCCTGCTTGGGCAGGTCCTTGATGATCGAGTCAAGGCCGCCGTCGGCGGGGCGCAGCTGCACGGCGCCCTGGACGAAGAGGCTCGAGATCGACGGGCTGCGGTAGACGATGCCCAGGCGCGCGGGCTCGCCCGGCTGCGGGACGAGGTTGTAGATCGTGCCGTCGATGGTCAGGTTGCCCGGGTCGGCGTCGACCTGGCTCGTGCCGACGGCGGTCGTCGCGGGGCAGGCGTCGGCGGTGAACTGCGCCACGGGGCACGCCGGCTGGGCGAGCGGGTTGCCGACGAGACCGGGCGGCAGGTGCAGCGTGAGGTCCTTGACCTGCTGGGCTGGGTCGCTGAGGCGGAAGCCGAGGCTGAAGCTCGTGGGCGCGGCGGCCTGCGGGTTGCTGACCGTCGAGGTGACGTCGATGACCCCGATGGCAGCCTGCGCCATGGGGGCGCCCGTGAGGGCCGCGACGGACCCCGCGACGGTGGCGAGGGCGAGGCGGGCACGGCGGGGGCAGGCGGGCATCCCGCCGACGGTACACGCGCCGTGCCCGCCCGGCGCCGGGCCGGACGGGTGTCGGACCCTGCCATCATGGGGGCATGGCGAGCACCGTCCCAGCGCCGGTCCCCGTCAAGCCCCGCCTGCGCGGCGTCTCGCATCAGATCGCCTTCTTCGTGGCGCTCGTGCTCGGGACCGTGCTCGTGCTGACCGCCCCGGACGGGCGCGCGACGGCGACCGCCGCGATCTACGGCGCCGGGGTCTGCGGGCTCTTCGGCATCAGCGCGCTGTATCACCGCCGGACGTGGGCGTCGGAGCGCTCGCGGGCGTGGATGCGCCGCCTGGACCACTCGATGATCTTCGTCTTCATCGCCGCGACCTACACGCCGATCGCGGTGCTGTCGCTCGACGGGACGCTCGGGACGATGATCCTGATCGTCGTCTGGGCGGGGGCGCTGGCCGGGGTGACGCTGTCGCTGGCGTGGCCCGGGGCGCCGAAGTGGCTCACGGCGCTCGTCTACGTCGCGCTGGGTTGGGTCGCGGTCGCGGCGATGCCGCAGCTCTGGGACGCGCTGGGGCCGTGGTCGGTCGTGGGTCTCGCCGGCGGAGGCGTCCTGTACACGCTCGGGGCCGTCGTCTACGCCCGCGGCCGCCCTGACCCGCGGCCGGCGACCTTCGGATATCACGAGATCTTCCACGCGTTCGTCGTCGTCGCGGCCGCCGTGCACTTCGCCGTCATCGCCTTCGCGGTCCTCCCCGCGGCCGGCTGACGACGGTCTGCCGCGCTTGCGCGGCTTCCCGGACGTGTGACAGTCTTACGTGAGATGTCACAACGTCACGACCAGGCCACCACTGCGCCCGCAGCCGGCGAGCGTCCCGAGCCCCTCGACGACGTCGACAGCGGCCTGCTGGACGCCGCCCGCGAGTGCGTCATGGCGGTCGGCTTCCGCCGCACGACGCTGACGGACGTCGCCCGCCGCGCCGGCGTGAGCCGCATGACCGTCTACCGGCGCTTCCCCGACGTCGAGGCGCTGCTGCAGGCGCTGATGACGCGCGAGTTCCTCGCCGTCCTGACCGACGTCGTCCACGTCGAGGCCGACAGCGCCCGCGAGCGCCTCGCCGCCGGCGTGACGCACGGGGCCCAGGCCCTCAGCGAGCACCCGCTCTTCAACCGGCTCATGGACGTCGACCCCGAGCTCCTGATGCCGTATGCCTTCCACCGCTACGGCGCCTTCCAGCGCGCCGTCCTCGTCGCCTTCGCCGCGCTGATCCGCGAGGGCGTCCGCGAGGGCTCGATCCGCGACGAGGACCCCGAGCTGCTGGCGACGACGATCGAGCTCATGGTCCGCGGAGCCGTCCTGGGCGCCCGCACGGAGGAGGTCGCCGAGCAGCGCGCCGTCATCTGCCGGCAGCTCGGCGAGATGATCGACCGGGGGCTGCGGCCATGAGGGACGCCCCGCGCTCCTCGCGCCTGGACGCCGCCCGCCGCGCCCGGGACCTCCAGACCCTCGCCGACGGCCACGTCGTCGACGTCCTCGTCGTCGGCGGCGGGATCACCGGCGTCGGCGTCGCGCTCGACGCCGCCTCGCGCGGGCTGTCCGTCGCCCTGCTCGAGCGCGAGGACCTGGCCAGCGGCACGAGCCGCTGGTCCTCCAAGCTCGCCCACGGCGGCCTGCGCTACCTCGCCCAGGGGGACGTCGGGGTCGCCTGGGAGTCCGCGGCCGAGCGTGCGATCCTCGTCGACCGCACGGCCCCCCACCTCGTCCGCGCGCTGCCGCAGGTCATGGCGCTGCGCGACGGCGTCTCGGCGACGAAGGGCGGCCTGTACGAGGTCGGCATCCGCCTCGGCGACGCGCTGCGCCTGGCCGCCCGCACGAGCGGCCGCCGCCTCCCCCACGCGCGCCGGATCTCCGCCGCCGAGGCGCTG
>CAZRLR010000276.1:0-6328 GCA_964600395.1 uncultured Conexibacter sp.
CACACGCTCTCCGGGTCACGGCAGCCGGTCCTGTTCGACATCACCGAGGGCTCGAGGACGTCACGCGCTCCGGCAGTGCTCTGCACCGGCACCCTCGGCTCGGGGAAGACCGTCACGGCACAGCTGCTCGCTTATCACGCGTTTCTCGGCGGCTCGCAGATCGTCGACGTGGACCCGAAGGGCGACCACCGCCGTGCTGCTGTCGTCGGCGCCGAGCACGTCCAAGAGCTGGAGTTCAGCGCCCGCGATGAGTACCGCGGGATGCTCGACCCGCTGCGCATCGCACCACCTGACCTGCGCGTCGAGCTCGCGCACTCCTTCCTGACCGACCTGCTGCCGTCTCCGGTCCCGCCGTTGTGGCAGACCGAGATCCGAGCGGCAGTTGCCGCGGCCGACGAACTCGGCGCGCACAGCAGCGGCGTCGTCCTCGACATCTTGAGCCGAGGCAACAACGACGCCCGGGCCGCCGCCCGCGCGATCAAGGTCCACGCCGAGTCGGGGCTCCTGCAGCTCGGCTTCGACGCCACCGATCGAGCCCATCAGCGAGACGAGATCAAGCCCGTCGTCAGCCTTCGCATCGCGAACCTCACGCTCCCCGAACCGGGGACGCCGCGGGCGGAGTTCACGCAGGAGGAACGCAGCGGCCGCGCGCTGCTACGCCTGCTGTCGGTGCACGCGTTGCACCTGGCGAGCGGCGACTGGTCCCGGCATAAGGTCCTCATTATCGAGGAGCTCTCGCAGCTTGTCGGCGATGCGGTCGGCCTCTCGCTGCTGCAGCGGATCGTCCGGCTCTGCCGCAGCCAGAACGCCACGCCGATCCTCGCAACCCAGGTCGTCGACGACGTTGGGTCGGCAGCGGCGGCGGTCGCGGACATGGTGGGCTGCTTCTTCGCCTTCGGCGTCGAGACTGGCGGACAGGCCGAGCGTGTCCTGAGCTTGCTCGGTATGGACAAGGACGACGAGCGGCAGCGGTCCCAGCTGCAGTCCTTCCGCCGCGGCCGTTGCCTCATGCGCGACTACGAAGGTCGCGTGTCCCCGATACAGATCGACCTCGCCGACCACGAGCTGCTTCGTGCGCTCGACACGACACCGTCGGAGGCGCGGCGGTGACCCGGACCGCCGTCGGGGTGCTCCTGGCGGCATTGCTGTTTCTCCAAGCAACGGCCCCGGCGTTCGCGGCTGTCGCTCAGCCCCGGCGCGCCGACGACCCACCGGCCGACGCGGCCGCACCGGCGAAGTCCAAGACCCCCTCAAGCGCGCTGTCCACCACGGTTCAGCCGGACCCGGTGGCCGCCTCGGCCGCCGGGGAAGACAGCACGACGGACGCAGCCTACGGCGACCCGTCGCGCGCCCTCGGCGCGACGTCGCCGAGCTGCGCGTACGCCCTCGACGACGAGAGCCGGCGCGCGTGCAAGGTCAGCGGGTCGCCGGCGCAGCCCTACCCGCTCAGTGCGTACGGCATCGACGTCCGGGTCGGCTTCTCGCTCACGGATCCCGGCAAGACGTTCATGAGCGCGCTGCAAAGCCTCGGCGCCGGCCTGTGGATGGCGCTGCTCTACGTCGTCAAAGCCGTGCTCCTGTTGCTCGAGTGGGCCTTTTCGCTGGACCTGACCAGCAAGGCCATGCCGTCCGTCCGCCGGACGCTCGCCCGGTTGCACGGCGAGGTCTTCGGCGAGCCGTGGCTGCTGCTCGCGATCACGCTGACCGGTCTTTGGGGGATGTGGAACGGACTCATCAAGGGCCGCGCCGTCGAAACGCTGAGCGGCTTGGCGGCGACCGTCGCTCTGCTCGTCGTCGGCCTGGTTGTCATCAGCCGCCCAGCCGAGACGGTCGGCCGGGCGGCGAAGCTCGTCAACGACGCGAGCCTCGGAGTCGTCGCGGCAGGAACGATTGGAGACACCGGGCACCCGCGGCAGGCGCTGGCCCGGGCGCTGCGCGGCGTGTTCCAGGACACGGTCCACGACCCGTGGTGCGCGTTGGAGTTCGGGTCAGTCACCTACTGCGACGAGCCCACGGGAGATTCACAGCGACCTACGACTGCCGACGTGTGGCTGCAGTACCCCGCACAGTCGTGGCAACGCGATCGCCTGCACAGCGCGATGAAGCCGAAGAAGGATGGCGGCGGGTTCGATCCCTTCGGCACCGCGAAGGGCCTCCTGGGGCTCAACGACGATCGGAAGCTGCCCGACGAGGTCACGCAACTCGTCCACAAGAACGACGAACGCGCGAAGCTCCAGGAAGCCGGAGGAACGTTCCCGCGATTGGCGTTGCTCGGCACCGTGTCCGTTGGCTTGCTCGGCGCTGCGACGCTGTTCGCGTATCTGGGCCTGCGCTTGCTGTTGGCAGCAGCCATGACGTTGCTGCTGCTTCTCATCGCGCCGGCGATGCTCATCGCGCCGGCGCTAGGGGAGGGCGGACGCGCGACGTTCATCGCCTGGGGACAGCGGTTGATCGGAGCGATCCTGGCCAAGCTCGTCTTCGCGGTCTTCCTCACCGTCGTCCTTGCCGCAAGCCAGGTCTTCACGGGCCTGGAACTTGGTTGGTTCGGGACGTGGCTCCTCCTCGGTGCGTTCTGGTGGGGCGTGTTCCTCAAGCGCGACGAGCTCATCGGGTTCGTCAGCGCGGGAGCACCGCACCAGCAGAGCACCGGCCCAGCCGGCCGCGCGGCCTCGCAGGCCTACTACGGCTGGATGCTCGGGCGCGGGCTACGGCAGGCCGCCGGTGGCACCCTCGAGCCGTTCCGGCAAGGGGCCGACGCGATGCGAAGCACGTGGCGGGAAGATCGTGAAGCGGTCGGCGCTGCCCGCCGTGACGTCGCGAAGGACCAGCTCGAGGACATGGGGCGCCGGGCGCTGACGGATGAGCACGACAGCGCCGATACGGTCGTCCGGCACCGTGATGGCGCCCACCGCGAGCTGCAGGCGATCGACCGGCGTTTGCGGGGCTACGACGAGGCGGCCGCTGCAGCGAAGGCGACCGACGGTCGGCCGCCGACCGCAACGCCCGAGCAGCGTGCGCTCATCACGCGCCGCACCGAGCTGCAGGAGCTCCTGGCTGATCCAGCAGCCGACCACGCCACGCAGCTGACGCGGCACGGACGACGCAACGAAGCGCTCACCGGCGAGCGCATCACACAGCGGGACGTCGACGTCTACCGGGCCCGTCGGGGCCGGGAGCTCGAGAAGATCGAGGACCCAACAGACGCGAGACATCTGGCCGCCGCCGGAGTGGATGCGGCGGAGTTTCGGCGGGCCACGCCGGAACGACAAGACGAGCTGCGGGCGCAGGTCGTGTCGCACCTCGAGCGCGAGCGCTTACAGCGCAAGTTGGCGGACGGCGAACCAGTCCGTCGTCGCGACGTCGCCCAGGCCGTCGACCCGGAAGAGCTGCGTCGTCGAACCGCCGAGCACCGGGCGCGCATGCGAGCGGAACGCCGCAAGCGCCGAGCGGACGCGGGGGTGTACCGCCAGCGATGACCCGCGCTGCGGTCGCCATCCCCGCTGTCATCGCCGTGCTCTTCGCGGGTGCTGCTTCGTTGCTGACGGGGTGGTTCATCCTGGGGGCAGGGGCGGCGGCCAGCGTTTCGTGCGAGTCCGCTCCTACGCCGCTCGACGACCGCCGCGTCCCCGCGAAGCTCGCCCCGATCTACGCGGCGGCGGCAGCACGCTACGACCTTGGCCCGCAGGGCGCGGCGATCCTCGCCGGCATCAACAGCGTCGAGACCGGCTTCGGTCGCAACCTCAACGTGTCAAGCGCCGGCGCCGTCGGCTGGATGCAGTTCATGCCGGACACCTGGGCGGGCTACGGCGTCGACGCAGACGGCGACGGGCGACGCGATCCCAGCAATCCGGCGGACGCGATCTTCGGCGCGGCGAACTACCTGCACAGCCTCGGAGCTCCGGGCAATTGGCACGACGCGATCTTCGGCTACAACCATGCTGAGTGGTACGTCGAGAAGGTCCTCGAACGGGCTCGGCACTTCGCAGTTGCCGCGCCTGATGATGCCGCCACCTCGAGGACCTGCGAAACGACCACGGCGGTCCCGATGCTCGGGCGGGGGCACCGCGTATACGGCGGCGGGCGGATCGTGCCGATCCCCGGCGACCCGGGTGAGACCATCGACGAGCGGGTGCTGCCCGACCTGCTGACCCTCCGGGCGAGGTACCACTTCAAAGTCACGGACGGCTACGCCCCAACCGGTCACGCCGCAGGAGGCGAGCACCCACTCGGCTTGGCCGTCGACCTCGTTCCCGGACCAGGCTCCACATGGGACGACATCGACGCGTTGGCCGCGTGGGCCGAGCCGACGCAGAACAAGCCACGGGCGCCCTTCCGCTGGGTTGGCTACAACGGGGATGCCAACCACGGACGTGGCAACCACCTGCACCTGTCCTGGGCTCACTCACCAGCCGCGCCAGGCGCCCGGCCGGTGCAGTGGGTCGAGGTCCTCTCGGAGACGGGCTGATGCTCGCGACGTCCTTCGCGCTGCTGACGACGCCCGCGCCACGTGCGGTCGGGGTCACGATTGCTGTGTCTGCCTGTCTTGCCTTCGCGGTGCCTCGGCGCGTCGCGCTGGCGGTGTGCCTCGCGCTCTTGGTCGCAGCTTCCTTCGGTCTTAGCGTCGACGCCGCGCCCCCGAGCCCGTCGGCGTCGTCGCTCGCGGGTAACCGGTGATGGACCATCGCAACGGCGAACCGATCGAAGGCCTCGGACTCATGGTGGCTGCGGCGGTTGCCTTCGTCGTGGCCTGCTGGCTGCTCGCGTGCGGCGAAACCCTGATCTATGCCGGGACGATGCCGCGGCTCTCGGTGTTCGAGGCGGTGTCGAGCGCGCTTCGACTTTTGGGAGGGGGGCACGGGGCCGATCCGGCCGGTGCCTATCCGCAGCAGGCGCGCGAGCTCATGCCTGCCGCTGCCGGGTGGTGGGCGGCGTTCCTGGCGATGACGGTCAGCGTTGGCTGCGTCGGGACGGCGCTCTTCATGCGCGTCGAGCCGGCCATGGCCCGCGAGCGACTCGGTCGCCGGCCGTTCGATCTTCGCGGTGCACGACCACGGAGCTGGGCGAGACCCCGAGACCTGCACACCGGCGACGAGAGCGCTAGCGTCGGATTCTCCGTCGGACGGATCGACGGGCGACCGGTCTTCACCGACGAGGAAGCGCACATCGCAGTGATCGCCCCGACCCGGGCCGGTAAGACCACTCGCTGCGTGGTGCCGTGGCTTGACGAGCATCACGGTCCGGCCATCGTCACAAGCACCAAGCGAGACGTCCTCGACCTGGTCGGCCCGCGTCGGCGTCAAGGCGATGTCTGGGTGTTCGACCCGTTCTCGGACGACTCGACGAGCTGGACACCCATCGCCGGCTGCGAAAGCTGGTCATACGCGCTGCGGCAAGCGAACTGGCTGGCGGACGCTTCTGCCGAAAACGACTCGGCGATTGCCCGCTACTGGCAGGGGGAGGCGGCCAAGCTCTTGGCGCCGCTGCTTCACGCCGCCGCCCTGACCGAGGCTGACATGGACCTCGTCCTCCGCTGGGTCGACACGCAGGACCGAACGGCGCCGATGAAGTGCCTCCTGGCTCGGGGCGCCGACGCGGCGGGCGCGCAGCTCGAAGCGGTCACCGGGCTCGACGACCGGAATCGGGGTACGACGTACATGTCGGCCGGCTCCGTGCTGGCCGCGTATCGCTACCCCGAGGTCATGAGGTGTCTGGGCGGCGAACTCACGGCCGAACGCTTCCTTGAATCTCCCGAGGGCACGCTGTTTCTCGTGGCGGCCGAGCGGCACCAGGCGCTGCTCGCGCCGCTCATCGTGTCGATCGTTTCATCGCTCATTCATGACGCCACGGAGACCGGCCGCTTCCTCGCACCTGACCGACGGTTGCGCGTCCTGCTCGATGAGGCCGCGAACATCGCGCCGCTGCACGACCTGCCTCGCATGCTGTCCCAGGCCGCGGGGCACGGCATCCGCATCGCGACCATTTGGCAGTCCCTGGCTCAGATGCGTGAGCGACACGGCCACGGAGCCGACACGATCCTGGCGAACTCGACGGCGAAGCTCTTCATGGGCGCGATCTCTGACGAGCCGACGCGCCGCTATGTCGACGACTTACTCGGTCGCGACCCTGAGGATGTCGACCATCGCAAGTCTCGAGTCACGGCGAGCGCACTACGCCAGACCGAACTCGGACGTGCGTTGCTGGTGCAGGGTGCGCAACTGCCCGCCGTGGTCAAGCTGCCGTCGCCAACGATGCAGCGGGCAATCCCCGGTCAGTGGTGAAAGGTCGGCGGGGCCGAAAGCCGCCACGCTTTCGCTTCCACGCGAAAGCA
>CAZRLR010000277.1:0-6327 GCA_964600395.1 uncultured Conexibacter sp.
ACCCGACCCCGGACGAGGCCGCCGACCTGCGCGAGCGGCTGCTGCGCGCGGGCGAGGCGCGGTCGGGCATCCCGGCGGCGCCGGCGCAGCCCGCCGGGCCAGGGACGGACGAGGCCGAGCCGGAGGCCGTGCAGGAGGAGCTGCCGGCGCCGACGCCGCTACCGGCGCGCGAGCGCCCGCCGCTGCCGCCGGCGCCCGCGCCGTTCGGGGGCGGGCCTAGGCTCGTGCCGGCCCCGGCGGAGCCCGACTCGGAGTAGCGGGCCGGTGGCGCTGACGTGGGTCGGCGTGGCGGGGGTCGGGTGACGAGGGACCCGGTGGCGCTGGCGCGAGGCGGCGGGGTCTGGGTCGGGTGACGAGGGACCCGGTGGCGCTGGCGTGAGGCGGCGTGGCGGGGGAGGGCGTTGGACCAGCCGTCTGAGACGGCGGAGGACGGCCGGGGTGGTCGCTGCCGGCCTTGGTGTGGCACGCGGGTCGCGGATCCCGCAACCGAGGTGCCACGCCGCCCCGCCGTCGGGTGGCGGCTTCGCGCACGGGACGCGCTTTCCGCGACCGGGGCGCGACGCCACGGGCCTGCCGACTTCGGGGTCGGGTGGCGCTGGCGCGAGGCGGCGTGGCGGGGGAGGGGCGTTGGACCAGCCGTCTGAGACGGCGGAGGACGGCCGGGGTGGTCGCTGCCGGCCTTGGTGTGGCACGCGGGTCGCGAGTTCCGCGACCGAGGTGCCACGCCGCCCCGCCAACGCTGGCGGCTTCGCGCATGGGTCGCGCTTTCCGCGACCGGGGCGCGACGCCGCCCACGGCCGGCAGCGGTGTGGCACGCGCGTCGCGGATCCCGCGACTCAGGTGCCACGCCCCTCGTCCCGGGCGCAGTCCGACCACACGAGGGCGTCCCTCACGCAGCGCCCGCAGGACGCGCGCTTCGTGAGGGACGTCCGGGCAGGGGCACCGGCAGGTCCGTCCTCCGCCGTCGGTGACGGCTGTTCCTCGCCGCCGTCCCGGACGCGGAGCCTCGCGTCAGCGCCACGAGACCGCGACCCAGGCCGTTCGCGGCCGGCTGCGAGCCCTACGCGGCGGCGGCGTTCGTCACCCGGCCAAGCCGCGACCCGTCGCGCGGGACCGGTCAGGCCGCGGCGGCTTTTGCCGCCAGCTGCCCGCACGCCGCGTCGATGTCCTGCCCCCGCGTCAGCCGGATCGTCGCCCGGATCCCGCGCGCCTCCAGCGTGTCCCGGAACGCCGCGATGTCCTCCCGCTCGGACCCGTCGTAGACCGAGTCCGTCGGGTTGTACGGGATGAGGTTGACCTTGAACACCTTCGGGTCCAGGACGGCCGCGAGCTCTTCGGCGTGCTGCACGCGGTCATTGACGCCGCCGAGCATCACGTACTCGACGAAGATCTGCCGACGGCGGACCGCGTAGAAGCGCTCGCAGGCGGCCAGGACGTCCGCGAGCGGGTAGCGGTCGTTGACGGGCATGATCCGCGACCGCAGCCCCTCGTCGGCGGCGTGCAGCGAGAGCGCCAGGCGGATCGGCATGTCGGACGCGGCCAGGCGGTCGATCCCGGGGATCCAGCCGACGGTCGAGATGGCCGTCCGTCGATGGGTGACCCCGACGTCCGGCAGGCGCTCGCAGGCCGTCAGGACGTTGTCGAGGTTCATCATCGGCTCGCCCATGCCCATGAAGATGACGTTCGTCACCGTCGAGCGGCGCTTGAAGTACAGGACCTGGTCGAGGATCTCGCCCGCCGTGAGGTTCCGCGCGAACTTCATCTTGCCCGTGGCGCAGAAGGTGCAGGTCAGCGGGCACCCGACCTGCGAGGAGACGCAGACCGACCCGCGGCCGTCCTTGTAGCGCATGAGGACGGTCTCGATCCGGCGCCCGTCGTGGGTGCGCAGGAGGACCTTGAGCGTCCCGTCCTGCGAGCGCGTCTCCCGCTCGACCTCGATGGTGCTGAACGGCACCCGCTCGGTCAGGGCGTCGCGCAGTCCGGCCGGCAGGTCGGTCATCTCGTCGTAGCCGGCGGCGCCGCGGGCCGCCCAGGCCCAGACCTGGCGCGCGCGGAAGGCGGGCTGCCCGAGGTCGGCGAGGGTGCGGTCAAGCAGGGCGAGGTCCACGCCCCTATCGTGGCAGGCTCTCCTCATGCGCCTCGCCAAGCACCTTGCCCACGCCGGCGTCGCGTCCCGCCGCGCCTCCGAAGTCCTCATCCGCGACGGGCGGATCACCGTCGACGGGCAGGTCGTCACCGATCCTGCCCGCGACGTGGACGGGACGGAGCGCATCGCGGTCGACAGCGAGCTGCTGAACCCGCCGTCCGGTCGCCGCCGCGTCGTCTACGCCGTCCACAAGCCGGCCGGCGTCGTGTCGACCGCCCACGACACGCACGGCCGCCAGACCGTCGTGTCGCTCGTGGAGTCCGACGCGCGCCTGTACCCCGTCGGCCGCCTGGACGCCGACAGCACCGGCCTCATCCTGCTCACGGACGACGGCGACCTCGCGCACAAGCTCACGCACCCGTCCTTCGAGGTCCCCAAGACCTATCGCGTCAAGGTCCGCGAGCTCCCGGTCTCGGAGGGGTCCCTGCGCCGCCTGCGCGAGGGCCTGGTCCTGGAGGACGGCAAGACCGCCCCGGCGACGGTCCGTCAGGCCCGTCCCGGCGTCCTGGAGATCACGATCCACGAGGGGCGCAAGCACCAGGTCAAGCGCATGTGCGAGGCCGTGGGGCACCCGGTGGTGACGCTGACGCGCATCGCGATCGGGCCGCTGCGCCTGGGCGACCTGGCGGTCGGCGGTGTCCGGCGCCTGTCCGCCGCCGAGGTCCAGCGGCTGCGTGACGCGGCCGGCGGGGACTGACCGGCGCCGTCCCGTCCGGGCCCGGCCGGCTCAGCCGTCGATGCCGGGGCAGCCGTCGTAGTAGCCCGGCGGCACCTGGTCGGGCGTGCCGAGGTACGTGTCGGGGTTCGGGCAGGCGCCCGTCGCCACGGCCACGCCGGTGCTGTCGCCCTGCGGATCGCCGCCGGCGGCGGCCACGCCGTCGCCGTCCGTCGTGCCGCCGCTGCTCCCGCCACCGCCACCGCCGCTCGTCGCCGGCTTCGTCGTGCTGAACTTGCGAACCGAGGCGGAGCAGTACGCCTTGAAGCCCGAGCCCGACCGGCAACGCTTCTTGACCTCCTTGCACTTGCCCGAGCGGCAGGACGTGTACTGCTGGTCGAAGGTGCAGCTGTACCGGCGGCCCGTGGTCTTGCAGGTGTTCGTCGACGACGCGCACGTCCGGTACCCGCTGCCGCTCGGACGGCAGGTGTTCGGATCCGTCGTCACGCAGGTCTGGCCGTACCGGTTGGAGTAGCAGGCGGTCTTCGCCGTGCGGCAGCTGCCGCCGGCGCAGCGCGTCTCGGTCGCCTCGTAGTTGCAGTAGAAGCGCCCGGACCGCTTGATCTCGCAGCGGTTGACCCACTTGCGGCAGGCGCCGCCCGAGCAGCGGTTGGGCCCGTAGGTCTTGCACAGCTTGTCGCCGCCCCCGAGGGGCTTGCAGACCGAGCCGGCGTGGGCGATCCCGGCGGTCGAGCCCGCGAAGGCCACGACCAGCAGCAGCATCGCGGCCCAGGCCAGCGCGCGAGCAGGGTTCCGACCACGAGGGGCGCGTCCGTGCGACACCAGCGGATCCTACCGGACATCGATCGATTCGCGACCAAGAAGGCATCCCGGAGGCGGGCGCACGGGACCGACGTCCGGGGACGAACGGCAGCCTTTCCACGCCGAAGCTCCACAAAACCACGCGTGCAAGAAAAAAGATCACCGTCCAGCGTGCATGACAAGTATCTTTGACCTCAAGGCAGGCGGGAGACCGCACCGGCGGGCAGGCCGGGCCTTGACGACAGGGGTTCACATACGACCCGGCGATCCGTCGCCGGACTTCGGGGGGGGCAGCATGGCCATCGCACACCGCGACGCGTCACGATCGATCGATCCCGCATTCGACCCGGGCCCGGGGGTGCCCGGTCGGCCGCCGCGGGCCCTGCAGCTCGTCCCGGATCTCCCGGAGGCCGCCGTCGGCGGCCGGCCCGACCTTCACCCGGGGCAGGTGAAGCGCACCAGGCGGCTCTCCCCGCCGGCCGGGAGGCGCATGGCAGTGCGCCCCGGCCGGCGGGAGGGCAGCCTCGTCGCCTACTTCCTCATGCTCGGTGCCGGCGCCCTCGTCGGCGTCCAGGTGGCCGCGTCCTTCATCGCCTCGCAGACCGGCGTCTGCCGCGGCGCCGACGCCCCCGGGCAGTGCATCCTGGACCACCTCGCCGCCCCGGCCGTGACGCGTTTCGCGCTCGTCCTCATCTGCGCCCACGCCGTGGCGAGCCTCGTGCTCGACGTCATCCCGGAGGTCGCCGCGAAGCTCCGTGCCGGCTACCGTCCGCGCCGCGTCCCGCGCCCGGCGCCGCTGCCGCCGGCCGTCCCCGGCCAGCCGATCAGCGCGCTGGCCGCCGCCTGCTGGGCGCCGGCCCAGGGCGGCGCCGCGGCGCCCGCCCGCGCCCGGCCGGTCGTGCGTCAGGCGCCCGGGGCGGTCTGCCCGCAGTGCGTGACGATCGTCGTCCCCACGCAGGGGACGTGCCCCGAGTGCCGGACCGCGGTCGTGGCGCGCCGCGGCTGAGGACGGACCCCGCGCCCGGGCCGCGGCATGCGAGAATGCCGCGGCCTATGCGTCTCTTCGCCCTCCGCGGTGCCTCGTCCGTCGACCGCAACGACCCGGACGCCATCCTCGGCGCGACGTCGTGGCTCATGCGCGAGATCATGAAGCGCAACGGGATCGGCCCGGACGACGTCGTCAGCTGCATCTTCACGCTGACCGCCGACCTGGACGCCGAGTTCCCCGCCGTCGCTGCGCGCGCCCTGGGCTTCGACAAGGTGCCGCTGCTGTGCGCCAAGGAGCTCGAGGTGCCCGGCTCGCTGCCGCGCGTCATCCGCGTCCTCATCCACTACTACGCGCCCGAGGGCCACGAGGCCCGGCACGTCTACCTCGGCGAGGCTCGGAGCCTGCGTCAGGACCTGGAGGCCGCGCAGTAATGGCGATCGAGTTCTCCGCCCGCGTCGCCCGGACGCCCGGCTACCCGATGGCCGCGGCCTACGACCTCCCCGAGGACGTCGCGCTGATGGCGTCCAACGAGACGCCCGACCCGCCGCTGGCCTCCGTCGTCGCCGCCGCCAACGCGGTGCTCACCGGCGTCAACCGCTATCCGGACCCGACGAACAGCAAGCTCCGCGCGGCGCTCTCCAAGCGCTTCGACGTGCCCGCGACCCGCATCGCCATCGGCAGCGGCTCCTGCGACCTGCTCATGGCGACGGGGGACGTCCTCCTGGAGCCCGGGGCCGAGGTCGTCTACGCCTGGCCGTCGTTCAGCGTCTACCCGTACCTGGAGGCGGCGACCGGCGCGACCGGCATCCGCGTCCCCCTCAACGACCGCCACGAGCACGACCTGGACGCGATGCTCGCCCAGATCACCGTCGCCACGCGCCTGGTCATCGTCTGCAACCCGAACAACCCGACCTCCACCGCGCTGCCGCTGGCCGACATCGAGGCGTTCGTCCGCGAGGTCCCGCGCCACGTCTGCGTCCTGCTGGACGAGGCCTACTGCGAGTTCAACACGCTCGACGACCCGGACGCGTCCGTCGACCTGCTCGCCCGCCACCAGAACCTCGTCCTGCTGCGGACCTTCAGCAAGATCTACGGCCTGCCGGGGCTGCGCGTCGGCTACGCCCTCAGCGCCGACCCGCGCTTCGTCACCGCGGTGGACCAGATCCGCCAGCCCTTCTTCTGCAACGCCGCCGCCCAGGCCGCCGCGATCGAGGCGCTCAAGCACCAGGACGTCATCGAGCAGCGCATCGAGCGCAACGTCGTCGCACGCGTGGAGGTCGAGGCCGGGCTGCAGGAGCTCGGCCTGGAGCCCGCCGCGTCGCAGGCGAACTTCTGCTGGTTCGACCTCCCGGAGGACGGGCCGCCGGAGGCGGACGTCGTCAAGGGCCTGGCCGACCGCGGCGTCCTCGTGCGCGGCGGGACGGGGCAGGGCAAGGAGGGCGCGCTGCGGGTGACGTACGGCACGCCCCGCGACAACGACCGCTTCCTCGCGGCGCTCGCCGAGGTCCTGCAGGCCTGAGGGCCGGCCGGCCGCGCCGCACGCCGCGGCGGATGTGCCATGATTCGCGTCCGCATGGCGCACCCGCTCCACACGACGCGCAGCATCCCCGTCGGCCTCACGGCCGACGCGCGCGTCGCCGGTGCCCTCTATGCGTCTGCCTGGTCCTGGCGCGGTAGCTAGGCGCTCGGTCGGCGTGCACCCGTCACGTCGTCCGC
>CAZRLR010000278.1:0-6314 GCA_964600395.1 uncultured Conexibacter sp.
CGTCGCGCTGCCGGCGACGAGCACCTCGGCGCCCGCGGCGACGGCGATCGCGTTGCCGGCGGAGTTGCCGCCCGTCCCGACCGCGGTGAGCGTCGCGCCGCCGGTGCCGAAGGCCCCGTCCGGCTGCCCGTCGGCAGCGCCGAACGCCGCGACGAAGGTCTTCGTCAGGCTCTGGTCGGTCGCGCTGCCGGCGACGAGCAGCCGCCCGCCGGAGGTCGCGATCGCGTTGCCGATCGCCGTGCCGCCGTCGCCCAGCGCCCGCAGGCTGATGCCGGTGCCCGTCGTCCCCCACCCCGGGGTGAGCTGCCCGTCGGCCGCCGAGAAGCGCGCGAGCAGGAGCTTGACGGCGCCGTCGTCGGCGCGGCCGGCGACGACGAGGCTGCCGTCCCCCAGCCGGGTCAGGGCGTTCGCCCGGGTGTCGGTCTGGGCGCCCGCGCCGGTCAGCCCGCCCCACGCCTCCGGGACCCCGCCCGGGGTCACGCGCGCGAGGAAGAGCTTGTTCGCCCCGCCGTCGAGCGCCTGCCCGGTCACGACGATCCGCCCGTCCCCCTCGACGAGGACGCCCTGCCCCGCGGCGTTGCCGCCGTCGCCCTCGGGCACGAGCACCGTGCCGCCCGTGCCGAAGCCGGCGTCCGGGCGGCCGTCGGCCGACAGGCGGGCCACGAGGACCCGCGTCGCGCCGCCGCCGTCGACGGCGGTGCCCGTCACGACGATCGATCCGTCCGGGGCCAGCGCGACGGCCAGCGCCTCGGACTCCCCCGCGGTCGGGGCCAGCAGCGTCTCGCCGTTCGTGCCGAAGCTCGTGTCGCGCGAGCCGTCCGCGTTCAGGCGGGTGATCGCCGCGCGCGCGACGGGGCCGGCGCCCGCGTCGGCCAACGCCTGCCCGGCGAGGACGAGGCGGTCGCCCTGCACGACGGCGGCCTCGGCGCTCGAACGCCCGCCGTTGCCGGTCGGGACGGTCGCGATCCCCTTCGCACCGAAGCCGGTGTCGACGTCCCCGGCCCCGGCCCGGGCGTCGGAGCCGGCACCGAGCGCGAGGCCCAGGACACCCAACCCGACGGCCAGCGCCCGGCGCGGTCTGTGCATGGCACGAGCGTACCCCCGAGGGCAAACGGTGCCTCGATATGCGACCTACCGCGTCAGCGGGCGGCGCTGCGCACGAACCGGTCGGCCAGCGTCTCGGCGGCCTCGGCGGCGCTGCGGTGCAGCTCGGCGTCGCGCGGATCGACCGTCGCCTCGGCCAGCCGCAGCTCCTCGGCGGCCATGGCGTACAGGCCGGGGCGGCCGAGCCGCTGGAGGCGGGAGCGCACCGGGGCGGCCTGGGCCTCCAGGCGCTGCTCGAGGTGCTTCAGGTCGTCGGCCAGGCGCTGCAGCGGATCCGGATCCATCGGTGACACTCCTTTGTCGTCCTGCCAGTCTGCCACAACGAGGAAGCGGGCCCGAAGGCCCGCTTCCCGAATTTCCCGTCTTGCGTACCCCATGTCCGCCCCAGGAAAGGTCTGTGACGCCGGGACTCCCGATCCCGGCGGTCCTGCGGTGTCGCCCCCCCGAGCGACAAGAGGAAGGATGCCCGCCCGCGGCCGGCCTGTCGTCCCCCACCGCGGGTGATCTCTGGGTGAGGCCCCGGGTGAACTTCGGGTGAGGGGGGACTCACCTTCTGGCCGCCCGTGCCGATAGAAGAGAACGGTGCAACCGCGCAGCCCCATCACGGTCGTCGTGACCCGGTTCGAGGATCTCGTGGCCCGTGGCCTGCGCGCGTTCGTCGAGGACGACGGGGCCCTGAACCTGTCGGCGGCCGACGTCGCCTTCGACGACCTCGACACGGCGCTCGCGTCGATCCGCCCGAAGGTCGCGATCCTCAACTTCGGCTCCCTACGCTCGCCGACCGACGTGCACCGCCTGAGCACCGCCCACCCCGACACCCGCTTCATCGTCCTGGCCAGCCGCCCGACGCCCGCCGAGGCCAACCAGATGCTCGCGTTCGGGGCCACGGCCTGCCTGTCGAAGGAGACGCAGGCCCGCGACATCCTCAACGCGATCCACCTCGCCTCGCGCGGCCTGCAGGTCCTGCCCCGCACGAACGCCGCCCACGCGGGCGGCAGCACGATCGGCCTGCCGGCCGCCGCCGCCCCGCTGCCCGAGGAGGCCATGAACGGCCCCGAGCTGCTGACGCCCCGCGAGGCCGACGTGCTGGCGCACCTGCAGGACGGCGAGTCCAACGCCGAGATCGCCCAGGCGCTGCACGTCGGGATCGAGACCGTCCGCACGCACCGGCGCAACATCTACCGCAAGCTCGGCGTCAGCACCCGGCGCGAGCTCGCCTCGCTCTCGATCCACCGCCGGCCCTGACACCGCCTCCCCACCCCGAAAGCCCGTGAACACGCGATCGCCGCTCCCCTCCCCCGGAGGCCACCAGCTTCAGCCCCTGTCCACGACGCTCGGGCACGGCTCGCAGTTCCAGCCCGCGAGCATCCTGCTCGTCGAGGACAACCTCGCCGACGTGCGGCTGACCGTCGAGCTGCTGCGCGAGGCGAAGCTCGCCAACCGGCTGCGCGTCATCGGCAACGGCAGCGAGGCGCTCGCCCACCTCGTGGGCGCCGGCGAGGCGGCCGACACCGCGCCCCTGCCGGACCTCATCCTCCTGGACCTCGACCTACCGGGGACCGACGGACGCACCGTCCTGTCGCGCCTGCGCGCCGAGCCGCGCCTGCGGCACCTCCCGGTCTTCGTCCTCACCTCCTCCGCCACCCATCGCGAGATGGTGCAGGAGGAGGAGCTCGACGCCGACGGCTACCTCGAGAAGCCGATCGACCTCAAGGCGTTCGTCGCCGCCGTCACGGGCCAGGATCGCTTCTGGCTCGAGCTCGTGTGCGCCCCGCGCCAGGCGGGCTGACGCCCCGGGCAATCCGGCGGCAACGCCGCGCAACCGCGCGGCAACGGGCCTCCGCCACCGTGGCGGCATGGCTCTGCTCAACGATGACCTGACCACCACGACCGGCGCGCTGGCCCGCGCCATCCGTCCGGGCGACGCGTCCTACGACGCCGCCCGTCAGACGTTCAACCTCGCCGTCGACCAGCGGCCCGCCGCGATCGCCCACCCGCACGACGCCGACGAGGTCGCCGCGCTCGTCCTCGCCGCCCGGCGGGCCGGGCTGCGCGTCGCCGTCCAGGGCGGGGCGCACAACCCCGGCCCGCAGGGCACGCTGGAGGACGCCCTCCTGCTGCGCACCGACCGGATGGCCGCGGTCCACGTGGACCCCGTCGTCCGCCGCGCCCGCGTGCAGGCCGGCGCCCGCTGGGGGGCCGTCGTCGACGCCGCCGCGCCGCACGGCCTCGCCGCGCTGCACGGCTCGTCGCCGACCGTCGGCGTCGTGGGGTACTCCCTCGGCGGCGGCCTGGGCTGGCTCGCGCGCGAGCACGGCCTGCAGGCCAACCACGTCACGGCGATCGAGCTCGTCACCGCCGACGGCGGCCAGCGCCGCGTCGACGCCGACCACGAGCCCGAGCTCTTCTGGGCGCTGCGCGGGGGCGGCGGCAACTTCGGCGTTGTGACCGCCCTGGAGTTCTCGCTCGTCCCGCTGACCTCGGCGTACGCCGGCTGGCTGGCGTGGGACTGGACGCAGGCCGAGCGCGTCATCGGCGCCTGGGCGCGGTGGTGCGCCGACGCGCCCCGGTCGGTGACCACGAGCGCGCGGATCCTGCAGCTGCCGCCGCTGCCGCACCTGCCCGAGCCGATCCGCGGGCGCAAGCTCGTCGTGATCGACGGCGCGATCCTCGGCGACGCGACGGCCGCCGCCGGCGAGCTGGCGGCGCTGCGGGCGCTGGAGCCCGAGATCGACACGTTCGCGTCGGTCCCGGCCCCCGCCCTCGCGCGGCTGCACGGCGACCCCGAGGACCCGATGCCCGCCGTCTCGGACACCGCGATGCTGCGCGAGCTGCCGGCCGAGGCCGTCGCCGCGTTCTGCGCCGCGGCGGGCGCGACGTCGGGCTCGGACCTCGTGGCCGCCGAGCTGCGCCAGATCGGCGGGGCCGTCGGCGAGCCCGCAGCCCACGGCGGGGCCACCTCGCACCTCGACGGCGCCTTCCTGGCCTTCGCGGTCGGCATCGCGGCCGGCCCCGAGCTCGCGGCGCACTCGCGTGGGCAGGCCGCCCGGCTCATGCAGGCGCTGGCGCCGTGGAGCGGTGCCCGGCCCTACCTGAACTTCGTCGAGGAGCCCTACGACGTGCGCCGGTCCTTCACCCCGGACGCCTACGCCCGGCTGCGCGCCGTCCGCGCGCAGGTCGACCCCGACGGGCTGTTTCGCCCCAACCACGTCCTCTGACCGAGGCACCCGTGGTGGCGGGCGCGCCGGCGGTCGTCGTTCAGGCCGCCGGCGAGCCCGCGCCGAGCAGGCTGCGCTCGTGCAGCAGCTCGGCGAGCTGCACCGTGTTCAGCGCGGCGCCCTTGAGCAGGTTGTCACCGACGACGAAGAGGTTCAGCGACCGTGGGTCCTGCAGGTCCTTGCGGATGCGCCCCACGGCGACGTCGTCCTTGCCCGCGTACTTGACGGGGGTGGGCAGCTCGTCGAGGACGACCCCGGGGAAGGCCTCCAGCGCGGCCTTGGCGGCGGCGACGTCGACCTCCTGCCCGAAGGTCGCGCGGACCTGGATGCAGTGCCCGACCATGACCGGGACCCGCACGCAGGTCGGCGTGACCTGCAAGTCGGGGAGGCCGAGGATCTTGCGCGACTCGAAGACCATCTTCATCTCCTCGTCGCTGTACCCGTCGCCCGCCTCGCTGCCGAGCCAGGGCACGACGTTGAAGGCCAGGGGCGCCGCGTGGATGCTGTGGCTCGCGCCGTCCAGGACGGACGCCCCGTGGTCGACGAGGCGGTCGCGCTGGGCCAGGAAGGACGGGACGGCGTCCGCCAGCTCGTCCATCCCGGACTGCCCGGCGCCGCCGGCGGCCTGGTAGCTCGTGGCGACGAAGGACTGCAGGCCGAAGGTGTCGTGCAGCGCCTTGAGCGGCAGCATGATCGCCATCGTCGTGCAGTTCGGGTTGGCGATGATGCCCTTGCGGGCGTCGGCCAGGTCGTCGGGGTTGACCTCCGAGACGACGAGCGGGACGTCGTCGTCCATCCGGAAGGCGGAGGAGTTGTCGACGACGATCGCGCCGCCGGCGGCGAACTTCGGCGCCCATTCCTTCGAGATCGTGCCACCGGCGCTGAAGATCGCGACGTCGAAGCCGCCGACCGCGTCGTCGGCCAGCCCCTGGACCGTCATGCCGTTCGGCAGCACCTTGCCGGCGCTGCGCTGCGAGGCGAACGGGACGATCTCGCTGGAGGGGAAGTCCCGCTTGGCGAGGAGGTCGAGCATCGTGGTGCCGACGGCACCGGTGGCGCCGACGACGGCGACACGGACAGGGTCGTTGCTCATGCGAACTCTCCGAAAGGCTGCTCGGGACGGATGGTGTCGGGGCCGGAGAGCTCAAACGCGGCGTGCAGCGCGCGGACGGCGTCCGGGACCTTGTCGCCGGGGACGACGCAGGAGATGCGGATCGGCGACGTGGAGATCATCTGGATGTTGATGTCGTGCTCGCCGAGCGTCGTGAAGACCTTCGCGGCGACGCCGGGGTGCGACTTCATGCCGGCGCCGACGATCGAGACCTTGCCCATCGCCTCGTCCGTCGCGATCTCGATGCCGAGCTCGGTGGCGATCGGGTCCAGCGCCGCGCGCGCGGCGTTCATGTCGTCCTTGGGCACGGTGAACGACATCTCGGCGCGAGCGCCCGGGCCCTCGGGCTCGTTCTGGATGATCATGTCGACGTTGACGTTGGCCTCCGCGAGCGCCGTCGTCACGCGCCCGGCGATGCCCGGCGTGTCCGGGACGCCGACGAGCGTCACGCGCGCCTCCCCGGTCGAGTGGGTGACGGCGGTGATGAGCGGGTGCTCCATGGTCTCTGCCTCGCTGAGGATGACGGTGCCGGGGGTGTCCTCGAAGGACGAACGACAGTGGATGCGCACCCCGTGGGTGCGGGCGTACTCGACGCTGCGCAGCTGCAGGACGCCGGCCCCCGAGGCCGACATCTCGAGCATCTCGTCGAAGGAGACCGTCGTGAGCTTGCGCGCGTTGGGGACGATGCGCGGGTCGGCGGTGAAGACGCCGGCCACGTCGGTGTAGATCTCGCAGACGTCGGCGCCGAGCGCCGCGGCCAGCGCGACGGCGGTGGTGTCGGAGGCGCCGCGGCCCAGGGTCGTGACGTCCTTGGTGTCCTGGGAGACGCCCTGGAAGCCGGCGACGATCGCCACGTGGCCCTCGTCGATGGCGCTCTTGAT
>CAZRLR010000279.1:0-6303 GCA_964600395.1 uncultured Conexibacter sp.
ATCGGCTGGCCGAGCATCGCGGCCTCCGCCTCGATGCCGCCGACGCCCCAGCCGAGCACGCCGAGGCCGTTGACCATCGTCGTGTGCGAGTCGGTGCCGACGAGCGTGTCGGGGTAGGCCTCGCCGGTCGCGTCGTTGACGAAGACCGTCCGCGCGAGGTACTCGAGGTTGACCTGGTGGACGATGCCCGTGTCCGGCGGGACGACCTTGAAGGTGTCGAAGGCCTGCTGGCCCCACTTGAGGAACTGGTAGCGCTCGCGGTTGCGCTCGAACTCGAGCTCGGCGTTGCGGCGGAACGCGTCCTTCGTGCCGAAGACGTCGACCTGGACGGAGTGGTCGATCACGAGCTCGGCGGGGACGAGCGGCTCGATCGTCGACGGGTCGCCGCCGAGCTCGGCCATCGCGTCGCGCATCGCGGCGAGGTCGACGACGGCCGGGACGCCGGTGAAGTCCTGCATGACGACGCGGGCGGGCGTGAAGTTGATCTCGGTGGACGGCGTGGCCTTCGCGTCCCACGAGGCGAGCGCGACGATGTCCTCCTGCGTGACGGCGCCGTTGCCCTCGGTGCGCAGCAGGTTCTCGAGCAGCACCTTGAGGCTGAACGGCAGCCGGGCGACGTCGTACTTGGCCTGGAGCGCGTCGAGGCGGTAGATGGTGAGGTCGCGGCCGGCGGCGCTGAGCGTGGCCTTGGCGTCGAAGGAGTTCGGGTTCGTCATGGAGTCGTCTCCGGTGTGAGGTGATCGTCTTGGGGAAGCAGGATGAAAGGGGTGCCGTCGACGGTGCGCGCGCGGCGGAAGTGGCGCAGGTCGAGTGTCGCGATGCGGTCGGTCCCGAGCAAGCGGGCCAGCGCGAGCAGGGACGCGTCGGCCAGGCCGATCGCCGGGCGCTCGCGGGCGAGGACGAGGGTCTCGGCCATCGCGGTGGACCACCAGCGCACGGTGTACGCACCACGCTCGAGGTCGGTCCACAGCGCGTCCCGCGCCGCCTTGCCGCCGAAGCGCGGCAGCTGGTGGTCGAGCTCGGTGACGACGAGCGGCGTCGTGACGAGCGTGTCGTCGAGCGCCTCGATCCACCGGCCCACGCGCTCGTGCTCGGCGTAGGAGGTGTCGTAGGTGGCCAGGACGACGGACGTGTCGAGGACGACGGCCACGCCGTCAGTCGGCCCAGTCGGCGTCGGCGAGGTACTGCTCGTCGTTGCTGGCGAGGTCCGGGATGCCGCTGGAGAAGACGCCGACCGTCGGCTTGGCCCGGGGCGGCCGCGAGGCCAGCCCTTCGAGGCCCCGGCGGATCCACTCGGCCTTCGTCAGGCCCTCGTCGGCGGCGCGCTGGGCCAGCACGCGGTCCAGCGCGTCGTCGAGGTAGATGCTCGTCTTCTTCAGCGCCATCGCACGACGTAGGGTAACACCCTACGTCAGCGCCGTCGACCCCAGGGGTTCGGCTCTGACGAGGCGGACCGTCGTCACGATCGCGAGCGCCGTGAGGATGACGGCGCTACCCACGCACCAGATGCAGATCGCCTCGATCGAGAACAGCTCGCGGTAGGTGAGGTAGGCGCTGAAGCCGAAGCCGACGATCGCCTGCGCGGCGCCCGCGATGAGCCCCGCCTCCCCCGGCACGAAGAGCGACGCGAGGATCCCGGCGTACCCGACGAGGCCGAGCAGCGCGACCGGGACGCCGGCGAGCTTGGACCACTCCGACGTCTGCACCTTCTCGCAGCCGTGGGCGATCTCGCAGACGGCCTTGATCCCGGCGTAGTGCACGTAGGTCAGGTAGATCGCGACGCCCAGCCCCACCACCGTGAGGCCGAGCGCCACGCGTCGCAGTCGGGCGTCGCTCACGAGGCCGGCGCCGCCTTCAGCGCACCGTCGAGGGCCGCCTTGAGCGAGTCGTAGTCGAAGCCCTCGACGAGCTTGAGGTCCCCACCCGTCGGGCCGACGACGAACGACGGGGTGCCCGTCACGCCGTACCGGCTCGCGAGCGAGTTCGCCGCCCCGTTCTCGTCGACGACCGCGGGCTGCGTGCGGTCGGCGAAGACCTTGGCGACGTCGAGCCCCGGCACCGCGCCGGCGACCTTGCGCAGGAACGCGTCGGTCGCGTAGCCCGTCTTCTCCTCCCCCTGGTTGAAGTAGAAGACGTCGGCGACGTTCCACAGCTTGTCCTGCCTGGCCGCCGCGTTGGCGACCGCGGCACCCCGGACGGAGTCCTCGCCGAGGAACGTCAGCAGGTGCAGCTCGAGCTTCACCTTCCCGCTGCGGACATAGTCCTGGACGATCCGCGGCAGCGTCTGCAGCGAGTACTCGCGGCAGTACGGGCACTGCAGGTCGGCGAACTCGAGCATCGTCACCGGCGCCTTCGGGTCGCCGAGGACCCTCCCGGCCTGCGGGACGCCGCTGAGCATCGCCGCGGACTCCTTCCGGCCGGCGACGGCCGCGCCGCCGGCCGCCCCGGCGGCGGGCTTGTCGTCCCCGCCGCCGGTGAGCACGACGACGGCGACGAGCACGACGGCGACCGCCGCGACGATGCCGCCGAGGATCGACAGGCGCCGTCGGCGGGCGGCCGCGGCGGCCGCCGCGGCCTCCTGCGCCTGGCGCTCCTGCCTGGCGGCGTCACGCCGCTGCTGCTTGGTCTGCTGGTTCTCGTTCATGGTCGGCCTCTCACGCTAAGGGTGCGAACGGGGGTTCACGTCCGGATAAAGCCGCATCGCCTACGCGGTCTTCCGGCGGGCGGTGGTCAGGCCGGTGACGCCGAGCGCGGCGCCGAGGGCACCGACGACGAGCGCGACGATCGCCAGGCCGTCGCCGTCGTCGTCGCCGTCGTCCGTCGCGGCCGCGGCGGGGGTCGCAGAGGCCGAGGGCGCCGAGGCGGTCGTCGTCGCGCCGCCCGTCGGCATCGCGTGGCCGGCGTCGCCCCCCGCCGGGTCCTCGACGAGCTTCACCTGCGGCGCGGGGTTGTCGCTCTCGGGCGCGCCGATCCAGCGGACGACCTCGCCGTCGTCGTAGGTCTGCAGCGCCTTGAAGGTCAGCGTCTGGCCGACCTCGCCGGGCACGCGCACCGAGATCGGGAAGTCCTGGAACTCGGTCGGGGCGATCCCGGCCACCTTGTCGTCCGCGGTCCAGGTGACCTCCTTGACGCCCTCGGTGATCTCGCCGTCGTCGGTCTTGACCGGGACGGCGAGCTTCTCCTTCGTGATCTTCACGCTCCAGCCGGGCACCCGCTGGGTGCTGACGGACGCAAAGCCGGGCGGGAACTGCACGGCGACCTTCGTCGTCGTGGCGTCGTCGGTCTCGTTCGGAACGCGGACGTTCTGCACGGTGTAGCTGCCGGGCGTCGCGGTCTTGGGCTGGACGGTCACGTGGGCCTGCGCGGCGGCGGCCGGCAGCGCCAGCGCGGTCACGGCGGTGGTCAGGGCGAGGGTCTTGCGGGTCATGTGGGTGCCTCCGAAGGCGGAAAGGGAAGAAGAGGACGGCCGGACGGGCTCGTGCGCCGGTCAGCGCGATGCGACGGTGCCCGCCGGTGCCCTCGGAGGTCCGCGGCCGGCGATGGCGTCGGCGAGCAGGAGGCCGCCGCGCGGGAGAATCCGCAGCGCGGGGCGACGTGGAGCCGCGACGAGCGCCCGTGGCCGGGGCGCCCGGCCCGCCGGCGCGCGACGCCGCGCGGCGAGGTCCAGCAGCAGGCGCTCGCCCGGGTAGCAGCCGAGCACGAGCGGCAGGAGCAGCACGAGCGCCGGCGCGGCGAGCAGCAGCCCGGGCAGCATCAGGGCGCCACCTCGACGGTGAACGTCGTCGCGTACTGGTCGAAGTCCGAGACGCGCTCGGTGACCGCGAAGGTCCAGCGCCCGCCGGGGACGAGCGTGAAGCGGTCGGCGGTGAAGTGCCCGGGCCCGGTGCGGCGGAAGAGGATCGGCAGCGGCCCGATCGCCCGCCCCGCCAGGCGGGCGGTGACCTGCAGCTCCTTCGTCCCGGTGAACGGCCGGCCGTCCTTGGCGTCGAAGAGGTACAGGTGCATCGTGTTGGACCCGACGCGGGCGGGGTCGATCGTCACCTCGAGGTCCAGCGGGCCCAGCCGCTCGCTGACGTTCGCCGGCCCGGACGTGCCCGCGGTCGAGCTCGGCGGCGCGTAGCCGACGAGCGCCCCCGTCACGCCGAGGACGACGCCGAGCGTCACCACGTCGGCCCGCAGCGTGCGGCGCAGCAGGTGACCGGTCGCGCCGGGCGGGCCGCCGTCGGCGGCCAGCGCGCGCAGGGCCGGCAGGACGCGCCGGCGGTTGACCGCGCCCAGCGCGACGAGGCCGAGCAGCAGCGCGATCTTCGCGAGCACCGCGCGCCCGAAGGCGTCCGAGACGACGTCCCCGACGGACTGCAGGTAGACGATGGACTGCAGCGTCCCGGTCGCGACGAGCGCGACGACGCACGCCAGCGCGAGCGGCGAGAAGCGCACGAGCACCGCCGCGAGCAGGCGGCTGCGGTCCTCGGCGGGCAGGCGCCGGGTGGCGCACGGGACCAGCAGCAGCAGCGCGACGATCCCACCGAGCCAGACGCTCATCGCCACGACGTGGACGACGTCGCCGGGGACGACGAGCAGCTCGTGGCCGGACGTCGCCGCGTGCCCGGAGAAGGCGGGCGTCAGGGCCAGGGCGAGCGCGGGCACGAGCAGCAGCCACAGCGGCCCGCCGGCGAGCAGCACCGCCGCGACGAGGACCCAGCCCAGCCCCTTCAGCTGCCAGACGGTGCCGAAGCGCGTGGCCAGCACGTCGCGGACCGTCGACGCCTGCAGCGCCTGCCAGAACGTCCCGCCGCTCGCGGTCGCCCCCTCGAAGACGAGGCCGAGGAGCGTGAGCACCCCACCCGCCGCCGCCACGATCAGCAGCGTCCGCCGGGCCCGCGCGCCGACCGCGGTGGCCGCCGCGTCCCACGTCGCCGCATCCTGGTCGCGCCGGACGGCCGCCAGCGCCGGACGCCAACAGCGCAGGAGGAAGACGGGCAGCCCGATCCCGAGCGCGAGCGCCAGGAGGTCCAGCGACCGCACGATCCCGAACGGGATGCGGGTGAACGGACCGGCCTTGCGCGAGCCGATGAGCTCGTCGATCGTCTTGGACGACAGCGCCCCACGGCGTCCGACCGAGAAGACGACGCCGCCCTCGACCGGATGCCCGTCGGCGGAGACGACGCGGTAGGTCGCGGTGTAGGTCCCCGGCGGCAGGCCCGGCTCGAGCTTCGTCTGCAGCGCCTGCTGCTGCCCGCGCGGGTGGTCCGTACCGCCCCGGTCGACCCGCTGCGCCCGGGCGTCGAAGACCTTGATCGCGCCAAAGCGGCCCTCGACGGCCTCGTCGAAGCGGAAGACGACGGCGTCCGGCTGCGTCTTGAGGACGACGTCGCGGGCCGGGCTGCTGGACTGCAGGCGCGCGTGGGCGTCCGCCTGCGCGGCCAGGGCGGCGGGCAGCACGAGCGCCACGAGCATCGCGATGAGCAGCCGGCCCCGCACGTCACCAGGCCTCGGTGACGGG
The DNA here is from genome assembly GCA_964600395.1 of uncultured Conexibacter sp. GTDB lineage: Bacteria > Actinomycetota > Thermoleophilia > Solirubrobacterales > Solirubrobacteraceae > Paraconexibacter. The sequence goes on from CAZRLR010000279.1 coordinate 5,504, forward strand.
CTCGCCCTCGGCCTGCGGCCCGTCCCCGGGCGCGCCGTCGTCGCCCCGGCGCCGGACGAGGAGCACGAGTGCACCGCCGCCGAGCAGCAGCGCCCCGAAGGCGACGATCGCCGCCACCGGCGGGCCCGAGTCGTCCTTGGGCTGCCAGAAGAGGTTGCCCGCGACCGCGCCGCGCACCGTCCCGACGGTCAGCGGCACCTTCCAGTCGAAGACCTTCGTCCGCACCTTCGTGTCCTTGACCTGCGGCGGGACGCCTTGGGCCATGTAGTGGATGCGGTGGTCGTGCCATTCGTAGCGACCGGTCTTGTCGATCGTCCGCCACTGCGGCGGGGCGGTCGCGCTCGCGAAGGCGGGCGCGATCTCGCGGGCGTAGCGGTCCGCGTTGAGGTAGCCCGAGGGCGAGAGCCGGTTGACCTGGACGGTGCCGTCGGGCTTGATCCGGACGTACGGCTCGTCGTTGTAGCCGCCGACGACGACGGTCCGGTCGCTGTGGTTCGTCAGCTCGAGGCGGTCGTCGAGGCTCAGGACGTCCAGCGACACCCCGGGGATCGCGGGCGTGACCTTCGTGATGGTCGAGCGGAAGTTCGGGTTGCCCTGGTGGGCGTGGGCGAGGGCCGGCGTCAGGGCCAGGGCGACGAGCGCCACGGCCAGCGACGACGACCACGGACGACGGTGCATGAGGGCACCTCCGGGGTCAGCGGGACGGCGGGAGGGCGCGCGCGGGACGCGCACGCCAGGCCCGGCACGTCGCGCAGCGCGGCCGGGCGTCAGACGGCGAGGGCGCGCGGGCGCGGTGGACC
>CAZRLR010000280.1:0-6264 GCA_964600395.1 uncultured Conexibacter sp.
CGAGCGAGAAGACGACGGTGAAGAGCGGCGCGATCGCGGCGCCGCAGACGACGAGCCCGACGCCCAGGACCCACAGCGGCCCGGCGACGACGAGCAGCGCGTCGCAGACCGTCAGGACGACGAGCAGCGCGACGACCCGCGCCGCCCGGTCGGCCGGCGCCCCCTCGCGCGCCGCCAGCAGGCCGCCGACGATCGAGCCCAGCCCCCACACGGCCATGAGGACGCCGATCTGCCCGCGGGCCCCCGCCGCCTCGGCGCTGGCGGCGATCGCGACCTCGATCGCGCCGAAGGAGCAACCGATGCCCAGGCCGACGAGCAGCAACGTGCGCACCCCGACCGCCCCGAGCGCGCGCGGGCGCGGCGCGAGGCCGTCCGGGCGGGTGCCGCGCCAGGCGCGCGAGGCCGGCGCGGCGACGAACGTCAGCGTGCCGGCCAGCAGGATCACGGCGCTGAGCCCGAGCGCCAGTGCGGGGTCGTGGGCCGCGACGGCGCTGACGAGCAGCAGCGGCCCGAAGATGAAGCACAGCTCCTGGGCGGGCGCCTCGAGCGCGAAGGCGGCGTGGCGGGACTCGGCGTCCGGGAGGACGGTGCCCCACAGAGTCCGCAGGCAGGCGGCCAGCGGCGGGTGCGCCGCGCCGGAGACGAACGCGAGGGCGATGACCGGCCCGGCGCCCGTCCCGTCCGGCAGCACCGCGAGGCCGACGAGCGCGAGCGCGGTGACCCAGGCCCCGACCTGCAGGACGAGCGTCTGGCCGCGGGTGTCGACGGCACGGCCGAGCAACGGCGAGCCCACGGCGAGCCCGAGCGAGAAGGCCCCGGCCGCGACGCCGCCGACCGCGTAAGAGCCGCCGAGGTCGCGGACGCGCAGGAGCAGGAGCAGGCTGATGGCGGTGCCGGGCACGCGCCCGACGAGGCAGGCGGTCAGCAGGCGGGCGACGCCAGGGGTACGCAGGACGGCGACCGGGGACATGGCTCCATCCTGGCCGCCTGTCCGCAAAACCCCGCATGATTCGCCCGTAGCCGAATCCGGGCGGGGTCAGAACAGCGGCAGCTGGCCGTGCACCGGGGCGACCGGCTCGTCGGGGACGTCGGGGGCGTCCGGGACCAGCTGCGCAGCGTCCCCCGCCGCCGCCGGCGGCGGCGGGACCGCATCGGACGCCGGGACCGGGTCGGACGCCGGGACGGGGTCGAACGCCGGGACCGGGTCGGGCACCGGGACCGCGGCCACGGGATCCGGAGCGGCCTCCGCGACAGGCTGCTCCGGCGGCCCGAGGGCGAGCAGCCCGGGGATCCGCGCCACGTCGGCCCGCAGCTGCGCCACGCCGGCGGGCGTGTAGAGCGCGGCCGCCGGGTGCACGAGCGGCAGCAGCCGCACGGCAAGGCCCCCCACCGTCACGATCTCCTCCTGCCCGTGCAGCGCCGTGATCGCGCCCGGGCGCCCCCGGAGCACCCGCGTCGCGAAGGTCCCGAGGCTCGCCACGAGCGCCGGCCGGCGCAGCTCGAGCTGCCCCACGAGGTACTCGCGGCAGTGCTCGAGCTCCCCGGGCAGCGGGTTGCGGTTGGCCGGCGGGCGGAAGTTCCGGACGTTGAGGCCGGCCACCGGGTCGGGCTCGCGGCCCCCCGACGCCACGAGCTCGTCCAGCAGCGCCCCCGCCGCCCCGGCCAGCGGCACGCCGAGCCGGTCCTCCGCGGCCCCGGGCGCCTCGCCGACGAACACGACCGGGGCGTCCAGCGGTCCGCGGCCGAACACGACCTGTGTCCGCACGGCCGCGAGCTTCGGGCAGCGCGTGCACGTCAGGGCCTGCTCCCGCAGCGCGGCGAAGGCCGCTGCACGCGTCGTCAGGTCGCCCGGCACGTGCGCCAGCGTAGCCGCGCACAGAAGATCGGACGGTCGGGTGTTGCGTTCCGCGCGTCCCGGGGTATCGTTTCGTGACGAGGCCGTCACCTTCGGGGGCCGGACCTCGCCACAACGCCGCCACACCTTCACCGTCAGTCGCGCCGGCATCCCTCGGGAGCTGGACCCGAAGACCATGAACCCTCCCACTGTCCTGGGCTGCGCCGTCGTCGGCGCCGGCCGTCTCGGCACCGCGCTCGTCGCGGCACTCCGCGCTGCGGGCGTCCCCGCCGCGGGCCCGTTCGGGCGTGGGTTCGACGGTGCCGGCCACGACGTCGTCCTGCTGTGCGTCCCGGACGCGCAGATCGCCGCGGCGGCTGCCGCCGTCGTCCCGCGCCCCGGCCTGCTCGTCGGCCACACCTCCGGCGCCACGGGCCTCGACGTCCTCGCCCCCCACGAGGCGTTCGGCCTGCATCCGCTCATGACGGTCACCCGCGCGGGCGCCGCCTTCGCCGGCGCCGGCTGTGCCGTGGCGGGGACGGGCGATCGGGCGCTGCAGACCGCCGAGGCCCTCGCCGCGGCCCTGGGCATGGTGCCCGCGACGATCGACGACGCCGACCGGGCCGCCTACCACGCGGCCGCCTCGATCGCCTCGAACTTCCTCGTCACGCTCCAGGACGCCGCCGAGCAGCTCCTCGCGACCGCCGGCGCCCCGCGGGAGCTGCTCGTCCCGCTCGTGCAGGCCGCGGTCGCCAACTGGGCCCACGACGGGGGCCCCGCCGCGCTGACGGGCCCGATCGCCCGCGGGGACGCGGAGACGGTCGCCCGCCAGCGCGCCGCCGTCCAGGACCGCACGCCCGAGCTGCTCGAGCTCTTCGACGTGCTGGCCGACCGCACGCGGGCGCTCGCCGACCGCGCCACCGCCGCCCCGGCCGGGGTCGCCTGATGCGCACGCTGCGCACGGTCAACGAGCTGCGCACGGCGGTGCGGGCCGCCCGCCGCCAGGACCCCTCCGCCCTCGTGGGCCTCGTCCCGACGATGGGGGCGCTGCACGACGGGCACCTGGCGCTCATCCGCGAGGCCCGCCTGACGTGCGAGCTCGTCGTCGTCTCGCTGTTCGTCAACCCGGCCCAGTTCAACGCCGCCGCCGACCTGGAGGCCTACCCGCGGGACGAGGCCTCCGACGCCGGACTGGCCTCCGACGCCGGCGCCGACCTCCTCTTCGCCCCCGCGCCGGAGGTCGTCTACCCCCCGGGCTTCGCGACGACCGTTCAGCTCTCGGGGCCGCTCGTGGAGACGCTCGAGGGCGCCCACCGCGGGCCCGCGCACTTCCACGGCGTCACGACCGTCGTCACGAAGCTCTTCAACATGGTCCAGCCGGACGTCGCGTTCTTCGGGGAGAAGGACGCCCAGCAGGTCCTCGTCGTCCGCAAGCTCGTCGCGGACCTCGACCTGCCGGTGCGGATCCAGACCGTCCCGACCGTCCGGGAGCCGGACGGCCTGGCCCGTAGCTCGCGCAACGTTCACCTGACGGGCGAGCACCGCGCTCGGGCCCTGGCGCTGCGCGCCGGCCTGGACGCCGCCGCCACCGCCGTCGCCGCCGGGGAGCGTGACGCCGCCCGCGTCCAGGCCTCCGCCGTCGCGGCGATGACCGACCTTGGGGTCCCGCCGGAGTACCTGGCGCTCGTGGACCCCTCGACGCTCGCCCCGGTGGAGGTGATCGGCGACGGGACCCTCGTCGCCGTCGCCGCCGACGTGGGCGGCACCCGCCTGATCGACAACACCACCCTGAACACCTCCGGCACCCAGAACGGGAAGGGCTGAACCGCCATGCAGCGCACGATGCTGAAGTCCAAGATCCACCGCGCGACGGTCACCGACAGTGACCTGCACTACGTCGGGTCGATCACCATCGATCCGGACCTCCTGGAGGCCGCGGACATCCTCGAGCACGAGCAGGTCGCGATCGTCGACGTCGACAACGGCGCCCGCTTCGAGACCTACACGATCGCCGGCGAGCGCGGCTCGGGGTGCATGAAGGTCAACGGCGCGGCCGCGCGCCTCGTGCACCACGGCGACACGATCATCGTCATCTCCTACGGCCAGTACGACCGGCAGGACATGGAGACCTACGAGCCCCGCGTCGTCCACGTGGAGGCCAAGACCAACCGGATCATCACCGTGGACGACGCGGTGGCGACCCTCCTCTCCGAGCCGCGCTAGCGACTCACCCCGTCCGCAAGGAGCCCAGTCATGTCGACGATGCCCTCAACGTTCCACGTCCCGGCCGACGCCGCGCGCCTGCCGATGACCCTCCCCCGGCTCATCGAGAAGAAGGCCCTCGGCGAGCCGATCGTCATGGTCACCGCCTACGACTACCCCAGCGCGCGCGCCGCCGACAGCGCCGGGGTCGACCTCGTCCTCGTCGGCGACTCCGGGGCGATGACCGTCCTGGGCTACGACTCGACCGTCGCCGTGACGCTCGAGGAGCTGCTCGTCCTCGCGCGGGCCACCCGCCGCGGCCTGACCCAGCCCTTCCTCGTGGGTGACCTGCCGTTCGGCAGCTACGAGATCTCGGACGAGCAGGCGGTCGCCACCGCCTTCCGCTTCGTCAAGGAGGCCGGCTGCGACGCGGTGAAGCTCGAGGGCGGCGGCGAAACCTCTGTCCGGCGGGCCCGCGCGATCGTCAACGCCGGCATCCCGGTCATGGGTCACGTCGGCCTCACGCCGCAGACCGCGACGGCGCTCGGGGGCTACAGGGCGCAGGGTCGTGACGCCGGTGCGGCGCTGCGCATCGCGCGTGAGGCGCTGGCGCTCCAGGAGGCCGGGTGTTTCTCGATCGTCTTCGAGGCGATCCCCAGCGCGCTGACGGAGGCGATCATGCCCCGCATGGAGATCCCCGTGATCGGGATCGGCGCGGGCCCCGCCACCGACGGCCAGGTGCTCGTCTTCCACGACCTGCTCGGCATCCGCGAGGGCCGCGGGGCGAAGTTCGTGCAGCGGTACGCCGACCTGCTGGACGAGATGGTCGCGGGTGTCGGTGCGTACGCGCAGGACGTGCGCACGAAGCGCTACCCCGGCCCGGAGCACGGCTACTCGATGGACGCCGCGGAGGTCGGCGACCTGCACGCGGCGCTGGCGGCCGACCTCGTCTGAGCACCGATCCGCCGCCCCGTCGCCGCCGCTCGGCAGACAGCATGCAGCCACTTCGCATGGACGGAAGTGGCTGCATTGCGTCCGTCCGGGACTAGGCCTTGCCGTCCTGTTCGCCGAGGATCCGGACGACCTGCGCGGCGATCGCCGTCGCGCTGGCCTCCAGGTCGGGCGTCTCGGCGCGCGTGCGCGCCTGCACCGACTGCAGTGATGTCCGCTCGGCGATGGCCTTCTGCGCCTGCGTCACGTCGACCTCGAGGCGGCGACCCATGTCCCGCAGGCGGTCGTTGAGCGCCTTGACGGTCTTGGCGAGTTCGGCCCCCTCGGCCTGCGCGAGGTCACTCTGGTCGCGGGCCGTGGCCAGGAGCGCCGCGGCCTGCTCCCGCGAGCTGCGCAGCTGCTCGCGGACCTCGGCGCGCGCCGCGGCGAGCTCGGCCTCGGCCTGGCGACGGTGCCCGGCGGCGTCCTGACGGCCGGCCTCGACGAGCGCGGCGGCCTCCTCCTCGGCGGCCTTCAGCTTCGCCGCGGCCTGGGCGGCCGCCTCCTCCTCGCGCTGGGCCAGCAGCGCGTCGACCTGCTCGCCGACCGCGTCGCGGGCGGTGGCCACCTCGTCGAGCGCCGCCTTGCGCTCGGCCTCGATCGTCCCCCGCAACGCCTCGGCGGCGGCGCGGGCCTGGGCGTCGAGCTCCGCGCGTTCCTGCTCGAGCTGCGCCTGGGCCTGGGCGCGCGCGGCGACGCGCTCCTGCTCGACCTGCTCGTGCAGCGCGGCGCGCTCGGTCTCCAGCTCGGCCCGCAGCTCGGCCAGGCGCGTCTGACCGGCGGCCTCCAGCGCCTCGCGCTGGCGCTCCATCTGCGCCCGGAAGTCCTCGACCTCCTGCTCGGTACGCGTCTGCGCCTCGGCCTCCACGCGCTGGGCGTGGGCCCGCGCGTCGGCCCGCAGCGCGTCGGCCTCGGCGTGGGCGGCCTCGGCCTCGGCGACGGCGGCCTGGGCCTGCTCGCGGGCGGCGTCGGCCTCCTGGCGCAGGGCCTCGGACTGCTCGCGCGAGGCCGCGACCTCCGCGCGGAGGGCCTCGGTCTGGCGACGCAGCGCCTCGGCTTCCCGCCGGCCGGCCTCGGCCTCGGCGCGGGCGGCCCGCGTCTCGTCGTGGGCGGCCTGCAGCTGCGCCCGGACGGCAGCCAGCTCGGTCTCCTCGCGGTCGACGACCGCCTGGCGCGCGGCGGCGGCCGCGGCGGCCTGGCGTTCGGCCTCGGCCTCGGCCTCGCGGCGCTCGTCGGCC
>CAZRLR010000281.1:0-6259 GCA_964600395.1 uncultured Conexibacter sp.
CCGACAGGCCGATCGCCGCGCGCGCCCGGCGCGGACGGTCAGCAGCAGTCGGTCGGCGCGGCGCCGGTGACCGGCAGCACGCGCTGCCAGGCGTCGCCGAGGAGCGCCTGCTCCTCCGGCGTGAACTTCTCGAGGAAGAGGCGGCGCACGCCGGCCAGGTGCGTCGCGCGAGCAGCCTCGAGCGTCGCGATGCCGTCGTCCGTCAGGACGGCGTAGGCGCCGCGCGCGTCGCTGTCGCACGACTGGCGCAGGACGAGCCCGTCGCGCTGCAGCCGGTCGATGAGGCGCGTCAGGCCCGAGCGCGACAGCAGGATGCTGTCGGCCAGGTCGCACATGCGCATCTTCCGGTCGGGCGCGTCGTGCATGTACATGAGGACCTCGTACGTCGTGAGCGCGAGACCATGGGCGGCCTCGAGCTCGGCGTCGAGGGCCTTGCACAGCGCCGCGTGGGCGCGCAGCAGGCCGCGCCCGGCGCGCAGCTCCCGCTCGTCGAGCGGGGCGGAGGAGGGTGTGGGCTGTTCGACGGTCGACATGACGGAAAAGTCCTTGCGCGTGCAACGACCACGGTAGCAGCAGGGGCCGCCGAAGGCGACCCCTGGTACCACATCATGCTGTCCGGATGGTTCAGATCTTGTGACGGGAGAGGAGCGTCTTGCCGATGACCATCTTCTGGATCTCGCTCGTGCCCTCGCCGATGAGCAGCAGCGGCGCGTCGCGGTAGAGGCGCTCGATCTCGTACTCCTTGGAGTAGCCGTAGCCGCCGTGGATGCGGAAGGACTCCTCCACGCAGAAGCGGCCCGTCTCGGAGGCGAAGAGCTTCGCCATGCCGGCCTCCATGTCCGAGCGGATGCCCGCGTCCTTCATGCGGGCCGCGCGCAGGGTCATGAGGCGGGCGGCGTCGATCTGCGTCGCCATGTCCGCCAGCTTGAACTGGATGACCTGGTGCTCGGAGATCGGCTTGCCGAAGGTCTTGCGCTCCTGCGAGTACTTCAGCGCGAGCTCGAGCGCGCGCTGGGCGATGCCGACGCCGCGGGCGGCGACGTTCGCGCGGCCGACCTCCAGCGCGTCCATCATCTGCGGGAAGCCCTTGTTCAGGCCGGCCTCCTCGCCGCCGAGGATGTTCTCGGCCGGGCAGCGGTAGCCGTCGAACACGAGCTCGGTGGACTCGACGCCCTTGTAGCCCATCTTCTTCAGCTGCGGCGGGACGATCAGGCCCTTGTAGGCGCCCTCGTTCTCGTGGACCCCGCCCTCCTTCTCGGCGATGAAGCACGTCATCGCGGCGTGGCGCTTGGGGTTGTCCGGGTCCGTCTTGACGAGGACGAAGACGAGGTCGGACATGAGGCCGTTCGTGACCCACATCTTCTGGCCGTTGATCTCGTAGTTGCCGTCGTCGAGCTTCTTGGCGGCCGTCTTGATCGCCTGCACGTCCGAGCCGAGCTCCGGCTCCGAGAGCGAGAAGGCGGCGCGGATCTCGCCGGTGGCCATCCGCGGCAGGTACTTCTGCTTCTGCTCCTCGGTCCCGAACTTCATGAGCAGGTAGGTGCCGATGAAGTGCGTGTTGATGACACCGGAGATCGAGATCCAGCCGCGGGAGAGCTCCTCGACGACCATGCAGTACGTCGTGAGGTCCAGGCCGAGCCCGCCGTACTCCTCCGGGATCGTGATCCCGAAGAGGCCGAGCTCCTTCATCTGGTCGACGATCGGCGCCGGGTACTCGTCCTTGGCGTCGTAGTGCTCGGCGTTCGGAAGGATCTGCTCGTCCGCGAACTGGCGGACCATCTCGCAGATCGCCTGCTGATCTTCGGTGCGGTCCAACGGGGAAGAGACTGCGATGGCCATTTTGCGGGCTCCTGGCGTCGTGGCTGCTGCGGAAAAGAGGGTCTGGGAGGTTACCTGCCCCCGTCCCGTCTGGTTACGCACCCGGACAACGGGCGCGATCAGTCCATCTGCGCCACTTCTCACCCACATGCTGGCCGATCGGACGGTGGACGCCGACCGGCGTACCCGGAAGAGTTGGCCGATGCGCACCGGACACCGCCGTCGTCGCCACCTCGGCGCAGGGATCGCCGGCCTCGTCGCTGCGGCGGGGGTCGTCGTCCTGCCGGCGCCGGCCGCCCGGGCCCAGACGGACCCCGAGACGCTGAAACTCCCGCCGGCCGGCGCGGTGGTCACCGACGCGCGGGTCGACGACATCGCGACCTTCGGCGGCCGCGCCTACCTCAAGGGCGGCTTCGCCCACGCCGGGCGCTACTCCGGGCCCAGCGCGCTGCTGGATCCGGCCTCCGGGGCGGTCGACCCGGTCTCCGCCCGCCTCAACGGGCACGTCTCGGACGCGGTCGCCGACGGGGCCGGCGGCTTCTTCGTCGCCGGCGACTTCTCCCTGGCCGGCGACGTCCCCCACGCCAACGTCGTGCACCTGAGGTCCGACGGGTTCGTCGACGGATCCTTCACCGCGGCGACCGACGGCGCGGTCTACGCCCTCGCGCTGGACGCCGGGCGGCTCTACCTCGGCGGCGACTTCACGACCGTCGGCGGGCAGCCGCACGCCCGCGTCGCGGTCGTCGACGCCGGGACGGGCGCTCCGCTGCCGTTCGCGGCCGCCGCCCCCGCCCGCGTGACCGAGCTCGCGCTGGACCCCGCCGCCGCCGACCACCCCGCGCGCCTGTACGTCGGAAGCCTCGCGAGCCCCCTGCAGGGCGTGGACGCCGCGACGGGCGCCCCGCTGGCGGGGTTCTCGAGCCCCGGCACGACGACGGTCCGCGCCCTCGCCGTCGGCGGCGGCCGCCTCTACGTCGGCAACCTCGGCGTCGTCGCGCTCGACGCGGCCACCGGGGCGCCGGTGCCCGGCTTCGCGCCGACGTTCACGCCCGACCCGGATCCGGCGACGGCCGCCAAGAGCATCGTCCACGCCCTGCTGCTCGACGGCGGGCGGCTGTACGCCGGCGGGTCCTTCGGCGCCGCCTTCGGCGGGTCGGGCCGGTCGCTCGTCGTGCTGGATCCGATCTCCGGCGTCACCGACGCCGGGTTCCGGGCGTCGCTGACGGCCGAGCGGATCCCCGAGGACCGGTTCATCAGCGGCCCGGGGCGCCCGGACAAGGAGCTGGACACCGGCGTCTTCGACCTCGTCCGCCGCGACGGCCGCCTCTGGGCCGGGGGGCGCTTCACCGCCGCGGGCGGGCCGCAGGGCGCGAACCTCGCGGCCCTCGACCCGGCGTCGGGCGCGCTCCTGGGCGTGCGCCCGCCCTACCTCGACGGCCAGGTCAACGCGCTGGCCGCGACGCCCGACGGGCGCCTCTTCGCCGGCGGCAACTTCGCGCTGGCCGGCGCCCGCGCCGTCTCCGCGCTGGCGAAGGTCGACCCGCGCACCCTCGCCGTGGACCCGGTCTTCGGTGACGCGGGGCCGCACGAGCTCGGCTCGGGCTACCAGGCGTCGTTCCTCGCCGGCCCGACCCAGCTCTTCGACGTCCCCCTGGTCGGGGACAACTACGGCGCGGAGGTCCCGCGCTTCCAGGCCACGGCGCTGCAGGTGCGGACGGCGAACGCGACGACCGGCCGCATGACCCGCTGGGCCGGCGCCGTGCGCAACCTCACGGGCTTCACGCTGAGCGGGCGCGACGTCATGATCGCCCGGCGCCTGGAGAACCGGCCGGGCTTCCCCCGCAACGTCATCGAGGTCCGCGACGCCGCGACCGGGCGGGTCAAGCGCAGCTTCCGCGTCCCGCTGCGCGGCTACATCCACACGCTGACGCTCTCGCGCGGCAGCCTGTACGTCGCCGGCTCCTTCCGGCGCAAGCGACCCAGCGGCCAGCAGGCCAACCTCGCCGTGCTGCGCCTGGACCCGCGGACGGGGCGGATGGACGACGGCTTCGACCCCCACGCCCACGGCCCCGTGCAGCAGGTCACGCCGATCGGCGGCGTGCTGCGGCTCGACGGGTTCTTCGACAAGATCCAGGGGCGCCGCAGCCCCGGGGGCACGGCGTTCGTCGAGCCGCTCGGCGGCTTCCTGCGCCCCAGCCCCGCCGCGCGCGCCGGGGGCACGACGCAGACGGTCGCCGGGCGACGGCTCGTGGCCCGGGAGCTGTTCGACGTGCGCACGGGCGGCGAGGACCGCGGCACCCTCTTCTTCGTCGTGTCCGTCCCCGCGCGGTGACGCAGCGGTGCGGGCAGAGCCCGTGCCAGACTCCCCGCCCGTGACGACCGCGCCGCGCGCATGAACTTCGCCGTCGACGTCCTGGAGGCCGCCGACCCCGGGGCGCGGGCGCTCGTCGAGCGCGCGCGGGACGGCGCCCGCCGCGAGCACACCTACGGGGCCGTCGCCCGCGCCACGCGGACCCTGGCGGCGCACCTGCACGAGCGCGGCGTCCGGCGCGGGGACGTCGTCATGACGCTCGTCGGCAACCAGCCCGACTGGGTCGTGGCGATGTGCGCCTGCTTCCGCCAGGGCTACGTCGTCCTGCCGTGCACGGAGCAGCTGCGGCCCAAGGACCTGGCCCTGCGCCTGCAGGTCACCCGCCCGGCCGTCGTCGTCGCCGACGGCCGCAACGAGGCGGCGCTGCGGGACGCCGGGTGGGACGGGCCGACGGTCTGGGTGCCCGGCGTGATGACCTGGCCGGACCCGGCGTCGCCGCCCCCGCCCCCGGCCGACCTGGCGGCCGGCGACCCGTGCCTCATCACGTTCACGTCGGGCACGTCCGGGGAGCCCAAGGCCGTCCTGCACGCCCAGCGCTACCTCACGGGGCAGGCGGTGCAGGCCACCCACTGGCTCGACGCGCGCCCCGGCGACCTCGTCTGGTGCACGGCCGCGTCCGGCTGGTCCAAGAGCGCGCGCAACGTCTTCATCGCCCCGTGGATCCGCGGGGCCGCGGCGCTGCTACACGACGCACGCTTCGACCCCGCCGAGCGCCTGGACCTGTTGGAGGCCGAGCGGGTGGACGTCCTGTGCATGGCCCCCACCGAGTACCGCGTCATCGCCAAGCGGGTGCCGCTGCGCGCCTTCCCCGCCCTGCGCGGGCTCGTGGCCGCCGGCGAGGCGCTCAACCCGGAGGTCCTGCGGGCCTGGCACGCGGCGACCGGGCTGCACATCCGCGACGGCTACGGGCAGACGGAGACCGGGCAGCTCACCGGCGCGCCCCTGGACGAGCCCGTCCGCCCCGGGTCCATGGGCCGGCCCCTGCCAGGCGTCCGGCTGTGGATCGACGACGGCGAGCTCGTCGCCGACCCCGCCACCGTCCCGACGTTCTTCAGCGGCTACCTCGGGGACGCGGCGCCGGGGGGCGGGGCGGGGCTCCGGATCTGGCGGACCGGGGACCGCGTGCACGAGGACGCCGACGGCTGGCTCTTCTTCGAGGGCCGCACGGACGACGTCATCATCAGCTCCGGGTACCGGATCGGCCCGTTCGAGGTCGAGAGCGCGCTCGTCTCGCACCCGGCGGTCGCCGAGGCCGCGGTCGTCGCCGCGCCCGACGACGAGCGCGGCTCGGTCGTGCGGGCCGTCGTCGTCCTGCGGGACGGTCACGCCGGCGACGAGGTGCTGGCCCGCGAGCTCCAGGATCACGTCAAGGCCCAGACCGCGCCGTACAAGTACCCGCGGATCGTCGACTTCGCGGACGCGCTGCCCAAGACGACGAGCGGCAAGATCCGCCGCGCCGTCCTGCGGGCGGACCCCCTGGGCTGAGCGCGCCCAGGCCGGTAGCCTGCTGACATGTCCAGCGCAGCCGAGACGCCCGCGCGCTTCGCGGCGGCCACCCTCGTCGACCTCGACCCCGAGCTGCTGGAGGGCCTCGGTCCGGACGCCGTGCGCGCCGCGCGCCGCGAGACGCAGGTGCCGATGCTCGAGCTGAAGGCCGGCCCCTGGGATCCCGCGGACGCGCTCGGCGAGGACCAGCGCCGTATCGCCGCCGCGATCGTGCTGGACGGCCTGCTCGTGCGCGAGGTGGCGCTCGGTGGCAGCAAGGCGATCGAGCTCCTCGGCCCCGGCGACCTCACGGTGACCGGCGACCTGGCCGACCACCGCCTGCTGCCGACGCTCGTCACCTGGAGCGCGGCCACCCCGGTGCGTCTGGCCCTGCTGGACGGGCACCTCGTCGACGTCGCCCGCCGGCGCCCGGCGATCGTCGGGCGGCTCGTGCGCCGGGCCGCCGCGCAGGCCGACCGCATGGAGGTCACGCGCGCCATCTCGCAGCTGCCGCGCATCGAGCAGCGACTGCTGGCGCTCTTCTGGCACCTGGCCGAGCGCTGGGGCCGCATGAGCGCGGCGGGT
>CAZRLR010000282.1:0-6229 GCA_964600395.1 uncultured Conexibacter sp.
CCCGGTCCAGCCGCAGCGCGGCCGCGAACAGCGGCTCGGCGGCGGCGATCGCGCCGAGCTCGTAGAAGGCGATGCCGCAGAGGTTCAGCAGGACGGGCTCGCGCGGGTCGTCCTCCAGCGCCTGCAGCAGGCCGTCGGCGAGCGCGGCGTAGACCGGGCCCAGGCGCGCCGGCGTCCCCGTGGCCGCCAGCGCCCCGTGGGCCAGGAGCTTGCGCGTGTGGTGACGCAGGTGCACGTCGTCCAGCCGGCCGGCCTCGGCGAACACGGCCTGCCACGCGGGCACGTCGCCGTCGGCCAGCGCAGCGGCCGCCCGCATCGCGAGGGCGCCGACCGCCCCGGGGCCGGCGGGGGTCGGGCTGGACGTCGGGGGAGCGGGGGACGCGGCGTGTTCAGCTTCGAGATCGCTGATCGCGGCAAGGCGCAGGGCCATCGTGGTCTCGGACCTTCGGCAGGGAACGGATCGGTTCACCGGTCGTCGGACGCGGCGCGCGGTGCTTGAGGCAGGGCGCCTCGCGGGCGCGTGTAAGGGCGGGCGGCGGGCCCAGGGGAGGACTGCGGACGGCCGCTGCGGGTTTCCCCGGAGCCATCCCCAGAACTGGGTAGACGCAACCTCGACGCATGGCCTGGGGCGAATACCGCAAAGGGGGGATAGCAAGAAATTCTAGGTATCCCGATACGGCTGGTGTCCCCCCGCTGCACCATCCGAGAAGGAGCCGCACCATGTCGCTCGCCACCGCCACCGCCCGTCCCCTCAACACCCGCCGCCGCATGTCGGCCGACGAGGTGCTCGCCCTCTGGACGGAGTACCGCCGCACGAACGACCAGGCGCTCCGCGACCGCCTCGTCCTGACCTTCGCCCCGCTCGTGAAGTACATCGTCTACAAGAAGGTCCGCGAGATGCCGGCCCGCTGCGAGGTCGAGGACTTCATCTCCTGCGGCCTCGAGGCGCTCATCCAGTCGATCGACCGCTACGACCCGGCCAAGGGCGCGACGCTCGAGCAGTACGCCTGGACCCGCATCCACGGCGCCGTCCTGGACGAGCTGCGCCGGCAGGACTGGGCGCCGCGCTCCGTCCGCCGCTGGGAGCGCGACATCGAGCGCGCCGCCGACGCCTTCACGACGCTCCACGGCCGTCGCCCGAACGCCCACGAGCTGGCCGAGGCCGTCGGCATCTCCGTCGACGAGCTGCGCCGCGACGGCGACGAGGTCACCCGCTCGGACATGACGTCGCTCAACACGCTCGTCCTCTCCGACGACGAGACGAACATCGAGCGCATCGACACGATCGCGTCGACCGACCTCTCGACCGACCCGCTGCACGCGACGGCCAAGGACGAGGCCAAGGACCGCTTCCGCGCCGCCTTCGCCCGCCTGCCCCAGCGCGAGCGCGAGGTCGCCGTCCTCCTCTACGTGAAGAACATGACGCTCGCGGAGATCGGCACGATCCTCGGCGTCAGCGAGTCCCGCGTCTGCCAGATCCACGGCCAGCTGAAGAAGACGCTGCGCCAGCAGCTGACGGCCGACGAGCAGCTCTTCCAGCTCGTCGCGTAGTCGCCGCGCCGCGTTTATGGCGCAGTGCCGTCCGGGGACGATCCGGGGGAGGGCTAACGTCGGCCCTCCCAACCGAATCGAGGATCCAGATGGCATCGAAGGGCAACGCGAAGTGGGAAGGCGACCTGAAGGGCGGTCACGGGACCTTCACCGCCGGCGACAGCATCACCGGCGAGTACTCCTTCAAGTCCCGCTTCGAGGACGGACCCGGCGCGAACCCCGAGCAGCTCATCGGTGCAGCGCACGCGGCCTGCTTCTCGATGGCGCTCTCGAACATCCTCGCCGAGCACGGCCACAACCCGACCTCGGTCGAAGCCGAGGCGACGGTCCAGCTGCGACTCCTCGACGACGGGCCGACGATCACGAAGATCGCGCTGAAGGTCGTCGGGACGGTCCCTGGGCTCAGCGAGGAGCACTTCCTCAAGCACGCCGAGGAGGCGAAGGCCGGCTGCCCGGTCTCCAAGGCGCTCGCGGGCGTCCCGGAGATCACGATGGACGCGTCGCTCGCGTCCTGACCGCCGCGGGCCGATGACCGGCCCCGACGGGCGGCGCATCGCCTAGCCTCCGTCGCATGGCGGGGGCCGACCAGCAGTGGAGCGCGAACTTCGGCACGGCCGCGGCCGAGGCCGTGCGCGTCTACGACGAGGTGCTCGTCCCACGGATGTTCCTGCCGTGGGCGGGCGCGCTGCTCGACGACCTGGCGGTCACCGGCGGCGAGGCGGTGCTGGACGTCGCCTGCGGGCCGGGGACGGTCACGCGCGTGGCCGCCGAGCGCGTCGGCGCCGGTGGCCGCGTCGTCGGCTGCGACCTGAGCCCGGCGATGCTCGCGCGGGCTGCGGCCAGGGCGGCGGGCGACGACGACGTGGCGATCGAGCTGCGCCAGGGTCCGGCCGAAGCGCTCCCGGTCGCCGACGGCGAGTTCGACGTGGCCACCTGCCAGCACGGCCTGCAGTTCTTCCCCGACCGGCCGGCCGCGCTGGCCGAGGTGCACCGCGCCCTCAAGCCGGGGGGCCGGCTCGGCCTCGCGGTGTGGACGGCGGTGGACCGCTCGCCGCCGTTCCTGGCGGTCGCCGACGCCATCGGCGGCGCGCTCGGGCCCGACGCCCGCGCGCGCTACGTCGGTGGGCCGTGGGCGCTGCCGGACGCGGCCACCCTCGCGACGCTCGCGATCGCGGGCGGCTTCCAGGGGATCCGCGTCGACACCCAGGTCCGGCCGGTGAGCTTCGACGACGCGGCCCAGCTGGTCTCGACGGTCGTCGTCAGCCCGCTCGGGGCCGAGCTCGCCGCGGCCGGGGTCTACGAGCAGGTCGTCGAGGCGGTCGCCGCGACCCTCGGGGACGGCCCGATCAGCTCGACGCTCGAGGCGAACGTCCTCGTCGCGCGGCGCTGAGCGTCGGCGGTCCCAGGGCGATTCCGCGGAATCGGTGGGCGCGCCTGCCATCACGCGGGAGGGACAGCGGAGGCTTGAGCCTCACCGCAGCACATGGCTGCGTCTGGCCTCAAGCCCCCCCCTGCCGCTGCTGCTCTGCGCGACGACCGGCGTTGTCTGACCTACCGGGCTCGCGACCGCCGCGACACAGGGTCGGCCGTCAGCAGAGGTTGCCGATCAGCGGCTGACCCTCGGCGATGTCCTCGACAGACTCATAGCCGTCGGGGCCTGTCGTCGTGCAGCGCCAAGCTGCGCGTCGCGGTTGGCACCTGGTTCGGAGCTTGCGCATCGGCGAGTCGGGGCAGCCTGGGCCGTTGAGGTCGCGGGCGATCTCCTCGGCCTCGTCGCGGGTGAATCCTCCATGACGCTCCGGGCTGGCGCCGCCGCAGGCAGCCAGGACAAGCAGCGCCAGAACACAGCCCAACGACGCCGCGACACGCATGCCGCGCAGCCTACGCGGCCGCACGGAGACCTTGAGGCCTCAGGCACCTCATGGGTGCTTCAGGGCTCAAGGTCCACCGGTGGTCTCACGCGGGCGAGCATCCGACCGTCGGGGCCGTGTCGTCGCTTCCGCTCCGCGCGAACACCAGCCGCGCCGAAGATCACTTCGGTGTGACCGACGATTCCGCGGAATCGCCACGGCGCTACCGCGGCGCCCGCGTCCCGAGCTTGTAGGCCCACACGAGCGCCTCGGCGACGGCCGCGTAGAGCTCCTCCGGGATCTCCTCGCGCAGACGCAGCTGCTCGAGCGCCTGCACGAGCGCGGCGTCCTCGCGGACCGGGACGCCGGCCTCGCGCGCGGCGTCGATGATCCGCTGCGCGACGTGGCCCTGCCCCGTGGCGACGACCGCCGGGGCGCTGTCGACCCCGGTGCGGTAGCGCAGCGCCGTTGCGCGCAGCGGCCGGCCGCCGGACTCAGGCGCTGACATCGAGCGCGCTCGTCCGGGGGTGGACCGTCACGAGCACGTCGCGCCCGGTCGCCGCGCCGAGCGCGTCCCGCAGCTCCCGCGCGCCGGCCTGCGCCGCGACCGCGGGCGCTCCCGCGCTGACCCACACCGCGCAGCCGGCGGCGTCCACACGCAGGTCCATCCGGCCCATCGTCGGCGAGTCCAGCCGCAGCGACACGCTCGGACCCCCCCGTCCCCCACGGCCGTCGGTGTCCTCGCCGCCCCCGTCCCCGTCGACCCGCAGCTGCGCCTGCACCCCGCCGGGCAGCGCGAGCGCGAACGCGGCCGGCGAAGGGACGGCCGCCGCCGCGGACCCGGCCGCCTCGGGCTGGATCTGCAGCACGACGCCGTCCGCGTCCGCCGAGGCGACGAGCAGCCGCAGCCGTGCGCCGGCCTCCACGCCGTCCGGCAGCTTCGCCACGACCGGTGCGCCGTGCAGGAGCAACAGCCCGTGCGCGCCGACGCGCTCGGTCACGCGGCCGCCGAGGACCATGCCCGGGCGCAGGACGGTGTCGGCCATCGCGGTGCGCAGGACGGCGACGTCGACGTGGATCGTGGGAAGGGTCACGCCCTCGGAGTCATCGGCCGCGGCCGCCGCCGCTCAAGCGCCCGCCCCGCACGCCGACCACCCGGGCCATGGACCGTGGTCTCTACATCGCCGCCTCCGGCATGCTCGCCCAGCTCACCCGCCAGGACCAGCTCGCCAACGACCTGGCGAACGTCTCGACCGCCGGGTACAAGGCCGACCGCGTCAGCCAGCAGTCCTTCGGCGAGCTCATGCTGACCAACCGCGCCACGGGCCAGGAGATCGGCTCGCTGGGCCTGGGCAGCCAGATCACGAAGTTCTCCACCGACCTGCGCCAGCAGCCGCTCAAGCAGACCGACGAGCCGCTGGACATGGCGATCACCGGGGACGGCTTCTTCGGCATCCAGACCGCGAACGGCGTGCGCTTCACGCGCGACGGCTCCTTCCAGTCCGGGCCGGGCGGCACGCTCGTCGACCAGCTCGGCAACCCGGTCCTCGGCCCCGACCGCCGGCCCGTGAAGCTCGCCGCCGACGGCACCGTCCCGGCCACCGCGGTCGGCGTCTTCGCCGTGACGAACCCCGTCAAGCAGGGGGACGCGCTCTTCGCCGGGACCGCGGCCGGCGCCGCGACCGGCCAGGTCCAGACGGGCCAGCTGGAGGGCTCGGGCGTGGACTCCGCACACACGATGATCGACATGCTCGCCTCGCTGCGCGCCTTCGAGTCCGCCCAGCGCGCGATCACGACCATCGACTCGACCCTGCGCGCCGCCGCCACCCAGGTCGGCTCGCTCACGGGCTGACCGACCGGACGGGACTGGACGCTCGTCGTAGCGGCGCTCAAGGCGCCCACGCCGGGGCCGACCACCCCGTGTGACCGAGGAGCCCCCGACTGGACCGCCCACTGGCGGAGGCCGGAGCTCCACCCGAGAATCGCTTCGAGACTGGACCGCCCGTGCTCCAAGGGATGTACAGCGCCGCCGCCGGCATGGCGGCACAGCAGCAGCGCATCGACGCCGCCGCCAACGATCTGGCCAACACCAGCACGACGGGCTACAAGCACGTCCGGGTGGCCTTCCGCGACCTCGCCTACACCGCCTCGGGCAGCGGCGGCACGAACGACGTGCTCATCGGCGGGGGAGCCGCCGCGGCGCTCGTGGGCCGCAGCCTGCAGCAGGGTGCGCTGCAGCTCACGCAGTCCCCGCTCGACGTCGCGCTGCAGGGCCAGGGCTTCATCGCCGTCCGCGACCGCGACGGCAACCCCGCCATGACGCGCGACGGCCAGCTCTCCACCGACAGCCGCAACCGCCTGACGACGGCGAACGGCCTGCTCCTGGACCCGCCGGTCACCGTCCCGGTCGGCACGCCGAAGGAGAACATCCACATCGCCGCCGACGGCACCGTCTCCTCCGGCCGCACGCCGATCGGGACGCTGCGCCTGGTCACCGTCCCCAACCCGAGCGCGCTGGCCGGCGGGGCCGACAACACCTTCCGCGCGACGGCGGCCTCCGGCGCCGCGACCGCCGCCCCGCGCACGACCGTCGTCACCCAGGGCGCGCTGGAGGGCTCGAACGTCGACCTCAGCGACGCGATGGTGGACATGATGGACGCCCAGCGCGGCTTCGAGCTCGCGAGCAAGGCGATCCAGTACCAGGACCAGCTCATGGAAATCGCCAACGGCATCAAGCGATGAGCGCCGCCGCCCCCCTCGATCCCGCCACCCAGCGTCTGCTCGCCGGCGAGCTGGCCAAGTCCCTCTGGGCGACCGCCAAGCCGCAG
>CAZRLR010000283.1:0-6192 GCA_964600395.1 uncultured Conexibacter sp.
GCTGCGCGCGGTGACCTTCGACACGACGGTCGCCGGGCGCCGCAGCGTCGAGCTGCGCGCCGACGACGGCGACGGACCCGGCCCGGCGGCGATGCGCCGCGTGGACGCCTACCCGCCGGCGCCGGCGCTGCTCGCGCCGGCCGGGCTGACGAACCGCCCGAGCGCCGAGATCGCGTTCACGGGCGAGCCGGGCGCGAGCTTCGGGTGCGCCCTGGACGGCGAGCCGGCGCAGTCCTGCGTCGCACCGCTCGCCGTCGGCCCGCTGGCCGACGGGGGCCACGGGCTCAGCGTCCGCCAGACCGTCGACACGCTCACGTCGCCGGCCGCGACCGCCGCCTGGTCGGTGGACGCCACCGCGCCGGAGGCCCCGCGCTTCACGACGGTGCCGGGGACCGGGCCCACCGCGACCCTCGCCTGGTCCGGCGCCGAGCCGGGCGGGAGCTTCGAGTGCAGCCTCGACGGCGCACCGCCGGCCGCCTGCGTCCCGCCGCGGACGCTGACGGGCCTGGCGCCCGGGGGGCACCGCTTCGACGTGCGGCAGCTCGACGCGGCCGGCAACGCGTCGGCCTTCGCCCGCCGCACGTGGACGACGGCCGCGCCGCCGCGGGACCCGCGCCCCCGCGGCCTGACGGTCGCCGTCGGGCGCCCCGCCGTCCGCGCCGGGCGCCTGGCGGTGACCTGTCGCCTCTCGGCGGGCTGGCTGTCGTCGTGCACCGTGCACGTCTCCCGCGCCGGGAGGCGCGTGGGGCACCTGACCCGCCGCACCACGCAGCGTGGCCACCGCAGCCTCACCGTCGCCGTCCCGTTGACCCGACGCGGGCGCCACGGTCGCCTGACCGTTCGCATCACCGCCCGGGCGTTCGGGTCGCCGGACACGTTGTCGGCCCGCCGCACCGTCGTCGTCCCATGACCCACCGCAGCGTCCCCACCATCCACACCAGGGAAGCCCCATGACCAGCCGTCTTGCCACCGTCCTCCTGACCCTCCTCGCCGCGCTGCTGGCCGCCGCCCCGGCCCACGCGGCGCCGCGGCCCGACGTGTCGGTGACGTCGGTCGGCGACCCGCCGTCGGCCCCGCAACCCGGCAGCCGTTTCACCGTGCTGACGCGCGTCGCCAACCGCGGCACCGCGACCGCGGCGGCCTCGCGGCTGGGGATCTTCGTCTCCAAGGACCGCACCCTCGGGGCGAGCGACGTGCTCCTGGGCGAAGCGGCGCTGCGGCCGCTGCGCGCCGGGCGCGCCGTGCTGCTCACGCGGCGCGTCACGCTGCCCAAGGGCCTGCCCGACGGCCGTTACGTCCTGCTCGTCTGCGCCGATCGCGGCCGGACCGTCGCCGAGTCGCAGGAGGCCAACAACTGCCGGTCCTCGGCGGCGAGGTTCACCGTCAAGGCGCCGGAGGTCAAGGTGGTCCCGACGACGGTGACGACCACGACGACCGTCACGACCCCTGCCCCGCCCCCGCCGGCGCCCGCCGAGCCGGTCACGACCGCGCCGGCGGCGCCGAAGCTCGCCGGGACGGTGCCGGCCGGGATCGGCGCCGACGACAGCCCCCTCGTCACGGGGACCGCCGAGCCGGGCGCGCGCGTGCGCGTCTACCTCACCGACACGTGCACCGGCCCGGTCGCCGCCGCGACGACGGCCGACACCGACGGCACCTTCGCCGCCGGCGTCCCGGTCCCGCAGGACAAGGTCAGCAAGCTCGCGGCGACCGCCCGTGACGCCGCGGGCAACACCTCCGCCTGCTCGACCGCCATCCAGTACGAGCAGGACGCCACGACGCCCGCCGCGCCGCTCGTCGCCTCAAGCCAGCCCGCGTCCCCCGCCCCGGTGCGCAACCCGGTCATCTCCGGGACGGCCGAGCCCTCGACGATCGTCACCTTCTACCTCGGCGTCGCCTGCAACGGCGGGGTCGTCGGGCAGACCGTGGCGGACGTCAACGGTGCCTGGTCGATCACGCTGCTGCTGGCCGACAACGACACGACGAACGTCACCGCGACGGCCACCGACCCGGCCGGCCACATCTCGCTGTGCGCGACGCCGCTGGCCTACCGCCACGACGACACGCCGCCCGCGACGGCGACGATCACGAGCATCAACCCGGGCGCGACCGGGTCGAACCCGACGCCCACGCTGCTCGGCAAGGCCGAGCCCGGGGGCACCGTCCAGGT
The DNA here is from genome assembly GCA_964600395.1 of uncultured Conexibacter sp. GTDB lineage: Bacteria > Actinomycetota > Thermoleophilia > Solirubrobacterales > Solirubrobacteraceae > Paraconexibacter. The sequence goes on from CAZRLR010000283.1 coordinate 2,168, forward strand.
CTACAAGAGCGCCACCTGCACCGGGGCGGTCGTCGCCTCGACCACCGCCCTGGGCAACGGGGACTGGAACGCGCCCGTGGCCGCCGGACTCAACACGAGCACGACCTGGTCGGCCAAGGTCCGCGATGCCGCGGGGAACGTGTCCGAGCAGTGCTCCTCGTCCCGGAGCTACGTGCACGACGACATCGCTCCGGCCGTCCCGGCGTTCGACTCCCCGGCGTTCACGCCGGCGTCACCGTCGCCGAACGCGACGCCCGTGGTGTCGGGCACCGGCGACCCGGGCTCGCTCGTCCGGCTCTACGCGGGCACCGGCTGCACCGGGCCGGCGACGTCGATCCGCGTCGACGGCACGGGCGCCTGGTCGCTTGAGCTCTTCTTCGACAACCCCGACGCCGAGGACGTGACGGTGACCTACGCCATCCGCGGCCTGGACGACGCGGGCAACTTCACCGGCTGCGCGCCGGGGGAGGCGAGCTACCGGCACGACAACACGGCGCCGAAGATCACGTCCGTGACCTGGCCGTCGTCGCCGTCGAAGGACACGACCTTCACCGTCGCCGGCCACACGGACGAGGCGGGCGGCACGGTGTTCGTCGTCGGGACGGCGAACCCCCCGGTGCTGTGCAACAGCGCAGGCCAGATCATCGGGAGCGGGACGGCCGACGGCGACGGCGACTTCTCGTTCTCGGTCAGTCTGCCGCGGGTCGTGCCCGTCATCCCGCCGGAGGACGGTGACTACAAGCTGGCGGTCGGCGTCCGGGACGAGGCGACGAACCTGTCGAACTGCCCGGAGAAGACCTACACGCTGGACACCCGTGCAGACCCGCCGCAGATCAACAACCCGGTCTCCCCCGGCAGCGACCCGCTGCCCGTGTTCGGCGGCAGCGCCGAGCCCGGCGCCCTGGTGCAGGTCTTCGAGGGCGAGGACTGCACCGGCGCGCTGGTCGGGCAGACGACCGCCGACGAGAGCGGCGGCTGGGGCGAGATCCACACCACCACGCCGGCTGCGGGGACGACGCACTACAGCGCCAAGCAGGTCGACGTGGCCGGCAACACGAGCAGCTGCACGCCCTACGACTACGTGCTGGACACGACCGCGCCGGCCGTCCCGTCGCTCGTCGACACCGTCCCGGCGACGCAGGGCGGCCCGTCGCCGTACGTCCGCGGGACCGCCGACAACGACAGCACGGTGACGTTGTACGACAGCGCCGACTGCAGCCCCGGCACGGAGATCGGCAGCGGGCCGGGCGGTTCGGCGTTCGCCTACCCGGGGGTCCAGGTGTTCATCTCGAGCGACCCGAGCAGCGGCTTCATCTCGGCCACCGCCAGCGATCAGGTCGGCAACCGGTCGGCGTGCTCGACCGCGATCGCCTACACCGTCCTGCCCTGACCGGGCCGGCGGCGCCGCCGCCGCAACAGCAGCGCGCCGTGACCGACCGGGTCACGGCGTCCGCTCTCTCTCCCCCCCGGCGTGTGCGGAGGAGCCGGTGACCGGCGGTACAGTTGCCGCGTGGCCGGTGTCGTCGAGCTCCCGATCGTCCAGGCCCCCGCGCCCACACCGACGCGGGATCCTGCGTGGCACCGGGCAGCCCGTCGTGCGCGGCTGCTGTCGTGGGCGTCGCTGCTGTGGATGAGCATCGAGGGCATCGTCGGCCTGGCCGCGGGCCTGGGCGCGAGCTCGCTCAGCCTGACGATCTGGGCCGCGTCGTCCTTTGTCGAGGGGCTCGCGTCGGTCATCGTCATCTGGCGCTTCACCGGCACGCGGACGCTCTCGGCGACGAGCGAGCGGACGGCGCAGCGCTGGGTCGCCGGCTCCTTCCTCCTGCTCGTCCCCTACTTCCTCTACGAGAGCGTGTCGAAGCTCGTCAGCGGGAGCGACGCCGAGGCTACGACCGTCGGCATCGCCGTCACCGCGTCCGCGGTCGTGCTCATGCCGTGGCTCGGCTGGGCGAAGCTGCGCCTGGCGCGGCGGCTGGACTCGAGCGCGACCGCCGGCGAGGGCATCCAGAACCTCATGTGCGCCGCGCAGGCCGCGGTGACGCTCGTCGCGCTCGTCGGGGCGGGCGCGGGCCTGGCGGTCCTGGACCCGATCGCAGCGGTCGTCGTCTCCGCCATCGCGGTGAAGGAGTGCCTCGCGCTCTGGCGCGGCGAGGGCGACGACTGCTGCGCGCCGGTCGGGTTCGGCCCGGCGGACGCGGACGCGGACGTCGGGGCCTGCAGCAGCGGCTGCTGCTGAGGCGCGGCCGGCCGATGGGCGGTCCCGGGCTCGAACCGGGGACCCCCTGCTTGTAAGTCGTGCGGCATCTGCTGCGACGTGCTGCCGCCTGCGGCCTACCCGTGCAGCGGCCGGACCTCGGCGACCCTCTGCGTCGGTGCCTGCTGCGCTTCGCTGAGGTCTGCCGCTTCCAGCGCGCTTCCATACCGAGCGGCCATCGCAGCCCGTCGCTTCGCCGTGCGCTCGGCGCTCTTGATCTCCTGCACGTAGACGGCGCGCGTGACGAGCGACGACTTGTGGCCGAGCTGCCAGGACACCTCCTCGGCGCTCTCGCCGGCCGCGATGGCTTCGGACGCGGCCGAGTGACGGAACCCGTGGAAGGACGGCGCTGCGGCCTTCGGGATCGCCTGTCCCTTCGGCACGTCGTGCAGGAGCGGGAACGTCGGCTTGCCGTCCGCGTCGACCGCCTGCGTTTGCGTCCGGCGAAGGGCGCGGATCACGTTGCGCTGCGACAGCGCGCGGCCGGACCGGCTGGCGAAGACGAAGGACTCGGGCCGCGTGTGCGGCGAGGCGAGCCGGTGCTTCACGAGCATGGTCGCGAGCTGGCGCGGGATCTCGACGGCGCGGCGTGACTCCTCCGTCTTGAGCGCAGCGCGCGTCCCGGTGCGGTCAACTTGGTACTCAAACGACAGCACCGCGGCGTCGAGGTCGTCTAGGTCCACGTCGGCCCACACGAGCCCGAGCACCTCGGACAGGCGCGCGCCCGTCACGGCGGCAAGCGCGAACATCGTCTTGTAGGGCTCGCGCGCGGCCTGGAGCGTCTGCGTCAGCTCGTCGCCGCGGTAGATGCGGCGTCGGGCCGTGGCGCCCGTCTTCGGCCGTTCGCCGTTCTGGAGGAGCGCCGTCGGGTTGACGCCGTTCCAGGCCATGCGGCTCGCCGCGTACTTGTAGACCTGCGAGCAGGACTTCACGACGCCCGAGATCGTCCACTCGGACTTGCCTTCGGCGCGCAGCTCACGCACGAGCCGGGCGATGTCATCCCCGGTGATCGCGTCCAGACGGTCACGCCCGAAGCGATCCCGGAGGTGGTTGTCGACGTGGCTGCGATAGATGCTCTGCGTCGCCGGGCGCAGGCTTGCGACCGGGCCGGCGAGCCACCTGTCCGCAGCCTCGCCGAACCTGAGCTTCGGGTTGGGCGCAACACGCTCGCCGCGTGCCTTGCGCCCGAGCACATCGTCCCGCACGGCGCGGGCCGCGGTGATCCCGCCGACGACGGGCGTCCACCGCTGCTTGCCCGTCGAGTCTCGGTAGCCAACTTCAAGCTTCCCGTCGGCCCGCTTGTAGATGTTCTTCTCGACGCTGACGCGGCGAGGGGGCGCACTAGGCTTGCTCATGTCATCCGACCTCCAGTCGGGGTGACCGTGGGCCGGGACGTTCGCAGCGTCGCCGGCCCGATTTGATGGAGCCGCAAGCCTATGTACCTCCTGCTCAGGAAGCAAGGGGTACGTCATCAGAAGGCTTAGATAAGGGCTCTCGCGTAACCGTGGAAGCGGCTTGGAAGCGCGCAGACCACTCATCGACCGCGCTCGCTTGGTACCGATTGATGCCGCCGACCCGTACGAACGGGAGGTCCGAGTCGGCTGCGCGTAGTTCGATCCATCGCGTGCTGACGCCGAGGTGGGCGGCGAGCTGCTGCTTCGACAGCCACGGTTCCGCCCGGTGTTCGTCTGGCCTGGCCCGCGAGGGCGCCTCCTCCTGGACGAGGGGCTCCACCGCAGCGACGAGATCGGCGAGCGCCTGCGCGACCGCG
>CAZRLR010000284.1:0-6177 GCA_964600395.1 uncultured Conexibacter sp.
GTACCTCGTCGGCGAGGCGATGCACGCCCTGGGCGTCCCGACGACCCGGGCGCGGGCCGTCGTCGCCACCGGGGAGGACGTCGTGCGCGAGACCCTGCTGCCCGGCGCCGTCCTGACCCGCGTCGCGGTCAGCCATCTGCGCGTCGGGACGTTCGAGTACACCGCTGCGCTCGGCGACGTGGCCCTCCTGCGGCGCCTGGCCGACCACGCCATCGCGCGCCACCATCCGCAGGCCGCCGACGCGCCCGAGCCGTACCTCGCCTTCTACGAGGCCGTCGTCGAGGCCCAGGCCGCGCTCGTCGCGCGCTGGATGCACGTCGGCTTCGTCCACGGCGTCATGAACACCGACAACATGACCATCTCGGGCGAGACCATCGACTACGGCCCGTGCGCGTTCATGGACGCCGTCGACCCGGGCACCGTGTTCAGTTCGATCGACCACACCCGCCGCTACGCCTACGGCAACCAGCCGTCCGTCGCGCAGTGGAACCTCGCGCGGCTGGCCGAGGCCCTCCTGCCGCTCATCGCCGCAGACCAGGCCGCGGCCATCACCGCGGCCACGACCGTCCTGCAGTCCTTCCCCGCTCGCTACGAGGGGCACTGGCGCGCCGGGCTGGCGCGCAAGCTCGGCTTCGGCGACGCCCTGCCCGCCGACCCGGCGCTGCTCGACGACCTGCCGATGCTCATGCACGAGCACGGGATGGACCACACGGGCGCCTTCCGCGACCTGGCCGCGGCGCTGCGCGGGGACGACGCCCTGCTGCGCGAGCGCGCCGGCGACGACCCCGCCCTCGAAGCGTGGCTCGGGCGCTGGCGCGCGGCCCTGGAGGACGCCGGGGCCGACCCGGCGGCCACCGCGGACGCGATGGACGCCGTCAACCCGCGCTACGTCCCGCGCAACCACCTCGTCGAGGAGGCGCTGGCGGCCGCGACCGCCGGCGACCTGGCGCCCTTCGACGCGCTCCTGGCCGTGCTGCAGGATCCGTACACCGAGCGCCCCGGCCTCGAGCGGTACGCCGGTCCGGCGGACGCGGCCTTCGGCGCGTCGTACCGGACCTTCTGCGGGACCTGACCGCCCCCGCGCGGGCGTCGCGCCCGTCATCGCGGGACCGATGAGTCCGCGGCCGCCGCCCCGTCTGCTGGGCATGGGGGCCGTCACCTGCCAGATCGCCATGTCCCTCGACGGCTACGTCGCGGGGCCCGACCAGGGGCCCGAGGACCCGCTCGGCGTCGGCGGCATGCGCCTGCACGACTGGCTCTTCGCCGACCCGCCGCACCCCGCCGACCGCGGGCTGATCGACACGCTCCTGGACGGCAACGGCGCCTACGTCATGGGCCGACGCATGTTCGGCGGCGGTCCCGGGCCGTGGGATCCGGCCTGGCGGGGCTGGTGGGGGGAGGACCCGCCCTGGCACGCGCCGGTCTTCGTCCTCACGCACGTGCCGCGCGCCCCGCTGGTCATGGCGGGCGGCACCACCTTCACCTTCGTCACCGACGGGTTCGACGCCGCGCTGGCCCTGGCGCGCACCGCGGCCGCGGGCCAGGACGTCTGCGTGGCCGGAGGGGCCGCGACGGTCCGCCAGGCCCTGCGCCGCGGCGTCCTCGACGAGCTGCACCTGCACCTCGTGCCGATCACGCTCGGGGCCGGCGAGCGCCTGCTGGAGGACGTCGGCGAGCTGCGGCTGCGGCCGCTGGAGGTCGTGGCGTCGCCGGCGGTCACGCACCTGCGCTACGCGGTGGACCGCTGATCGCGGCCCACCGCCACGACCGCCGTCAGCGACCGCCGCGCGCGTGCTTGGGCAGCAGGAAGACCGCCGCCCACGCCGCGGCCAGGAGCGCGACGGCGACGAGCAGCGCGTCGCTCGCGGCCCCGACGAACCCGTCGGCGCCGCCGGCCCCGAGGCGGTCGAAGAGGACGGTGCCGACGAGCGCGATCCCGAGCGACATCGCCAGCGCCTGCACCGACTCGAGCAGCCCGGACGCCGAGCCGAGCTGCGTCGGCGCGACGCCCGCGAGGATGACGTCGAACATCGGGACGAAGACCATCCCCATCCCGAAGCCCGCGACCGCGAGCGGCCCGGCGAGCGTCCAGGCGCTCACCGACCCGCCGTCGGCGCGCAGGACGAGGTCGACGACGACCAGGCCGACGGCCATCGTCGCCAGGCCGATGTGCATCGTCGTGCGCCCGAGGCGCTCCAGCGTCACCGACGACGTGATCGACCCGCCGATCGCCGCGACCGGCAGCGTGACGGTCGCGAGGCCCGAAGCCAGCGGGCTGAAGCCCAGGCCCGCCTGGAACATGACGTTCAGCGCGAGGATCGTGCCGCCCATCGCGCCGATGAAGCCCAGGACGACGCCCAGGCCGGCGACGTAGGACCTGCGCTCGAGGACGGACGGCTCGACGAGCGGCGTGCGCCCGCGCCGGGCCTGGCGACCCTGCAGCGCCGCGAAGCCGGCCAGCAGCAGCACGCCGGCGCCCAGCAGCGCAAACGACCACGCCGGCCAGCCCTGCTCGCGCCCCTGGATGAGCGGGTACACGAGCGCGGTGCCGCCGGTCATCGCCAGCGCCGCGCTGCCCAGGTCGATCCGGCCGTGTGGGGTGGCGGGGGGCACGTGGGGGAGGACGCGCCGGCCCGCGACGAACGCGGCGACGCCGAGCGGGACGTTGACGAGGAAGATCGTCCGCCAGCCCAGGCCGAAGAGGTCCAGGTCGACGAGGCCGCCGCCGGTGATCGGGCCGACGACCGCGGCCAGCCCCATGACCGGCCCGAAGACCGCGAACGCCTTCTGCTGCCCCTCGTCGCCGAAGAGCTCGCGGATGAGGCCGAAGCCCTGTGGCAGCATGAGCGCCCCGACGCCGCCCTGCAGTGCGCGGGCGCCGATGAGCGTCCCGGGGGTCGGCGCGATCGCGCAGAGGACCGAGGCGGCCGTGAAGCCGGCCAGTCCGGCCAGGAGCACCTCGCGGCGCCCGTGGATGTCGCCGAGGCGGCCGCCGATGAGCAGCGTCGCCGACATCGCCAGCGTGTACGCGGCCGAGATCCACTCCAGGTCGGCGTAGCCGCCGCCGAGCTCCGCGCGGATCGCCGGCGCGGCGGTCTGGGAGATGGTCGAGTCCAGCAGGTCCATGACCGAGACGGCGAGGACGACGAGGAAGCCGAGCCAGACGGCGCGGGGGACGGCCGGCTCGGTCGCGGGCGCGTCCAGGACCGGGGTGGGCGGGGCGGAGGTCGTGATCGTTGACATGCCGGGACCGTCTCGACAAACGCGGTCATGAACGGTCCGCAATTCGTCGCGTACGGATGCCTTGCGGTCAGCTTCGGTCCGCAATTGCTGGCACCATCCCCAGCATCATGGTGCAGACCTCCGCCCGCCTCCTGGCCCTCCTCTCGCTGCTGCAGGTCCGCCGTGAGTGGACCGGTCAGGAGCTTGCCGATCGCCTCGAGGTCGGGCCGCGGACGATCCGCCGCGACGTGGAGAAGCTGCGCTCGCTCGGATACCCGGTCGAGGCCGCACCGGGCGTCGCCGGGGGCTACCGCCTGGGCGCCGGCGGCGAGCTCCCGCCGCTCCTGCTCGACGACGCCGAGGCAGTCGCGGTGGCCGTCGGGCTGCGAACGGCGGCGTCGGGGTCGATCGCGGGGATCGAGGAGACGTCGGTCCGCGCCCTCGTCAAGCTCGAGCAGGTCCTGCCCGCCCGCCTGCGCCGCCGGGTCAGCGCCCTCTCGCACGCGACGTCCTCCTTCGGCGGCGACGGCCCGCGGATCGACGCCGACGTCCTGGCGACGCTCGCGGGCGCCTGCCGCGACGGCGTGCACCTGCGCTTCGGCTACGTCGCGAAGGACGACACCGCCAGCCAGCGCCACACCGAGCCCGCCGCGGTCGTCCACAGCGGCTACCGCTGGTACCTCGTCGCCTACGACCTGGACCGCGACGCCTGGCGCACGTTCCGCGTGGACCGCATCCGCGGCCGCCTGCAGACCGGCGAGCGCGGCGCGCGCCGGACGGTGCCCGGCGGCGACCCGGCCGCGTTCGTCAAGCAGCAGCTGCGCGCGCAGGGCGTCGGCGAGGCGGTCGCCGTCCCGGGCCGCGTCCGGGTGCACGCCCCCGCCCGCCGCATCAGCGGCCGCGTGCCCGCGCGCTACGCGACGGTCGAGCCCGACGGCGAGGACGCGTGTCTCGTGACGACCCGCGGCTCCTGGTCGGGTGACTTCCTCGTGTGGATGGCGCTGCTCGACGAGCCGCTGACCGTCCTGGAGCCGCCCGAGCTCGCCGACGCCGCCCGCCGGGTCGCCGGCCGCCTCGCCGCCGCGGCCTGAGCCCTCAGACGTGCGTGCGCACGACGCGTAGCGCCGTCCCCAGCAGCCGCCCGAGCTCCGTGACGTCCTCGGCGCTCAGGTCGTCCGTCGCCGGGTTGCGCGCCTCCAGGACGAAGCGCGCGAACCCAGCGGGCCAGTCGTAGCCCAGGTCGTTGAGCGACAGCCGCGCCCGGCAGCACGGGACCGTCACCTGCAGGTCGGCGAAACCGCCGTCGCCCGCGTCGCTGAGCGCCCGGACCCACCAGCCCTCGTCGAGCTGCGTCCCGCAGCGCGGGCAGGTGATGCGCTCGTGGTTGGCACCGGCGTCGATGAACGCGACCTGCGCCGTGGTCGTGGCCAGCAGCTCGTCGGCGGGCCCGACGAGCGCGGCGAAGCGCTCGCGTGCGGCCCGCGCGGCTTCCGCCTCCGGGACGAAGGTCGGGACGGTCGGGATGAGCTGCAGCCAGTCGTCCGCCACCGCTCCATCATCGCCGACGCTTGCCGCCGGCGGGCCGACCGTGTTGGCTGCCCCGCATGGACGTGACCATCCGCCCGCTGTCGTCGGCCGAGGACGCCGAGGCCTTCCGGGCGCTGAACGAGCAGTGGATCGCCGAGCACTTCGTCCTGGAGGAGCAGGACCGGCGCCAGCTCGAGGACCCCGTCGGCGCCTACGTGCAGGGCGGCGGCGAGGTCCTCATCGCGGAGGTCGACGAGCGGGCGGTCGGGTGCGTCGCGCTCGCCCGCGCGGGCGAGGGGCGCTTCGAGCTGTCGAAGATGGCCGTGGACCCGGCGCTGCGCGGGCACGGCCTGGGGCGGTCGATCCTGCTCGCCGCGGTCGAGCACGCACGGGCGCTCGGGGCGAGGACGCTCTACCTCGGCAGCTCCCGCCGGCTTCCGGACGCCGTCCACCTCTACGAGGCCGTCGGCTTCGAGCACGTCGACCCGGCGAGCCTGCACATGCCCTACGCCCGGGCCGACGTCTTCATGGCGATGCACCTCGACGGCGGCGCACCGCCGCCGCCCGCCGTCGGCGACTAGGCCGTCTCGAGCGCCGGCTCGGCCGCGGGGCGCGGCGGGGCCTGCGGCTGCGGGGTCAGGCCGCGCGGCAGCACGAGCGCGGCGACGAGCAGGCCGACCCCGAACAGGATGGCCGCGAACGTGAAGGCCGTCGTGTAGCCGTGGACGGCGGCCGCGTCGGCGAGGCCGGGGGTCCTCGCGCGCCCCGAGGCGTAGTCGGCGGCGGCGTTGGCGAAGATCGTCGACAGCAGCGCCGTGCCGACGGCGCCGCCGACCTGCTGGCAGGTGTTGACCATCGCGGAGGCGACGCCCGCCTCGTTGCGCGCCACGCCGAGCGTCGCGGTCGCGAACGACGGCGCGAAGATGCAGGGCATCCCGACGCCGATCATGATCAGGCCCGGCAGGACGTTCGCGGCGTAGGTCGAGTCGGGCTCCAGGCGCGTGAAGAAGAGCAGCATCGACAGGATGCCGAGGCTCATCCCGGTCATGACGATCGGCCGGGCGCCGAAGCGCGGCAGCACCTTCGTCTGCACCGTGGGGGCGACGAGGAAGATCATGCCGGTCATCGGCAGAAAGCCCAGCCCCGTCTTCAGCGGCGAGTAGCCGAGGTTCTGCTGCATGAAGTACGTGAGGAAGAGGAAGACGCCGAAGACCGACGAGCCGGCGATCATGATCGACGAGTAGGCCCCGCCGCGCGCCCGGTCCCACACGATGTGCAGCGGCAACAGCGGGGTGCTCACGCGGCGCTCGGTCAGGACGAAGGCGACGAGCAGGACGACGCCCGCGGCGAGCGCGACGATCGTCGTCGTGGCCTGCCAGGACTCCTGCTCGGCCTCGGAGAAGCCGAAGACGATCGCGAACAGGCCGG
>CAZRLR010000285.1:0-6160 GCA_964600395.1 uncultured Conexibacter sp.
GTCGACGGACACGTCGTCGCGGTCCGGCAGGGCGACGTGATCGCGGTCTCCTTCCACCCTGAGATCACCGGGGACGACCGCGTGCACGCCGCGTTCCTCGCGCTCGTGCGCGAACGAGCCGCCTGAGCGGCGCTCAGCGGGGCGGCGCGAGCAGCAGCCCGGCCGGCGTCGGGTCGTCGCCGCCGAAGACGCCGGCGATGGCGAGCATCACGAGGATCGCGATGACGACCGCGGCCGTCGGCAGGACGAGGCGGTAGACGGGGCCGTGGTCGGCGTTCGTCTCGACGTCGGTGCCGCGACCGGGGCGGGGGAGGCGCAGGCCGCCGCCGTGGGGCAGGCCCGGGCGCGGCAGCCGCCGGGGTCCGGCCGCGGCGGTGACCGCCGGCAGGACGGCCGTGGCGTCCTCGGGAAGGGCGTCCTCGGGCTCGGGCTCGGGCTCGGGCTCGGGGTCCGGCTCGTCGTCCGCCGGGACGAGGTCCTGCGCGACGACCGGCTCGAGCTCTGGTTCTGGTCCCGGGATCGGCGTCGGGGCGGGGGCCGGTTCGGCCTCCGCTTCGGGAACCGGGCCGGGCTCGGGAACGGGCTCGGTCTCGGGCTCGGGGAGCACGATCTCCGCCCCGCCGATGAGCGCCGCCTCGACGTCCTCGTCGATCTGCACCGCGACCGCGTCGGGGTCGGGGTAGGGGTCGGCGTCCGCCGCGGCGGCCGGGGTGACCGCGTGCTGGGGGGCGACGGGCGCAGCGGCCTGCATCGCCGTCACGATCAGGGCGACGGTCTCGGGCGAGACGGGTCGCTCGGGCGGACTGCGGTAGCCGCGCTCGGCCCGGCGGAAGGCCGCCTCGACCTCGCGAGAGCCGGCCGATCGCTCGAGCAGGCGCGACAGGCGCTCGAGGTCCTCGGGGCCGAGCATGTCGTCCGCCCGCGCGGCAAGGAGCATCGGGACCGCGGCCGTCGTCTCCGGCGTGGCACCGCGCCCGAGCACCCGGAGCATCCCCCGGTCCTCCGCCGGCGGACGGGCCATCGAGGCGGCCGCGTGCCGGGTCGCGCCGAGGAGGTAGACCTCCGGGTCCATCCCGGTCGTGTCCCCGACCGTCGCGACGAGCGCGCGGAAGCGGGCGAAGGCCTCGGCGGCAGCCTGGGGGGCCTGCCGGGGCTCGCAGACCGCCTCGCAGAACGCGAGCACGGCAGGGCCGCGGCGCGCGACGAGCGCCGAGAGAACCGCCGGATCGCCGTCCCGCACGCCGTCCGGCGTCACGGCGGCCTGAGAAGAGCCCTCCATCGAAGCGTCCAAATCTAGTCGGTCGGGCGGTCGCGCGTGGTGTCCCCGGGCCGCGCACCGGCGCCGTACGCTGTGCGGCGTGTCCACCGTCTCCGAGCCCCTCGCGCCCGTGCCCGCGATGGTGGTCGTCGTGGTCTCGTGGAACACGGCACCGTTGCTCGACACCTGCCTCGAGGCCCTGCACCCCGATCACGCCTCGGGGCTGGCGCACGTCGTCGTCGTCGACAACGGCTCGACCGACGGGTCGCCGGAGCTCGTCACGCGCCGTCACCCCTGGGCCCAGCTCGTGCGCGCGCCCGGGAACGTCGGCTACGGCGCCGCGGTGAACCTCGGCGCTGCCGCCGCGCGGTCGCCGGCCCGCTGGCTCGCCGCGGCGAACGCCGACGTCGCGGTGCAGCCCGGGGCGCTGGCCGCGCTCGTCGCGGCCGGGGACGCCGACCCGGGCGTCGGCGTGCTCGCGCCGCGGCTCCTGTTGCCCGACGGCTCCACGCAGCATCACCTGCACCCGTTCCCGTCGCTGCGCGCGCTGCTCGCGGTGACCGTGCCCGCCGTGGCCCCGGCGCTGCGGATCGGCGGGCCGTTGGAAGGGGCCTGGGACCCGGAGCACCCCTGCGATGTCGACTGGGCCCACGGCGCGCTGCTGCTCGTCCGCCGCGGCGCCTTCGACGCCATCGGGGGCTTTGCGTCGTCCCTGTGGCTCTACGCCGAGGACGTGGACCTCTGCTGGCGCCTGGCCCGGGCGGGCTGGCGGACGCGCTACGAGCCGGCCGCGCGGGTGACGCACGCCGTGAGCGCCGCGACGACGCAGGCCTGGACGGACGACGACGCCCGCGACGGGCGCAAGCAGGCGATGACCTACGCGTGGATGCGCGAGGCCTACGGCCGGCGGCGCACGGCGACCTACGCGCTGGTCGCCTGGGCCGCGGCGGGCCTGCAGGCGCGACGTGAGCCGGCGGGCTGGCGGCGCGAGCGGACGGCCGCGCACGCCCGGCGCCACCGCGCGGGCCTGCGCGCCGTCCTGTCGCGCTGACCGGCCGGAGGCGCGGCGACGGCGTCCATCCTGGGTCGCCCGGGCGGCAGACGGTGGACGCCGTTCAGCCGGCGCGCGCGGCCACCGCGCGCTGCACCGCGGCGGTCACCGCGGCGTCGAAGTCCCGCTCGGCAATCGCCGCGGCGGTGCGCCGGCCCTCGGCGACGAGGCGCTCGCGCAGCGCGGCGTCGCCCGCGAGCTCCCGGAGGCGTGCAGCAAGCGCCGACGGCCCGTCGTCGGTGTCGAAGAGCAGGCAGTTCACGCCGTCGCGCATGTACTCGCCCGAGCCGCCGCGCCCGCTGCCGACGACGGGCAGCCCGACGGCCATCGCCTCGCTGGGCACGAGGCCCCAGGGCTCCTCCCAGGTCACCGGGAAGAGCAGGGCGTCGGCCTCCGCCAGGACGCCCGGCAGCTCGGCGCGGGGCCGGCGCGCGGCGAACGTCACGCGGTCCTGCAGCCCGAGCTCGGCGGCCAGGCGCCGCAGCGCGTCGAGATGGTCCTCGTCCCCCGAGCCGACGATCGACAGCTGCGCCTCGGCCGGCAGCTGCGCCAGCGCCCGGAGGGCCAGCGTTAGCCCCTTGCGCTCGTCGATCCGCCCCAGCGCCAGCAGGTGCCAGCGCCACGGCGGCCGCGGCGCGGGGCGGAACAGCCCGAGGTCCGGCCCGTGGTTGGCCACCTCGTGGTCGCGCAGGCCGGGGAAGGCCTCCAGCGCCCGCCGCCGCACCGCCTCGCTGATGAAGACGGTGGCCAGACCGTCGTCCAGGCGGACCCGGGTCGGCAGGCCCGTCAGCCGCTCGACGACCGCACCGAGCCGCGGCCGCCCGCGGAAGGGACGCATCCACCCGTCGACGTCCGGTCCGTAGTTCATCCAGTAGTCGCCGAGCACCGCGACGGACGCCAGGCCGCGGCGCCGGACCCGCTCGAGCAGCCCGAACGACATGCCCGCCATCGCCCACCAGACCACGGCGTCGGGGTGCACGGCGTTCAGGACGCGCTCCAGCTCGCGGGCGTTGTGGCGCTCGATGGCCCAGCGCTCGCGCACGAGCAGGCGCGGGAACGCGTGGTCGCGCCAGTACCACCGCAGCGTCCGGTCCACGCCGTCCTCGTCGGCGACCGCGACCCCCGGCAGCGCGACGTCCGTCGTGAGCACGTGCACCTCGTGACCGGCCGCGCGGGCGTGCTGCACCCACGCCTGCCAGACGATCTCGGCCCCGCCGAGCTGCTGGGGCGGGTACATGTTGCCGATCGTGACGATCTTCATCGCGGGGCCATCCGGGGCGCGACCCTAGCGACCGCGGCCATCTAGGGTCCACGGCGATGCCCGAGCGCCCGTGCCTCGTCTGCGACCGCCCCGGTCCCTTCCCGGCGCTCTTCGCCCGCGACGGGTTCACGCTCGTCCGTTGCCCGGCGTGCACGCTCGTCTTCCAGGACCCGCAGCCGGACGCCGCGGTGCTCGGCCGGGCCTACTACCACGACGAGGGCTTCGCGCAGGCGCTGCTCGGCGACCTGCGGGCCACGACGCTCGAGCGGGCCCACGAGAAGCTCGCCCCGCTGCGCGCCGCCGGGGCGCTGCCGGCGGGCGGGCGCCTGCTCGACGTCGGCGCCTCGTCCGGCGCGTGGCTCGAGGTCGCCGCCGACCACGGCCTGCGCGGCACCGGCGTCGAGCTCGGCCAGGCCACCGCCGCCGGGGCCCGCGCGCGCGGGCTCGACGTCCGGACCGGGACGCTCGAGGAGGTCCTGCCCGAGCTGGCCGACGAGCGCTTTGACCTCATCACCTTCTGGGACGTCCTGGAGCACCTGCCCGACCCGCGGCACGAGCTGCGCCTGGCCCGGGGCCTGCTGGCCCCCGGCGGGCACGTCGCGATGACCTTCCCGAACGTCGACGGCCTCTACCCGCGCCTGACGCGCCGCCTCTTCGCGCGGCGGACGGGCGTCTGGGAGTACCCCGAGCTCCCCGTCCACCTCTACGACTTCTCGCCGCGGACCGCCCGGGCGCTCCTGGCCCGCGAGGGCTTCGTCGTGCGCGCCGTCTCGACGTTCGCGACGCCCTACGCGTTCTACGAGAGCACGTCGCTCTCCCCGCAGCGCCTGGGCCACGGCCGCCGGGCCCGGGCGCTGCGGGCCGCCTTCGACGTCGTGCACCACGTCGCCTACCCGATCGCCGCCCGGACGGACCGGGGCAACAGCCAGTTCGTCCTCGCCGCCGCGGCCTGAGCATCTACCCTCACGCGATGCGCATCGCCGTCGCCGCCGACGAACGGACCGGGGTCGCCGACCGGCTCGTGGGCGAGCTGGCCGACCGCGGCCACGAGCTGCTCCTGCACGGGGCGCTGGCGCCCGCCGGGGACCGCCCCGACTGGGCCTGGTGCGCGCAGGCGGCCGCGCAGGACGTCAGCGCGGGCCGCGCCGAGCAGGCCGTCGTGTGCTGCTGGACGGGGACGGGCGCGTCGATCGCCGCGAACAAGGTCCCCGGCGTCCGGGCCGCGCTGTGCACGGACGCGAGCACCGCCGCCGGCGCCCGCCGCTGGAACGACGCCAACGTCCTGGCGCTCAGCCTGCGGACGCTGTCGGACGCCGTCCTGGGCGAGATCCTCGACGCGTGGTTCGCGACCGCGGCGAGCACCGAGCCCGACGATGTCGCCAACATCGCGCACGTCTCGTGATCGCGATCGACGGGCGCGCCGCCGCCCGCCCCGAGCTCGGCGGCGTGGAGCGCGTCGCCCGCGAGCTCGGGACGCGCCTGCCGCGACAGCACCCGGGGGAGTACCGCGTCATCAGCCCGCCGCCGGCGCTCGTGCACCGCGCCGGCCACGCGTGGGAGCAGCTCGTCCTCCCGGTGCAGGCGCGCGCGCTGAAGTCCCGCCTGCTGCTGTGCCCGGCGAACATGGCGCCCCTGACGGGGCCGCCGACCGCCGTCTGCGTCTTCGACGCCGCCGCACTGCACGACCCCTCGTGGTACTCGCCGCTGTACGCGCGCTGGCAGCGGGCGATCCTGCCGCGCATCGTGCGGCGGGCGAGCCTGCTCATCACGACGTCGGACTTCTCGGCCGACGAGCTCGTCGCGCTCGCGGGCGCAGATCGGGCCCGCATCACCGTCGTCCCCGCCGGGGTCGACCATCACCGCCTGCACGCGCGGATCGACCCCGAGCCGGCGCTCGCGGCGCTGGGCCTCGGCCGCCGGCCGTACGTCCTGACCGTCGCCTCCAGGACCCCGCGCAAGAACCTCGCCGCCCTCGACGTCGCGGCCCGGCGGCTGGACGCGCTCGGGGTCGACCTCGTCGCCGCGGGCGGGGACCGGCCGCAGTTCGGCGATCAGGGCGCTGCGGGTGCCGGCGTGCGCGCGCTGGGCCACGTCGACGACGACCTCCTCGGCGGCCTCTACGCCGGCGCCGCCGCGTTCGTCCTGCCCAGCCGCCACGAGGGCTTCGGTCTGCCGTGCGTGGAGGCGATGGCCTGCGGGACGCCGGTCGTCACGACGCCCGCCGGCGCGCTGCCGCAGACCTGCGGCGACGCGGCGCTCTACGCCGGTCCGGACGACCACGAAGGGCTCGCGGACGCCGTGGAACGCATCGTCACCGACCCGGCGCTCGCGGCCGACCTGCGGGCCAAGGGCCTTGCGCGCGCGGCGACCTACTCGTGGGACCGGATGGCGGGCGAGGTCCACACGGCGCTGCAGCGGACGCTCACGCCGCGCTGAAGCGCACGACCCCTTCGTCGTCGACCGCCTCGGTCACCTGGCCGTCGAGGAGCAGCAGGTCGACGTGCCCGAGCACCTCCGACAGCGTCAGGTAGGCCTGCGTCACCGCGATTTTGCCCCACAGCACAGTGGCGATCTCGTACGCCGTGCGCGC
>CAZRLR010000286.1:0-6059 GCA_964600395.1 uncultured Conexibacter sp.
GACGGACCCCGAGACCTGCGGGTGCAGCGCCAGGCGCGCCATCTCCGCCCCCGAGGACTTGTAGGGCGAGATGACGCGGTCGGCGCCCGCGCGGCGCAGCTTGGACTCCGTCCCGTCGTCGGACGCCCGCGCGACGATGACGATGTCCGACCGCATCTCGCGCGCGGTCAGGGCGATGAAGATGTTCTCGGCGTCGGAGTCGACGCACGCGACGATCGCCCGGGCGCGCTCGATGCCCGCCTGGCGCAGGACGTCGTCGTCGGAGGGCTCCCCGAGGATCGCGCGCACCCCGACCTGGCCCTGCGCGGACTCGACGTTGCGCGCGTCGTGGTCGATGACGACGTACCGCGCGCCCGCCGCCCGCAGGTCCCGCGCGACCTGGCGCCCGACGCGGCCGTACCCGCAGACGATGTGGTGGTCGGTGAGGGCGGCGAGCATGCGGGCGGTGCGGCGGTCGGCCAGGAGCTCGCCGACGTGTCCGGCGACGAAGAACTCCGCGACCGTCACGAGCGCGTAGAAGAGCGTACCGACGCCGGTGACGGTCAGCAGGACCTTCACGATCTCTCCCGCGGTGTCCGTCGGGGCGGGGATCGAGCCGGTCGTGGCGATGATGTCCATCGACCGGTTGAACGCCTGCCAGACGGACTCCTCCTCGGTGACGACGAACCCGATCGTCCCGAGCCCCACGAGCGCGGCGATGATGAGCACGAGCGTCCCCAGCCGCCCGGAGAACGCGCGCAGCTCGCCCCGCAGCGGGTTGCCCGCCGGCGCCGCCATCAGTGGTGGTAGGGCTCGTTCGCGAGGATCTTGTGCGCCCGGTAGACCTGCTCGAGGAGGACGACGCGCGCGAGCTGGTGGGGCAGCGTCATCGGCCCGAGCGACAGCCGGTGGTCGGCGCCGTCCACGTCGTCCATGCCGTAGGCGCCGCCGATGACGAAGCACAGGTCACGGCCGGACATCCGCCGCTCCTCCAGGAACGCGCTGAAGGCGACCGAGTCGTACGTCTGCCCGTCGCTGTGCAGCTGCGAGACGAAGGCGCGCTCGGGCAGCCGCCGCTGGACCTGCTCGTCCTCGCGCACCTCGATGAGCTCCAGGCGCGTGTGCCGCGCGATGAGCTTCTGGTAGTGCTGGACGTCGTCGGCGTACGGGGGGCGCAGCCGGCCGACGGCGAGGACGATGACGCGCACGGCCGCGAGTCTAGGCTCACCGCCCGACGGCGGCGACCGGGCGCGCGGACGCCGCTCAGGCGGGGCGGGCCGGACGGGCGCCCAGGCGGCGGCGCAGGCGCACCGTGTAGCCGAGCGCGAGGCCGGCGACGAGGGCCAGCAGCACCGCGAAGGCGGTCAGCAGCAGCGGGATGTGCGCGGCCGCCCAGTCCTGGAAGCGCGGCCACCACCCCAGCGCCTCGCCGGTGGCGAAGACGAGCTCGCGCCGGTCCAGCTCGCGGCCCGGCGCGTCGAGGGCGACGACGAGGCGCCAGCGCCCCGGTCGCACCGCGGGCAGCGACAGCGTCGCCGTGCGCCGGCCGCCCGCCGCCAGCGGCGCCTGGGCGATCGGCCCGCGGGCGAGCAGGCGCTGGCCCCCGGCGCTGCGCAGCTCCCAGCGGCCGCGGACCGGGGCGACGGCCGTCCCGCGGTTGACCAGGACCAGCTGCGTGCCGAAGCGCTCACCGGCCTCCGGGCGCGGCGTGCCGACGGCGGCGATCCGCAAATCCGGCGTCGGCAGGACCCCCTGGCCGACGAGCCTCAGGGCCATGGTCGCGCTCGTCGTGCGGCCGCCGGACCGGATCGTCGCCCGCGCGGAGTACGTCCCGGCCGCCAGGCGCCGCGTGACGAGCGCCGGCAGCTCGCGATCGGCCCCGGGCAGGACGTTCCCGGTGGCGAAGCGCGCCCGGGCGACGACGCGGCCGGCCGCGTCGCGGATGCGCAGGCGCCCGCGGGGGCGCCCGTGGATCGTCCCGGCGCCGTGGACGCGCACGAGCAGGCGCAGGCCACCGCCGACGGCCTGCTCGGCGCGCAGGGACCGCGCGACGCCGAGGACCTTGGCGGGATGCGTGCGGCTCGGGAAGGTCAGCAGGAGGTTGGCGGTCAGGCGCAGGCGCGACGCCACGGCGTTGCGCTGCGCGGCCCCCCGCCGGGCGACGGCCTCGAAGAGCACGACGCCGTAGGCGCCGCGCCCGACCTGCGGCCCACGCGCCCGGACGCGCGCGCGCACGTCGCGCCGCTCGCCCGCGCGCAGGACGAAGCGGGCCGGTGAGACGGCGACGAACGCGCGGCCGCGCCGACGCGCCGCCGCGTCCAGCGCGTAGACCGGCAGGCCCGAAAGCGCCTGGGTCGCCACCCGGGTGCTCGCGCGCACGACGAGATCGCGCCCCGTGTCGTTGACGAGGCGGATCGGCGGCAGCGCGTCCCCGGGGTGCACCCGGGCGTCGACCGACGAGGGGGCGACGAGCAGGCCGCCGGTGGCGCCGGCGGGCGCGGGCGCGGCGACGCCGGCAATGCCCGCGAGGGCGGCCGTCCCGAGGGCGGCGACGAGGGGCAGGCGGCGCTCAGAAGGCATGATCGGCGGTGTAGGTCACGAGGATCCTGTAGCTGTCGGGGGCGACGCGGCGGTCGGCGAACGAGGTGCTCAGGCGGAACTTCACGCCGAGCGTGTGGGTCGAGCAGAAGAGGCCGATAAGGCAGTCCGTCGGCCCCAGGCCCGTCCCGAGCAGGGTCGGCGTGCCGCTGAGCGCGACGTACGAGGGGCTGCCGACCGGCGTCCCGTTGTAGGACGTGCGGGCGACCTGCAGTGGGTTGGTGAGGATCCGGGGCGACGCGGCGTAGGCGGCGCCCGTCCACTGCTTCATCCGCCCGTCGGTCAGGTCGGCGGAGATCTTCACGCCGTACTGCAGGTTCGAGCTGACGACGACACCCTGCTCGGCGGAGGTCGTCGTCGTCCCGGCGTCGACCGTGCCCAGGGCGAGGGCCGAGGGCAGCGACATCTGCAGGCAGGGCGTCAGGAGGGACACGGTGCAGAGGGCCTGCGCGGGCGGCGGGGCGACGCCGGCGCCCAGGCCCGCGAGCAGCAGCGTCACCGCGAGGACCGCGCGCCTAGTAGCCCTGCGCGACGTCGTAGCTGACGAGGACCCGGTAGTCGTTCGCACCGGCGCTTGCGTCCGCGTAGGAGATGACCTGCTTGAAGAGCAGCGCGACGTCCACCCCGCTGTCGGTCGTCGCCGCCTGCGAGCCGGTGACGAGCGCCGGCGTCGACGTGAAGGCCGCGAACGACGTGGGCTGGCTCACGCCGCCCAGCGTGCTCAGGCGCCAGTTCAGGGGGTTGGTGAGCGTGCCGGCCAGATAGGCGGCACCGGACCACACCCGCATCCGGCCCGCCACCTGGTCCGTCGAGGCCTGCACGCCCCAGGACGAGTTGGACTTCACGTTGACCGTCTGCGCGCTGGACGTGTTGCCGGTCGTCCCCGCGTCGAGGTTGCCCCACGCGTACGCGCCCGGGAAGGTCGCCTCGAGCGTGTTCGCGACGTCGGCGGTGACCGCCTGCGTGCCGGACGCGGACGTCGCGGCCGGCGCGGCCGCGGGAAGGACGGTGATGAGCAGCCCGGCGGTGCAGGCTGCGGCCAGCGCCACCCGGCGCGGGTTGATCGGTCGGGACATGGGTTCCTCCTGCCTGGAAGTTCGTCCGCTGACCCGGTGATCGACCGCCGCCCGCGCGGCTTGAGCCGACGCGCCGGCTGGCGCCGGGCCGCTCTCGGACCGCGGCCCGCAAGAGCGCTCGGCTACCATCTGCGGGGCAAGCGCCGCCGGCGTCGTGCCCGCACGCCGCGCCGTCCCGTCCCCGTGTCGGTCGTCGTCCGCCCGTCCCCTCCCCCGCCGCGGAACGCCCGCCCCGCTCGCCGCTCGCCGCTCGCCCCCGCCATGCTCGTCGCCGTCCTCTCCGACATCCACGCGAACGCCCAGGCCTTCGCCGCCGTGCTCGAGGACGCCGCCGACGCCGGCGTGCAGGAGCGCTGGTGCCTCGGTGACGTCGTAGGCTACGGCGCCGATCCGGACGCCTGCGTCGCGCTCGCGGCCGAGCACTGCGACGTCCTGCTGGCCGGCAACCACGACCTCGCGGCCACCGGCGAGCTCTCGATCGACGACTTCTCCCTGCGCGCGCGCGTGTCGGCGCTGTGGACGGCCACGGTCATGACCCCGGCGTCCCGCGAGATCCTCGCCGGGCGCCCGAGCGAGGGCGAGCGCGAGACCGTCGGGCTCTACCACGGCAGCCCGCGCCACCCGGTGTGGGAGTACGTCATCTCCGAGGCGCTGGCCGAGGTCTGCCTCGACGCGGCCGCCCAGCGCGTGAGCATGGTCGGGCACTCGCATCTGGCGGGCGCCTACTCGCGCGCCGGCGGGCGGCGCGCGACGGGGGCGCCCCGCCGCGACGGGGACCGTGTCGACGCCGCGGCCGGTGAGTGGCTCGTCAACCCGGGCAGCGTGGGTCAGCCGCGCGACGGCGATCCGCGCGCCTCGTGGCTCACCGTCGACACCGCCACCTGGGAGATCCGCTGGCGGCGCAGCACGTACGACGTGGCCGCCGCCCAGGCCGCGATCCTCGAGGCCGGCCTGCCGGAGTCCCTCGCCGTTCGCCTTCAGTACGGTCAGTGACGATGCGTGTCCTGCCCTCCTTCTGCGCGGTGGTGCTCGGCGTCGGGGCCGGGCTGCTGACCGGCTGCGGCGGTGACCGCAGCGCCCTCATCCCGCGGTCGGACGCCCAGGCGCTCGCGGTCCAGCTGCAGGCGGTCTCCGCCGCCGCGTCCGCCCGCGAGTGCCAGACGACGACCGAGGCACTGGACCGGGCCCAGGCGACGGTCGACGGCCTGCCCTCGTCGGTGGACGACAAGCTCGTCACGCGCCTGCGTTCGGGGCTCGAACGCCTGCAGACCCGGGCCGTCGACGAGTGCGCCCAGCCGCCGGAGGTCACGACGACGACGGTCCCCACGACCACGACGCCCGTCGAGCCGCCGCCGCAGACGACCTCCGAGCAGACCACCCCGCCCGAGACGACGAGCGCGGACACGACGCCGACCACGCCGTCCGTCCCGGACACGACGCCGACCGACCCCGGAACCGGCGGCGTGTCACCCGACCCGGGCACGACGGACACGGTCCCGCCGGAGGACGGCGGGGCCTCCCCGACCGACCCCGGCACCGGGGGTGCCCTCCCGTGATGCCCGGCCAGCTCATCGTCGACCGCTACGAGCTCGGCGAGCGCCTGGGCGTCGGCGGCATGTCGACCGTCCAGCTCGCGCTCGACCGGCGCCTGGAGCGTTACGTCGCCGTCAAGCTGCTGGCCGAGCACCTGGCGGACGACCCGCAGTTCGTCTCGCGCTTCCGCCGCGAGGCGCTCGCCGCCGCGCGCCTCGTGCACCCGAACGTCGTGCAGGTCTTCGACTTCGGCCTGGACGAGGCCAGTGGGCGCCACTACATCGTCATGGAGGTCGTGCGCGGGCGCTCCGGCGCGGAGATCCTGCGCGAGGAGGGCCGCCTCGCCGTCCCCGAGGCCGTCGACCTCATCGTCCAGGCCTGCACCGGCCTGGCCTACGCGCACCGCCACGGCGTCGTGCACCGGGACGTCAAGCCCGGCAATCTGCTGCGCTCCGACGACGGCGTCGTGAAGCTCGCCGATTTCGGCATCGCCAAGGCGCTCAGCGCCGAGGAGTCGTCCATCACCCAGGTCGGCTCGGTGCTGGGGACGGCGTCCTACCTCGCGCCCGAGCAGGCCCGCGGCGAGGACGCCGGCCCGCAGGCCGACCTCTACGCCCTGGGCGTCGTCGCCTACCAGATGCTCTCCGGCCGCCTGCCCTACGAGGCGGCGTCGCTGACGGAGCTCGCGCTCAAGCAGCAGCGCGAGGCGCCGGCCTTCCTGCACGAGCTGGACCCGGCGATCCCGGAGGCGCTGTCGCTGGCGGTCGACCGGGCGCTCGCGCTGGACGCGTCCGATCGCTTCCCCGACGCCGAGGCGCTGGGCCGCGCGATCACCGACGGCGCCGCGGGCATCGAGGACCACACCGCGAGCAC
>CAZRLR010000287.1:0-6029 GCA_964600395.1 uncultured Conexibacter sp.
CTACCGCGTAGCCCTGGGCGCGTGGCTGGACGGCAGCGCCACCGTCGACCTCTAAGACGACGCCCGCAACCACCGGGTGAGCGTCGGCTAGCGCCCGGGCGCACCGGCCGGCCTGACGGTCTGGGACGCGGCCGGCCACCTGCGCGCCGCGCTCGCCCCGGGCCCCGAGGGCGACCGCGAGAGCTCGGTGGAGTTCTGGGACCGGGACGGCAGCTACCGCGCCGGGCTGGGCACGTGGCCCGACGGCGGCACCGGCATCGAGCTCGTCGACGACACCGGCACGCTGCGCACCCGCGTGGGCCAGCGCGGCGGGGTGCCCGGCGAGCCGGCCGTGCTCGAGCTCTACGGCGCGGGCGGCAGCTTCAAGGCGGCGATGGGCGAGTACCCCGACGGCGCCGGGCGCCTGAACCTGTGGGACGCCGACGGCAACTCCGTCGTCGGGCGCGTCGAATGACGCGCCGCGGGGCCCGTCAGAGCCCGTAGCCGAGGTCGGCGACCGCGCAGGGGCGCGCGTAGTGGTAGCCCTGGCCCACGTCGCAGCCCAGCCCGCGCAGGCGCTCGACCTGCGCGACCTCCTCGACCCCCTCGGCGACCGTCCGCTTGCCGAGCGCGTGCGACAGCGAGATGACCGCGGCGACGATCGCCGCCTCCTGGTCCGATCGGTGCAGCCCGTCGACGAACGAGCGGTCGATCTTCACGACGTCGAACGGCAGCCGCTGCAGCGCCCGCAGCGACGAGTAGCCCGTCCCGAAGTCGTCGATCGCGAGCGTCAGGCCGAGCGCCTTGAGCGCCTCCAGCACGCCGCCCATCGCGGTCAGGTCCTCCATGACCGCCGTCTCGGTCACCTCGAGGCACAGCAGCGACGGGTCCGCCCCGGTGCTCGCCAGCACCTCGGCGACCATCGGCACGAGCTCGGGGTGCAGGCACTGACGCGGGGAGAGGTTCACCGACATCTCCACGCCCGCGGGCCCGCCGGCCTGCCAGCGCGCGGCCTGCAGGCAGGCGACCTCGAGCACGTGCAGGCCGAGCGCGTGGATGATGCCCGTCTCCTCGGCTGCGGGGATGAACTGGTCGGGGGCCAGCAGCCCGCGCTCGGGGTGGCGCCAGCGCACGAGCGCCTCCACCCCGCACAGCGCCCCGGTGGCCATCTGGACCTGCGGCTGGTAGTGGACCTCGAGCTCGCCCCGGTCGATCGCGCGATGCAGCGCGTGCTCGACCTGCAGGCGGTGGACGGCGCGGGCGCGCATGTCGTCGTCGAAGACCTCGTAGAGCCCGCCGCCGCGGTCCTTGGCCCGGTACATCGCGGCGTCCGCGTCCCGGATGAGCGCTTCGGGCCGGGCGTCGTCGTCCGACGCGAGCGCGATGCCCATCGAGACGTGGACGAAGACCTCTTCGCTGCCGAGCGTGAACGGCGCCCGGAGGGACTCGGCCAGGCGCTCGGCGACCTCGATGGCGTGCTGCTCGCCGGCGATGTCCTCGCAGAGGATCACGAACTCGTCGCCGCCGAAGCGCGCGGCGGTGTCCCCGGCCCGCAGGACGCCCGAGAGGCGGGCGGCGACGTCGACGAGCAGGCGGTCCCCCGCGTCGTGACCCAGCGAGTCGTTGACGACCTTGAAGCGGTCCAGGTCGCAGAAGATGACCGCCAGGGCCGAGCTGCGCCGGCCCAAGCGGGTGAGCGCCTGACCGAGCCGGTCGAGGAACAGCGCGCGGTTGGGCAGGAGCGTCAGCTGGTCGTGCAGCGCCTGGTGGGCGAGCTCGACCTCGGCGCGCTTGCGCTCGATCGCGTAGGTGATCGACCGGTACAGCAGCCGCCCGTCGACCTCGCCCTTGACGCGGTAGTCCTGGGCGCCCTCCTGCACCGCGCGCATCGCGAGCGCCTCGTCCGCGCGCCCGGAGAGGACGACCACCGGGACGTCGCCGCCGACCGTCCGCAGCTGGGCCAGGCCGTCGAGCCCGTCGGCGTCCGGCAGCGACAGATCGAGCAGGACGCAGTCGAAGTCGCCGGCCAGCAGCTCGCGCATGCCGGTCGCCAGGCGCGGGGCCACGTCCACGACCACCTCGCGGGGCGCCGCCTCCGAGAGCATCGCGCGGACCAGCCGCGCGTCGCCCGGGTTGTCCTCGATCGTGAGGACGCGCAGCGTCGCCAGCGCGTCGGTGACCGGCCCGCCGACGACCACGGTGCTCACGCGCAGACGCCGTCGGGCGCGGTGTCGGGGACGTCGGGGAGGAAGACGTGGAAGGCGCTGCCGCCACCCGGCCGCGGGGTGAGCCAGATGCGCCCGCCGTGGCGCTCGGCGATCCGCCGGCAGATCGCCAGGCCGATGCCGTTGCCCGGGTACTCCTCGCGGTGGTGCAGGCGCTGGAAGACCCGCCAGACGCGCTCGGCCTGGCCGGGGTCCACCCCGATCCCGTCGTCGGCGACGACGAGCTCGAAGCCGTCGTCGGCGGCGCTGCGCGACGCGTCGATCGTCACGGTGTTGCCGCAGTCCTCGGGCCGGAACTTCACGGCGTTGGCGACGAGGTTCTGCAGCAGCTGCCCGAGCTGCAGGCGGTCGGCGGTGACGACCGGCAGGCCGGGCGCGGCGCGCACCGTGGCGCCGGCGTCCGCGATCGCGGGCTCCAGGTCGCGCAGGACCTCGACGAGCAGCGCGTCCAACGGGACGGGCGCGGTGTGCAGGCCGGCGGTGCCGACGCGGGAGTAGCGCAGCAGGTCGTCGATGAGCGCCTTCATGCGCTCGGCGCCGTCGACGGCGTAGAACATGAACTCGCGGGAGCGCTCGTCGAGGGCGTCGGCGCTGCGGCGCTCGAGCAGCTGCAGGTAGCTCGTGACCATCCGCAGCGGCTCGGTCAGGTCGTGCGAGGCGACGTAGGCGATCTCGCGCAGCTCCTCCTCCGTCCGGTCGGCCGCGTCGCGCAGCTCGTGCAGCGCGGTGAGCCCCGCGTCGCGCTCGGCCTCGGGCAGCCCCTGCAGGAGGGCGGCCAGTCGGGTGTGGGGATCGCGATCGGTCGGCATGTCCATGGCGATGCGATGCACCTGGATGGTCATCGGCACCGCGGGGCCGGTCCTCAACCCCCGTGTGGGCGACCGGAAGCGGCCCGCCGGACGCTACCGTGCTGCGCATGGACGCTGACGACGCCGGCTTCGACGAGCGCGATCCCCTCGGCCTCGGCGACGTCGAGGACGGCCCCGCCTTCGCGCTGCCCGGCGAGGAGGACGAGGTCGAGGTCATCGACGTCGTGACGACGGTCGGCGAGCTGGACGCGATCGTCGTGACGCTGCGGGAGTTCCTGCACCACTCGGGCGCGATCCGCGCCGCCGCGCTGCTGCCGCCCGCCTCCGAGGAGGAGCCGCCGAGCCTCGTGGACTGCTCGCGCCTGGCGCCGATCGAGGTCACGACGGACGGCCGGACCGTTCACCTCCCCCACGCGCTCCCGCTCGACGCCGAGCCGCTCGTCCTCTACGACGTCAAGCTGCTGCCGCCGTTCGAGGTGAAGCCCGCCGAGGGGCACATCGCGGCACCCCTGGGCGGCATGGAGCACTACGGCTACGCCGTGCGCTCGCTCGCCCGGACGCTCGGCGAGGGCGCCGTCGCGCTCATCACCTTCAACACGAACGACCCCGAGGCGCCGCTCTCGCTCACCGCCCGCGTCGGGGATCCGATCGTCGTGAGCCTCGGCGACGAGGAGTACGAGATGGAGCCGGGCTGGCCGGAGGCCTTGCCGTCGCCGCTGCCGGAGATCTGACGGCCGTCGGACCGGTCGGCGGTGCGTCGCCGGCGTTCGCACCCGGACCGGTGCGGTAGCGTGCCGCGGATGCGCAAAGCGGCGAAGATCTTCACCGGCCCGGGCATGCTGCTCGCCGGCATCAACCACCTCGTCAACCCGAAGATCTACCGGCCGATGATGCCGGACTACCTGCCGGCCCACCACGAGCTCATCATCGCCTCCGGCGTCGTCGAGATCGCCATCGGCGCCGGCTCGCTCGTCCCGGCCGTCCGCAAGCCGGCCGGACTGCTCGGGATCGCGACGCTGATCGCGTTCCTCCCGGTTCATGTGTTCATGCTCCAGAAGCACGAGGAGCGCTTTCGCAAGATCCCGCGCTGGGCGCTCATCGCCCGCTTCCCGATCCAGGCGTGGATGATCTGGGCCGTGTGGGACACGACCCACAACGACGCGCCGGCCGCCTAGGCGCGGTCCTCAGGCGACGCTGACGCGCATCGCGTCGGCCAACCCGCCGCCGATCGTGTGCTCGGCCCCGCCGATCGACACGATCGTCGGGCCGCCGAACGGCTGGCGGTCGGTCACGAGGACCTGGTCGCCCAGGCGGATCCCCTGCGCGTCGAGGTACCGCAGCATCTCCGGGTCGCCGTCCGAGATGCGGGCGAAGGTCCCGCGCGCGCCGACGTCCAGGCGCGAGAGGGCGTCCGTGCGGTCCTCGTCGACGCGCAGCTCGGCCGTGGGGATCGGCGCGCCGTGCGGGTCGTGCGTCGGGTGCCCGAGCTTCGCGGCGATCCGCGCCTCCAGATCGGCGGAGATGACGTGCTCCAGCGCGTCGGCCTCCTCGTGCACGCGGTCCCACGGCACGCCGAGGTGCTCGGCGAGGTAGAGCTCGAGCAACCGATGGTGGCGGGTGACCTCGAGCGCCAGGCGCTCGCCCTCGGCGGTCAGGCGGACGCCCTTGTACGGGACGTGGTCGACGAGCCCGAGCTCGGCGAGCTTGCGGAGCATCGCCGAGACCGACGCGGGCGTGACCCCCAGGCGCTCGGCGAGGTCGTTCGTCCCCACCGGGCCGCCGGACCCCGACAGTGCGTAGATCCGCTTGACGTAGTCCTCGACGGCCTCCGAGGAGCCGGTGTGCGACACGCGATGCGGCCCGACGGACGACATGCCCATCACGATACCGGCGGGTGCGCGCCGGACGGCGCCTCAGAACTCGATCACGGAGCGGATGCCGTCGGCCGCGTGCATGAGGTCAAAGCCCTTGTTGACCTCGTCGAGCGTGAGGCGGTGGGAGATGAAGGCGTCCACGTCGATGTCCCCGGCGAGGTAGCGCTCGACGAGCTGCGGGACCTGGTCGCGGCCCTTGACGCCGCCGAAGGACGAGCCCGCGATCCGCCGGCCGGTGATGAGGTAGCGCGGGATGACGTCCAGCGTCTCCCCCTTACCCGCCACGCCGGTGACGGTGCACAGGCCCCAGCCCATGCGCGCGGCCTCGACGGCCTGGCGCATGACCTTCACGTTGCCGGTCGCCTCGAAGGTGTAGTCGGCGCCGAAGCCGCCGGTCATCTCGAGGATCCGGTCGACCGCGTCGGCGCCCCCGATCATCGTGTCGGTCGCCCCCTGGCCCTTGGCGAGCTCGAGGCGGTCCTCGCTGAGGTCGACGCACACGATCCGCTCGGCGCCCTGCAGCCGGGCGCCCGCGACCGCACCGAGGCCGACCATGCCCGCGCCGAAGACGACGACGAACGACCCCTCCTCGACCTTCGCGGTGTTCATCGCGGCGCCGAGCCCCGTCGACAGGCCGCAGGCGAAGAGGCAGGCGCGGTCCAGCGGCGCCTCGGGGTTGACCTTCGCCAGGGCGATCTCCGGCATGACGGTCGCCTCGGCGAACGTCGAGGTCCCCATGAAGTGGCGGATCGGCTCGCCCCCGACGCGCTGCAGCCGCGTCGTCCCGTCCGGCAGGTAGCCGTTGCCCTGCTGCTCGCGGATCGCCAGGCAGATGTTGGTCTTGTCCGACCGGCAGTGGACGCACTTGCGGCACTGCGGGGAGAAGAGCGTAACGACGTGGTCGCCCACGGCCAGCGACGTGACGCCCTCGCCGATCGCCTCGACGACGCCCGCGCCCTCGTGGCCGAGGACGGTCGGCGCGTAGCCGGACGGGTCCACGCCGGAGGCGGTGTACATGTCGGTGTGGCAGACGCCGCACGCGACGAGGCGGACGAGGACCTCGCCGGCCTGCGGCCCGCGCAGCTCCACGTCCTGGACGACGAGCGGTTTGCCGAATTCCTCGAGCACGGCGGCGCGGATCT
>CAZRLR010000288.1:0-6019 GCA_964600395.1 uncultured Conexibacter sp.
GTGTCCACCAGGCGAGGCGGCCGGCCGCCTGCGTGACCGGCAGCTTCGCGAACACCCGCTGGGCGAGCGGGCGGTACGGGCCGTCGAGCTTGGGCAGGACCCAAGGCGGCGTCCGCTGCACGACGGTCAGCGACCCGACGAGCGGTGCGATCGCCGGCACGAACTGGATCGCCGAGGCGCCCGTCCCGACGACGCCGACCCGCAGGCCGCGCAGGTCCAGGTCGTGGCGCCAGCGCGAGGAGTGGAACACGGGCCCGGTGAACGTCTCGACCCCCGGCAGCCGCGGGACGGCCGGGCGCGACAGCTGCCCGCAGGCGGCGACGAGCAGGTCGGCGGTGACCGCCCCGTCCGTCGTCTGCACGGTCCACCGGGCCTCGGCGTCCGACCACGCCGCGTCGGTCGCCTCCACGCCGAAGCGCACCCCGTCGAGCACGCCGAAGCGCCGCGCCACGTCCTCGACGTAGCGCTGGATCTCCGGCTGCCGCGCGAAGCGCCGGCCCCAGCTCGGGTTCGGCGCGAACGAGTAGGAGTACAGGTGCGAGGGCACGTCGCACGCCGCGCCGGGGTAGGTGTTGTGGTGCCACACCCCGCCGACGCGCGAGCCCCGCTCGAGGATGGTGATGTCCCGGACCCCGGCCTGGCGCAGCGCGATGGCCGCGGCGATCCCGCCGAAGCCGCCGCCGACGACGAGCCCCGAGCGGGTCATGCCCGCAGCCCGGTGACGAGCAGGCGGACGACCCGGGCGAGGCGCTCGCGGAACTCGGCCGGCGTCGCGAGCGACGGGTCCTCCCCCTTGGCGCCGTGGGCGCAATCGAAGAGCACCCGGGCCGCGCGGGGGGCGCTCAGCCCCGAACGGGCGAGGTCGATCTCCCCGCGCTTCTGCGCGTCGCGGAGCATCCGGGCCAGCAGCCGTTCGGAGCGCTCCTGCGACGCCCGCGCGACGTCACCGCAGAGCCGGCCGTGCAGGTCGTAGAGCTCGGCCGCGTGCGGGGAGACGGCCGTCAGCTCGACGAAGCGCAGGAAGCGGGCCTCCAGGACGGCGATCATGCGCGCCTCGACGTCGGCGGCCGGCGCGTCGAGCGCCTCCTCCATCGCGACGGCCTGCTCGGCGTGGATCGTCTCGACGAGCGACCGGAAGAGGTCGTCCTTGCTGCGCCAGTGCGAGTAGAGGGTCTGCCGCGACACCCCGGCACGGCGGGCGACGTCCTCGACGGAGGCACGGCGCAGGCCGAAGGCGGAGAACTCGTGCAGCGCCGCCTCCAGGAGCGCTGCGCGCGTCGCGGCCGAGCGAAGGCTCAGGGCGGTGGACATGGCGACGAACCTGACGGATATTGCAAAACATGTCAAGTCCGTCGTCGTGCTCGGCGGCGGCGCGCGTGGTCCGTCAGGGAAGGCCGAAGGCGAGCAGCCAGAGGCGGACGAGCTCGTCGAGCAGCTCGTCACGCGTGGGCCGCCCCGCGTCGCCGGCGTGCCGCGTGAGCACCTCGATGGCGCCGCCGACGAGGACGGCGACGGTCGTCGTCGGGTCGTGGCGCGGGATCGTGCCGGCGTCCATGAGCCGGCGCATCCCGTCCGCGGCGATCGTGACGAAGCGGTCGATCGCCGCGCGGCGTCGCGCCTCGCCGTCGCGGCCGCCCGACAGCACCTCGACGAGGACGCCGCGCGCCAGGCGCGGGTCGGCGTCGAAGGCGTCGGCGAGCTCGCCGATCGCCGCGCGGATGACCGCCTCCGGGTCGTCCCCCCCGCCGTCGACGACCTCGCCGAGGCGCGCGGCCATGGCGTCGACGAGTGCGTCGTAGAGCGCGAGGAAGAGCGCTTCGCGCCCGGCATACAGCTCGTAGAAGCTGCGGGTGCTCACCGAGGCGTGCGAGCAGATGCGCTCAACGCTCGTCGCCGCGTAGCCGGCCGTCCCGAAGAGCTCCAGCGCGCTGGCCCACAGCGCCTCGCGCCGACGCCGGTCGCGCTCCTCGGGGCTGGCGCCGCCGTAGGAGCGGCGCGGACGGGCGGCGGCGTCCGGCGTCACGCCCCGGCGGCGTCCACGTCGATCCGCACCGGCCGGGCGGTGCTGCGGGCGGCGGCGGTGACGGTGACGGTCTTCGTCGCCGGGTCGTAGCCCGCGCGCACCGTCCGGCCGTCGACCGTCACGCGCCGCGGCGCCGCGTAGCCGACGAGGGCGACCGTCCAGGTGCGGCGGGCGGGCAGGGCGGCGGAGCGTCGCACGGGCGGGACGATCGTCAGCCGGGTGCGGGTGCCGGTGCGGGTCTGGCGGATCCGGGTGAGCGTCGGGCGGCGGCCGGCGTCGGCGAGGCTGACCCCGTCGTCGTCGTAGAGCGTCGACGTCCCCGTCCCGCGCGCGGCGGTGAGCAGGACGGTGCGCGGCGGCGCGGTGGGGGTCGTCGCGACCGCGGGCTGCCGCGTGAGCGTCGCGCCGGCGCGGACGAAGACCGGGATCCGCGACAGCGGCACCTGCAGGCGCTCGACGCCGGGGCCGCGGTGGCGCTCGCCGGTCTGCAGGTCCGTCCACTCCCCGGGCGGGAACCACGTGCTCTGCGTGACGGTGCTGCCCGCGGTGACCGCCGGGGCGACGAGGAGGTCCGGGCCGAGCAGGTACTGCGTCGGGTGCTCGTAGGCCGCGTCGAGCGTCGGCCACGCGAGGTACAGCGGCCGGACCATCGGGACGCCGGTGTCGTGGGCGGCGCGGGCGGTCGTGTACAGGTACGGGTTGAGCGCCTCGCGCAGGCGCAGGGCGTCGGCCGCGATCGTGCGGGCCGGCTCGCCGTACTCCCAGGGCAGCCGCTTGCCGTGGTGGGAATGCAGGCGCTCGAGCGGCTGGAAGACGCCGAGCTGGACCCAACGGACGTAGAGGTCGTCGGGCAGCGAGTTGTCCGTCGGCGTCAGCAGCGGGCTGAGCTGGCTGTCGCAGACCCCGGTCGGCGAGACCGAGTGGAAGGAGCCGATGTCGTGCGAGACGTAGTTCTGGGCGATCGCGGCGGTGGCCGCGGTGTACTCGGCGGCGAAGGCGAGCTGCGCGAAACCGCCGCACGTGTCGCCGGTGAACTGGATCGTGCTGGCGTGGTCGGCGAGGGCGCTGTTGCCGACCCGGGCGGCGAAGCCGGCCTGGTAGGAGCCGCCGATGCGCGAGAACGCCGGCCAGCGTGAGCCCCGCGCGCGCTGGCGGCGCGCGTAGGCGCGGTTGATGAAGGTGTCGGGCGTCAGGCCCGCCACGCCGGCGGAGGACGCGTCGCAGCACCAGTCCAGCCACCACAGGTCGATGCCGTCGCGCTCGAACGGGGCGTGCAGGTCGAAGTACGCCTTCAGCTGGTCCGGGTCGGCCCAGTCGAAGACCTCGCAGCTGCCGCCCTGCAGGTCGGCCTGCACGAGGCGGCAGGAGTCCGAGGCCTGCAACCGGCCCTCGGCGGTCGCCTGCGTCCGGGCGAACCGCGGGTCGCGCGAGTCGATCGACGGGTGGACGTTCAGCGCGAGCGCGACGCCCGCGTCGTGAGCGGCGTTCACGAAGGCGGCCGGGTCGGGGAACAGGTCCTTGTTCCAGTCCCAGCCGTTCCACGAGTACGGCAGGCCCGTGTGGCCGACCGTCTGCGCGCCGACCGCGGCGCCGGCGGGCTCGTTGACGCGCTTGAAGTCGGTGTCGAGCGACAGCGTGTCGAGCGGGACCTGCTCCTCCCGGAAGCGGGCCAGGAGCGTCGAGACGTCGTTCGCACCGTACGGGTACCACTTGGAGAACCAGACGCCGAAGGCCTTGCGCGGCAGCAAAGGGGACGGCCCGGTGAGCACGCGCAGGTCCTGCAGGGCACGGACGGGTTTGGCGCCGGCGAGGAAGACGTACGCGTCGAGATAGGCCCCGGTGCGCGACGGGCGCGGGCGGGCGGTGTCGCCGTCGGTCAGCGCGCTCTGGGTGTCGTCGATGACCGCCCACCCCGAGCGCGAGAGGACGCCGGGGTGCAGCGGCACCGGGCCGTCGGTGATGTCCAGCGAGCGCCGCCAGCCGCCGAGGGACTGCGGGTCGGTGCCGGTGTGCGGGCGCAGGAGGCGGCCGTCGACGCGAGCGCGCAGGGTGCCGGCGGCCAGGTCGGTGGCGCCGCGGCGCCAGCGGATCGTCGCGCGGCTCGTGCGCAGCACGAGTTCAGCGGCCGTCCTCGTCACGCGGACCTTCGGCGCACGGACCGCCAGCCCGTCCGCCGTCAGCTGCGTCCGGCCGGCCTCGAAGCGCCCGTCGGCGGCGAGCTGCACGCGGACGAGCGTCGGGGTGATGACCTCGAAGCGGGCGTTGCCGTCGCGGACGACGGTCGGCGCCGCGGCGGCGCTCGCCGCGGGGGCGAGGGCGGCGGCGAGCGCGAGGGCGAGGAGCAGCGGACGGCGGGTGCGGGACATGACCGCGGGCGAGCGTACAGAAGTTGTCATAGCCTCGTTTCACTTCGACGTCGGGGCGGGTTCTTCGGGTCCTCTTCGACGGTGCATACCGTGCCCTTGGTCGCGTCGGCTGAGATCCGGTCCATGCCCGCCACCACCGACGTCCCTCCGCCCACCGCGGCCGCCCCGGCCGCCGCGGCCGCCCCCGTCGCGCTGCAGCTCGACGGGCTGACGAAGCGCTACGGCGACCGCGTCGCCGTCGACGCGCTGAGCTTCGCGCTGCACACCGGGCGCATCTGCGGGATCGTCGGCCCCAACGGCGCCGGCAAGACGACGACGATCCGGATGCTCCTCGGCCTGACCGCCCCCACCTCGGGGACGGCCACCGTCCTCGGTGCCCCGCTCGAGCAGCCGAGCCGCTACCTCCCGCACGTCGGCGCGATGATCGAAGGGCCCGCGTTCCTGCCGCAGCTCAGCGCCCGCCAGAACCTGCTCATGCTCGCCCGGCTGGACGGTCACGAGGATCGCATCGGCCGCGTCCTGGCCGCCGTCGGGCTCACCGCGCGCGCCGAGGACCGCGTCCGCGAGTTCTCGCTCGGCATGCGCCAGCGGCTCGGGATCGCCGCGGCGCTGCTGCCGGACCCCCGGCTGCTGATCCTCGACGAGCCGACGAACGGGCTCGACCCCGCCGGCATCCGCGAGGTCCGCGACCTCCTGCGGGACCTCGCCGACGGGGGCACGACCGTCCTGGTCTCCTCCCACCTGCTCGACGAGATCGAGGTCATCTGCGACGACCTCGTCGTCGTCCGCGACGGCCGGCTGCTGTTCGCGGGCCCGCTCGAGGACCTGCTCGCCGCCCAGCGCCCGCGGCTCTGCCTGCGCCCCGAGCACCCGGACGACGTGGGGCGCCTGGCCGCGCACGTCCGCACGGTCGCCGAGCACGTCGACGTCAACGCCGGGCAGGTGCGCTGCGACGGGGACGACACGACCGCCGCCGCCGTCAACCGCTGGGCCGGCGCGCACGGTGTCGTGCTCGTCGAGATCGTCGCCTCGCGGCCGGACCTGGAGGCGACGTTCTTCGCCCTGACCGAGACGGAGGCGGACCGATGATCCGCGCCACCCGCTCGGCCTGGGTCGCCCTCGCGCGCCCGCGCCTGCTGCTCACCGTGCTGGGCGCGAGCGCCGCCTTCACGCTGCTGGCCACCGTCATCACGTTCACCACCGCGTCGGTGCGGCCGTCGTCCGGTCCCGGGCCGGGGCCCGAGGGCGCGACCCTCGCCGAGCTGGCCCAGAGCGACGGCATCGTCCACGGGCTGTCGAACGCGATGACCTTCCTCGGGATCATCGCCGTCGCCGTCGGCGCTCAGACCGTGGCGAGCGGCTTCCAGCACGGCACGCTGCGGACCCTCCTCGTCCGCCAGCCGTCGCGGCCGACGCTGCTCGGCGGGCAGCTCGCGGCGGTCGCGGCCGTCTGCGTCGCAGCGGCGCTCGTGGCGACCGCCGCCGGCGCCCTCGCCGCCCTCGCGCTCGCCGGCGGGCAGGGCGGCGACATCGCCGCCTGGGGCGCCGGGGACGTGGCGTCGGCCGGGGCGCGCACCGCGCTGGCCCTCGTCGGCTACGGCCTGCTCGGCGGGGCGCTCGGACTGGTGCT
>CAZRLR010000289.1:0-6003 GCA_964600395.1 uncultured Conexibacter sp.
CGCTCGATCGCGATGACCTGCGGCAGATCGGCGTAGGTCAGGCGGCGGATGTCGAAGGCGGGACGGTCGGGCATGTCACACGGCGCCGGCGCGCGGGCGGCGGACCGCGTCGGGGTCGCGGACGTAGTCGGGCATGAGCGTGTCACGGTCGGCCGCGGGGGCGTACCGCGCCAGCGCGCAGATCGCGCGGGCGTCGACGTGGTGGCGGGCGTCGTCGTCGGGCGGGACCTCCGCCGTGCCGAGGGCGTCGCGGTAGCGCACGGCCCCGTCCCCCACCGCCAGCACGCGGCCGCGCAGGCGCGCCACGAGCGCCGGCAGGTCGGCCGGCGGGACGGCGCCGGCGGGCAGGACGCCGGCGCCGCCGGGCGCCCAGGCGGCGGCGAAGACCTCGCCGCGGCGCGCGTCGACGCAGGCCAGGACGGTGACGCCGTCGTCGGCCGTGGCGGCGGCGTGCGCGAGCGCGTGCAGCGTCGAGATCCCGGCCAGCTGCGCGCCCGTCGCCTGCGCGAGCGCGCGCGCGGTGGCCACGCCGATGCGCAGCCCGGTGAAGGTGCCGGGGCCGACCCCGACGGCGATGCGGTCCACCGCCCCCCAGGTCAGCGACGCCTCGTGCAGGACGTCGCCGGCGAGGCCGAGCAGCTGCTCGGCGTGGCCGGGCCGCTCGCCGGGGGCCGGGCGGTGGTGGCGGGCGAGCTCGAGCGCCAGGCCGTCGGTGTCGCTGAGGAGGGCGACCGAGGTGTCGGCGGTCGCCGTGTCCAGGCCGAGGACGATCACCGCGTCACCCGCACGCGCCGCCGGTCGGGCGCGACGTGCTCCAGGTGCACGCGGGCGGCGACCCGGGCGGCGAGCTCCGGGGCCTCGTCGGCGACCTGCGGCCACTCGACGAAGGCGATGCGCCCGCCGTCCAGGTGGTCCTCGAGGAAGGCGGGGTCCTCGTCCTGCAGGTCGGCGAGGCGGTGCAGGTCCAGGTGGGCGACGGGCACCGGCCCGTCCTCGTAGTGGCGCGCGATCGTGTAGGTCGGGCTCGTCACGGGGCCGGCGTGCCCCAGCGCGCGCACGGCGCCGCGGACGAAGGTCGTCTTGCCCGCGCCCATCTCGCCGTAGAGCAGGACCACGTCGCCGGCCTGCAGCGTGGCGGCCAGCTCGGCGCCGAGGGCCTCGGTCTGCTCGGGGGACGTCGTCTCGTGCGGGGCGCGGGTGGTCACCGTGACGACAGGCTAGATGCCGGACGTCGGGTCAGAACCGCTCGCGCGCGGTGCGCAGGCGCAGCCCGATGCCGCACAGCAGCAGGCCCAGGCCGAGCGCCGCGATCACCCGCCCGTCCACGCCGGTGTTCGGCAGGCTGGTCGCGGTCGACTGCGTCGGGGCCGAGAGCGTCGGCCCCGGCGTCACGGCCGTCCCGGAGGCGGCCTGCGGGGCGGTCCCCGAGGAGGACGAGGAGGGTGACGAGCTGCCGCTGCCGGAGGACGTCCCGGCGCTCGGCGTCAGCTGCGGCGCGGTCGCCGGCGTCGTGGGCGTCGCGGTCTGCGTCGTCGTCTGGCCGGCGAGC
Source organism: uncultured Conexibacter sp. (assembly GCA_964600395.1). Taxonomy (GTDB): domain Bacteria; phylum Actinomycetota; class Thermoleophilia; order Solirubrobacterales; family Solirubrobacteraceae; genus Paraconexibacter. Next base: position 1,550 of record CAZRLR010000289.1, read on the forward strand.
GGGTCCTGGTACTGATCGTCGCCCGCGCTCTGGGCCGAGGCTCCGGCGGGCACCCCGAGCGCCGCCCCGGCGAGGACGGCGGTGACGGCGAAGGTGGGCAGGCGGCGCGGGGTCAGCACGCCGGGCATTGTACGGCGCGAGCGGATCGGCGCCCGGTCAGGCTGTTCGCCACCGCCCGGCCGGCGCCGGCCGGGGCGGCGTCGTGCGCACGGCGCTCGCGCCTGCCCCTGCGATACGGTCGCCTGCAGTGCTCGACGGCCCCGCACAGCCTGCTGCCCGCCACATCCTGCTCCTCACGGACCGGGACTGGACCCACCCCCAGGGGGGCGGCACGGGCACGAACCTGTACGGGCAGGTGGCGCGCTGGATCGCCTGGGGCCACACCGTCACCGTCGTCGCGGGCTCCTACGCGGGCTGCGAACCGGTCTCGACCCCGCACGAGCGCCTGACGATCCACCGCATGGGCAGCCGGCTGACCGTCTTCGGCCGGGCGGCGCTGGCGACGCGCCGCGGCGTCGGCGCCGACGCGGATGTCGTCCTGGAGGTCGTCAACGGCATCGCGTTCTTCACCCCCTTGTGGTGGTGGCTTCGCATCCCGTGCGTGACGCTCGTGCACCACGTGCACCAGGAGCACTACGTGACCGAGCTCGGCCTCAAGGGCCGGGTCGCGGCGTTCCTGCTCGAGCGCCTCCCGCTGGCGGTCCTCTACCGCTCGCGCCCCGTCCTGACGATCTCCGAGGCGGCGCGCGCCGACCTCGTGGCCCTCGGCGTGCCCGACGAGCACATCACCGTCGCCTACCTCGGCGTGGACCCCTCCGGCGTGGACGTCGTCGAGCGCGCACCGACGCCGCGCCTGCTGTACCTCGGGCGCCTGAAGGCCTACAAGCGCATCGAGCACGTCCTCGACGCGCTGGAGGCCGTCCCGGGCGCGACGCTCGACATCGCCGGGGACGGCGACCACCGCGAGGCGCTCGAGGCGCAGATCGCCGAACGCGGGCTGCGCGAGCGGGTGACGCTGCACGGCTTCGTCTCCGAGGAGGAGAAGAACCACCTCTACGACCAGGCCTGGGTCTCGCTGACGGCCTCCAGCGCGGAGGGCTGGTGCCTGACGGTCATGGAGGCCGCCCTGCGTGGGACGCCCACCGCGGCCATGCGGGTCGGCGGCCTGCCCGAGTCGATCGTCGACGGCCACACGGGGCTGCTGGCCGACACGCCCGCCGAGCTGTGCGAGCACGTCGCCGAGCTGTGCGCCGACGACGCGCTGCGCCACCGCCTCGGGGACGCCGCCCGCGAACGCGCCGAGCGCTTCACGTGGGAGGCCACCGCCCGGACGAACCTCGGAGTCCTCGAGGCCACCGCGGCCGTCCCCCAGCGCTCCCTGGCCGGGCGCCTGCGGGCGTCGGACACCGGCAAGGCCGGGGCGCTGGCCGGGGCGAGCCTCGTCAACAACGCCATCCAGCTCATCTTCACCGTCGCGGTGACGCGGATGCTCGGCAAGGACGGCTACGGCGCGCTGGCGGCGCTCGTCTCCGCCTTCCTCATCCTGCTCGTCGGCGGCCAGTCGCTGCAGGCCGCCGCCGCCCGCGAGGTCGCGCTCGGCCGCCTGGGCGACCGCGACGCGATGGCGCGCACCGTCAACGGCTGGACACGGGCGCTGCTGCTCTCGCTCGTCGCGCTCGTCGCGCTCGGGGCCGCCGTCCGGGTCCCGCTGGCGTCCGTCATCGGCACGCCCGAGCACTCCTGGGCCGCGGCGGCGATCCCGGCGACCGGCGTCATGTGGCTGCTCGTCTCCCTCCAGCGCGGGGTGCTGCAGGGCCTGCACGCCTTCCGCCCCGTCGGCGTGAGCATCGTCGGCGAGGCGTTCGCGCGCCTCATCCTCGGCCTGACGCTCGCGGCGATCGCCGGCGTCACCGGGGCGTTCGTCGCCACGGCGCTCTGCTTCGGCGTCGTCGCCCTGTTCCTCGCGGACTCGATCCGCGGGCGCCTCGGGGATCCGGCGGCCGCCGGCGAGCCCGCCGGGCGGCTGCGCGACCTGATCGGCAACGGCTGGGTCCCGATCGGGGGGCTGCTGCTGCTCGCCGTCCTGCAGAACGTCGACGTCATCATCGCCCGCCACCAGCTCGGCCACGACCGCGCCGGCTCCTACGCCGTGGCGGCCGTGGCGGCCAAGGCGGTCGTCTGGGTCGCGATCGGCGTCGGCCTGCAGGTCCTGCCGCAGGCGACCTCACGCGCGGCGGCCGGCCTGGACCCGCGGCCGGTGCTCTGGCGCGCCCTCGGCGTGCTGGCCGTCGTCGCCGCGCCGGCGCTGCTCATCTTCGCCTTCGTCCCCGCGCTGCTGCTGCGCACGACCTTCGGGCCGGACACGGTCGACGCCGCCCCGGCACTGCTCGTCCTGGGCCTGGCGATGACGCTGCTGGCCGTCGCCTACCTGACGGTGCAGTTCATGATCGCCCTCGGCGAGGTGCGCTTCCTCTGGGTGCTGGCCGCCGTGGCGGTCGGCGAGGTCATCCTCCTGTTCGCCAAGTCGTTCTCGATCACGGGCTTCGCGGTGACCGTCGCGGTCATGCAGCTCGTGGCCGCGGGCGCGGTGCTCTCCCTCGCCGTCCGGGCCTGGCCCGGGCCCGACCGTCCGGCGGTCCCCGCATGACCGACCTGCACACGACCCTCGGCGTGCTGGACGGCGTGGAGGGCTGGCTCTCCCCCGACCAGGTGGCGAGCCTCCACACCGCCGCGCGGACGGTGCCGGCCGACGGCCAGATCGTCGAGATCGGCTCCTTCCGCGGGCGCTCGGCGATCACGCTGGCCTTGGCGGCCGCCCCGGGGGCGCGCATCACCTGCATCGACCCGCACCTGGGCTCGGACCGCGGCCCGCAGGAGATCGAGGCCCAGCCCGAGCTCGGCGACGAGGACCACGACGTCTTCAACGCGAACCTCGTCAAGGCCGGCGTCCGCGACCGGATCCGGCACGTCCGGGCGTTCTCCGGCGAGGCGCTGGACGAGGTGGAGGGCCCGATCGACGTGCTCTTCGTCGACGGCGCCCACCGCTACGGCCCGGCGCTGGACGACCTGCGGCGCTGGGGCGACCGCGTGCCCGAGGGCGGCTTCATGCTCGTGCACGACAGCTTCTCCTCGATCGGCGTGACGGGCGCGCTCCTGCGGCACATGGTCCTGCACCGCGGCTGGCGCTACCGCGGGCGGGCGCGCTCGCTGGCGCTGTACGAGCGGACCGCGAACACCCCGGGCTCGGTCGCGCGGCAACTCGCGCAGCTGCCGTGGCTGGCGCGCAACGTCGTCGTGAAGGTCCTGCTCGTCGCGGGCCTGCGGGCCCCCGCGCGGTGGCTCGGCCACCGCGACGGGCCCTGGCCCTACTGAGCGTCGGTCGCCGGCCGCGCGCGGCCTGACCGTAGGCGCGGACGCGGGCGCCAGAGCACCCGGGCGAGCACGACGCCCAGCAGCGTCACCGCGCCGACGGCGGGCCAGTGGGCCCAGATGCGGGCGGTCGCGTAGGCGGTGTCGAAGCCGCCGGGATCGTCGAGCGCGAGGTCCTGCACGACGTAGACCGCCGGGACGACGAGCCCCAGCAGGACGCCGGCGCCGAGCAGCAGCCGGCGGTCGGCGGGCGCGCGCCAGAGGATGAGCGCGACGACGGGCCCGAGGACCGCGCCGGCGCGCAGCGCGAAAAGGAAGCCGATCACCGCACCGGCCACGACGCCCCAGGCCAGCGCCCGGCGCCGCGGCAGGGCGACGGGACGGCCGGGCGCGAAGGCGGGGTGCGCCGGGTGCGCCGGGGCGCCGTCCTCCACCAGCGACTCGTCCGCGCGGCCGCGGCGGCGCCGGCGGACCGCGTCGCCGAGCAGGAAGGCCAGCAGCGTCGCGGCGCCGACGCCCGAGAGCACGAGCGCCGGGCGGATGATCGCGTCCGGCCCGTAGCGGAAGTCCAGCGTGCGGCAGCCGGGCGCGGCGACGGGCCACGCGTTGGCGTAGCCCTGCAGCGGGACGGGCGCGCCGAGGTCGCGGCCGTCGCAGCGCGCGCGCCAGCCGCGGCTGTAGCTCTGGCCCAGGACGAGCCACGCCGGGGCGGTCGTGCGCACGGACGCGCCGGTGCGGTCGGTCCCGTCGGCGTGGCCCGCGGAGAGGACCCGGCGCGTGCCCGCCGGGGCGACCGGGGTCCCGGACGGCGCGGCGCCCGTCAGGCGCAGGCGGTCCACCACGAGCGGGCCGGCGGCGCCGCGCACCTCGACGTCGGCGGCGGGCAGCGTCAGCGGGCCGCAGCCATGCAGGGCGAGCGGACGGCCGGCGTCGAGAGCGGGCAGGTCGACGGTGCCCTGCAGGCCGGTCCGCCGCGCGGGCAGCTGCGTCGCCCCCCAGCCGCGCGAGACGAGGCCGGCGGCGCCGCAGGGCAGGCGGACCTGGCCCTGCCGCGGGACGCGCAGCCGCCCGAGGCCGGGGGCCTC